>NZ_CP014845.1:1535168-1842201 GCF_001598055.1 Cupriavidus nantongensis | reverse complement strand
GGCGCTCCAGCATCGCGTTGAGGTTGGCGGCGAGATCCGCCATTTCCACCGGCACGGTCTCGACCGGCATGCGCTCGTCCAGCTTGTGCGCAGTGACGGCGCGCGCGCGCGAGGCCATGGTGCGCAGCGGCGACAGCCCGCGCCGCGCCGCCCACCAGCCCAGCAGCCCGCTCGCCAGCGCCGCCAGCGCGCCGTAGAAGGCCAGCGTGTTGCGGAACGCGTGCATGAAGTGGTCATGCAACGCCGTGTCCATGCCGACCAGCACCTGCAGCCCGCCCGCCCGGCCGTCCGACTGTACGCCGGCATGCGCCAGCGCCAGCTGCGCGCGCAGGCCGCGATAGGTCTGGCCCTGCTGCTCCCAGGCAAAGGCGTCGCGTCCTGCCCGCGCCTGCGCGGCGGCGGCCAGCGCCGGGCGGAAATCGAAATCCTTCGTCGCGTACAGGCGCTTGCCATCGGCGCCACGCACTTCGGCGACGAAGCCGGCATGGTGCTCCAGCGCCGGCCCCAGCCGTTGCGGCAGCGACGCCGCCGGGCCGTCGGCGGCGATCTTCTCGATCAGCCGCACGTTGTCGGCCAGCACCGCGTAGTCCTCGTCGGCGAAATGATCGTCGATCGCCAGCCAGATCAGCACGCCCAGCCCCAGCAGCACCGCCGCCGACGACAGCGAGAACAGGATGGTGAGCCGTGCCGTCAGCGACAGCCGGGGCTTCATGCGGGCTGCCCGTCGTTTGCCGGCGGCGTGTCTGCCTCGTCGGCGGCTTCGGGCGCTTCCAGCACATAGCCCATGCCGCGCACGGTCTGGATCAGGCGCGCGTCGAAGCCGTCGTCGATCTTGGCACGCAGGCGCCGGATGGCGACGTCGATGACATTGCTGTCGCTGTCGAAGTTCATGTCCCACACCTGCGAGGCGATCAGCGAGCGCGGCAGCACCTCGCCGCGGCGGCGCGCCAGCAGTTCCAGCAGCGCGAACTCCTTGCTGGTCAGCGTGATGCGGCGCCCGGCGCGCGTGGCGCGGCGGCGGGTTAGGTCCAGCACCAGGTCGGCCACCTGGATGCGGTCCAGCGTCATCTGCGCGGTGCCGCGGCGCAGCAGCGTGCGCACGCGCGCCAGCAGTTCGGAGAAGGCGAACGGCTTGACCAGGTAGTCGTCCGCGCCCAGCTCCAGCCCCTTGACACGGTCGGCCACGCTGTCGCGCGCGGTCAGGAACAGCACCGGCACCGGGTTCTGCCCCGCGCGCAGCGCCTGCACGATGCGCCAGCCGTCCACGTCCGGCAGCATCACGTCGAGGACGATCAGGTCGTAGGGCTCGGTCATGGCCATGTGCTGGCCGTCCAGCCCGTTGCGCACCAGGTCGACGACGAAGCCCGCCTCGGTCAGCCCCTGGCGCAGGTATTCGCCGGTCTTGGATTCGTCCTCCACCACAAGCAGTTTCATCAGCACTTTCCTTACGCGATTGGTCGTGCCGGGCGCGCTTCCACACGGCCAGGCAACTCTACGCCGTCGTTGCGGGCGCCAACATGACCGCAAGATTACCGGATTGTCATGTTCCGGTCAGACCTCGGTAGGGTGGCGCTGGCTACGCTTGGCGTGCCAACTAACCGAACCGACGTGACATGCGACGCCATCCAAGCCCCGGCCGCCCAGCGCTGCCTCTTTTGCTGCCTGATCCGCTCTCCGGATTGCCCGACCTGCGGCGCCGCCGCTTCGTGCAGGGGCTGGCCGCCGGCGGCGTGGTCGCGGGGCTGGCCGGCCTGGGCGGGTTTGGCGGCAGCGCCTGGGCGCAGCATGCCGGGCACGGCGGCAGCGGCGCGCGCGACGGGCAGCCCGCGCCCGCGGGCAGCGGTGCCGGCCCGGTGCTGCGCGGCACCGAGTTCGACCTGGTGATCGGCGAATCGCTGGTCAACTACACCGGCAAGCCGACCATCGCCACCACCATCAACGGCATGCTGCCAGGCCCGACGCTGCGCTGGCGCGAGGGCGACACCGTCACCATCCGCGTGACCAACCGCCTGCGCGAGGCCACCTCGATCCACTGGCACGGCATCATCCTGCCTTACCAGATGGACGGCGTGCCCGGCATCAGCTTCCCGGGCATCGCGCCGGGCGAGACCTTCACCTACCGCTTCAAGGTTACGCAGACCGGCAGCTACTGGTATCACTCGCACTCTGGCTTCCAGGAGATGACCGGCGTGTACGGCGGCATCGTCATCGACCCGGCCGCCGGGCACGAGCGCGCGCACGCCGACCGCGACCATACCGTGCTGCTGTCGGACTGGACCGACGAAGACCCGATGCGGGTGCTGAACAAGCTCAAGATCCAGAGCGATTACTACAACTACAACCAGCCCACGGTGGTCGACTTCTTCCGCGACGTGTCGCGCGACGGCCTGAAGCAGGCGCTGGACAAGCGCCGCATGTGGAACCAGATGCGGATGAGCCCGACCGACCTGGCGGACCTGTCCAGCGCCACCCTGACTCATCTGGCCAACGGCGTCACGCCGGCGGGCAACTGGACCGGCCTGTTCCGCCGCGGCGAGACCGTGCGCCTGCGCTTTATCAACGGCTCGGGCAACACCTTCTACGACGTGCGCATCCCCGGGCTCAAGCTGCGCGTGGTGCAGGTCGACGGCCAGGACATCGAGCCCGTCAGCGTCGACGAATTCCGCTTCGGCCCCGGCGAGACCTGCGACGCCATCGTGACGCCGCAGGACGACGCCTACACCCTGTTCGCGCAGTCGATGGACCGCACCGGCTATGCGCGCGGCACGCTGGCGGTGCGCGAGGGCCTGTCCGCGCCGGTGCCGGCGCTGGACCGGGCCGAATGGCTGACCATGACCGACATGATGGGCGCGATGACCGGCCATGGTGGCCACGGCGGACATGGCGCCCACGGAGGGCACGGCGGCCACGGTGCCCACGCCGGCCACGGCGCGATGCCGATGGCGGGCATGGACCACGCCGGCATGGACCAAAGCCAGCACGCGATGGCGCCCGCCGATGCGCTGCGGGTGCCCAGCAAGACCGCACGCCATGCCCGCACCGAATACGGCGCCAGCACCGACATGCGTGTCGACATGGCCCGCACCAACCTCGACGACCCCGGCATCGGCCTGCGCAACAACGGCCGGCGCGTGCTGACGCTGGCCGACCAGCACACCATCGGCGGAGCCATGGATGCGCGCGGGCCCGGGCGCGAGGTCGAGCTGCACCTGACCGGCAATATGGAGCGCTATACGTGGTCGTTCGACGGGGTCGAGTTCGGCAAGTCCACGCCGATCTACTTCAAGCATGGCGAACGGCTGCGCGTGATCCTGCACAACGACACCATGATGACCCACCCGATGCACCTGCACGGCATGTGGAGCGAGCTGGAGGCACCCGACGGCAGCTTCCAGGCGCGGCGCCACACCATCCCGGTGCAGCCGGCGCAGCGCATCAGCTTCCTGGTCACGGCCGATGCCCTGGGGCGCTGGGCCTGGCATTGCCACCTGATGCTGCATATGGATGCGGGCATGTTCCGCGAAGTGGTGGTGGCGTGATGAAGCAAGCCGAACTCTCGATTGTTATGCCCGGATACAAGAAGACGCTGCTGGCCGCGGCGCTGGCGCTGGGCGCCATGGGCGCAGCCTTTGCGCAGGACCCGCATGCCGGCCATGCGCACGGCCATGGTCAACAGGCCGCGCCTGCCGCGCCTGCCGCAATGCAAGGCATGGACCATAGCCAGATGCAGGGCATGGACCACGGCCAGGTGCAAGTCATGGACCAGCCGGAGATCCAGACCATGGACGGCGCCAACGCGCCGCCGCAAGAGGCGGCCCCGGCCATGGACCATGGCGACATGAAAATGCAGGGCGGCAGCGCTCCGCCCGACGCGCGCGATCCGCATGCCTATTCCGGCGGCTACCAGCTCGGCGTCGGCCAGTACGCACTGGGCGACAAGCGCCAGCTGGTGATGGCCGACGAGCACCTGTTCGCGTCGGTGCTGGTCGACCGCCTGGAATGGGCCCACGCCAACGGCCACAATGCCGCCGCCTACGAGGCGCAGGCGTGGTTCGGCAACAGCTTCGACAAGCTGGTGATCAAGGCCGAGGGCGAGGCCTCGAAGGGCAAGCTGCACGAAGCCCGCACCGAGCTGCTGTGGGGCCACGCCGTGGCCAGCTACTGGGACACCCAGCTGGGCCTGCGCAACGACGCCGGCAGCGGGCGCCCGGCGCGCAACTGGCTGGCGTTCGGCGTGCAGGGGCTGGCGCCGTACTGGTTCGAGGTCGACGCCACCGCCTATGTCGGCACCAGCGGGCGCACCGCGCTACGGCTGTCGGCGGAGTATGAGCTGCTGCTGACGCAGCGGCTGATCCTGCAGCCGCGCATCGAGGCCAATCTCTATGGCAAGAACGATCCGGAAGTCGGCATCGGCAGCGGCTTGTCCAATGGCACCGTGGGGCTGCGGCTGCGCTATGAGTTCAGCCGGCAGTTCGCCCCGTATATCGGCGTGGAGCGCTACCAGACCTTCGGCAATACCGCGGACATGATCCGCACCGCCGGCGGCAAGTCGGGCGAGACGCGCTTCGTCGCCGGCGTCCGCGTGTGGTTTTGACGCCATCGCCCGGACCATCCCATTACTACATCCCTCAGCGGAGACCATCATGCATGCCAATCGCCCCCTGATCCACGCCATGATTGCGGCCACTGCCGCGCTGGCCAGCAGCCTTGCCTTCGCGCACCCGAAGCTGGAAGCGTCGACGCCAGCCGACAAGGCCGCGGTGCCCGCGCCGCAGAAGATCGAGCTGCGCTTCTCCGAGAATCTCGTCACCCAATTTTCCGGCGCCAACCTGGTGATGACCGGCATGCCGGGCATGGCCAACCATGCGCCGATGAAGATGGCCGTGAAGGTCTCGGGCAGCGATGACCCCAAGACCATGGTCATCACCCCTACGCAGCCGCTGCCGCCGGGCAGCTACCGGGTGGACTGGCGCGCGGTCTCTTCCGACACCCATCCCGTCAACGGCAACGTCACCTTCACGGTGAAGTAATTGGCGCAGCCGGAATGGCTGGCCGCCGGGCTGCGCCTGGCGCTTTATCTCGACCTCGCGCTGGTGTTCGGGCTGCCGCTGTTCTGCCTCTACGCGCTGCAACGGGACGAACGCAGCGGCAGCTTCGCGCGCCGTTGCCGGGCGCTGGCGCTGGGTGGCGCCGGCGTGGGCATTGCGCTGTCGCTGCTGGCCCTGGTCGAGATGGCGCGCGCCATGACGGGCGCGTCGGACTATGCCGCCCTGCAGGCCCATGTGCTGGCGATGATCGTGACCGGCACCGATTTCGGCGTGGCCTGGTGCGTGCGTGTGGCGGCGCTGCTGCTGTTCGTGCTGGCCGGCATGAACCTGCGCCGCCTGCACCGCTTGCGCGCGCCCTGCGCCGTGCTGGCCGCGTATGGCGGCGTGGCGCTGGCAACGCTGGCGTGGGGCGGGCATGGCGCGATGCACGACGGCGCGGTGCGCTACCTGCACCTGGCGTCGGACGTGACCCACCTGTTGGCCGCGGGCGCATGGGTGGGGGCACTGGCGGCGTTCCTGCTGCTGGCGTGGCCCGGGTCGACGCCGCACGGCGAGGCTCTTGCACTGCTGAGCCGCAGCGCCAACGGCTTCGCGCGCATCGGTACCCGCATCGTGGCCCTGCTGGTGATTACCGGCGTGCTCAACTACTGGCTGATCGTCGGACCGGTGCTGCCGGAGTTTGCGCCGATGTCCTACGGCGGGCTGCTGGCGGCCAAGCTTGCGCTGTTTGCCACCATGCTGGGTCTGGCGGCGGCGAACCGGTTTGCGCTGGCGCCGCGGCTGGAAGCGGCCGCCCGCATGGGCGAGCCGGGCCCGGCGCTGCAGGCGGTCCGGGCACTGCGGCGCAGCCTGCTGCTCGAAGCCGGCACCGCCGCGCTGGTGCTGGCGCTGGTGGCGGTGCTGGGCATGCAGTCGCCGACGCCGGCATGACAGCCCCGCTGCCGCTTGGATGGGCCACTCTTAGCGCTCGCGCAAGGCCTCGGCGGCGCGGCGCAGCGGCTTGAGCAGGTAATCCAGCACGGTGCGGCGGCCGGTGCGTATCTCGGCCGTGGCGACCATGCCGGGCAGGATCGGGTGGCGCTTGCCGTCGCTGGTTTCCAGGTAGGCGTGGTCGGTCAGCACGTAGACACGGTAGTAGTAGATGCGCTTGTCGACCTGGTCTTCGATGGTGTCGGGCGAGATCCGGTCGACGCGGGCCGGCAGCGTGCCGTAGATCGACGGCTCGAACGCCGTGATCTTGACCGTGGCTGGCTGCGCCGGGTGGATGAAGGCGATGTCGCGCGGGCTCAGCCGCGCCTCGATCAGCAACTGGTCGCCCAGCGGCACGATTTCCATCAGCACGCCGCCGGGGCCGACCACGCCGCCGATGGTGGAGACGCGGATGTCCTTGACGATGCCGCGCGCCGGCGAGTTGATGGCGGTGCGCCGCAACTGGTCGGCACGGCCTTCGCGCACCTTCAGCAGCGGGCCCAGGTCGGCCATGGTGGTGGCGTAGTCGGCCTTCAGCGCCACGTAGTATTCGCTCTGCGTGGCGGCAAGCTTGGTCGAGAACTCGGCCACCTTTTGCCGCAGCCGCAGCACCTCGACTTCATTGGTGGCGCCGGTGCGCAGCAGCGGGATGGCGATCTGCAGCTCGTTTTCGGCCAGCCGCAGCTGCTCGCGCAGGTTGCCGACATTCTCGCGGAAGGCACGACGGTTGGCGGTGAAGAGCTGGCGCTCGCGGTCGACCACCGCGGCGTTGCCGGCCAGTTCGGCCGGGAAGGCCACATTGGCGGCATCGTTCATTTCCGCGTGCAGCCGCGCCGCGCGCGCCTGCAGCGCCGCGATCCGCTCCAGCGTCTCCTCCATCGAAGCGCGCGCCTGCACCGGGTCGAGCGTGGCCAGCTGCTGTCCGGCTTCGACCACGTCGCCTTCGCGCACCGCCAGCTCGGCCAGGATGCCGCCCTCCAGGCTCTGGATGATCTGGCCCTTGGACGCCGGCGTGACCCGGCCCTCGCCGATCGCCACTTCATCGAGTCCGGCCAGCGCCGCCCATAGCAGGAACAGCGTCAGCGCCGCCACGATCACCCACAGCAGGTAGCGCGGGCCGGTAGGCTCGCCGCCGATGCGCATCCAGTCCGCGGCCGCCGCTTTCAGGTCCATGCCCGTGTCAATGCCCGTGCCCATGTTCAGCCTCCTGCCGCATCCGGCGCGCTCGCGGCCTGCGCGCCCTTGCCGCGCAGCGCGGCCAGCACCGCATCTTTGGGGCCGTCGCGCACGATGCGCCCGTTGTCGACGACGATAATGCGATCGACCAGCGCCAGCACCGCGTAGCGGTGCGTGGCCACCACCAGCGTGCGTTGGCCCAGCCAGGGCCGCAGCCGCGCGATCACGGCCTGCTCGGTGGCCTCGTCCAGCGATGCGGTGGGCTCGTCAAGCAGCAGTACGTTAGGCGCGCGCAGCAGCGTGCGCGCCAGGATCAGCGCCTGCTTCTGCCCGCCGGACAGGCCCACGCCGTTCTCGCGGATGGTCAGGTCCAGCCCGTGCACCTGGTTCAGCAGCAGCCGGTCGGCGCACGCCAGCCGCAGCGCCTGCAGCATGGCCTCGTCGGTGGCGAGCGGATCGGCCACCAGCAGGTTGTCGCGCAAGCTGCCGTAGAACAGGCTGGATTCCTGCATCACCATGCCGACGTCGCGGCGCACGTCGGCGGGATCGATCAGCGGCAAGGGCGTGTCGTTGAACAGGATGCGGCCCTGCACCGGCGTTGCCAGCCCGCCCAGCAGGCGCAGCAGCGTGGACTTGCCGGCGCCAACGCGGCCCAGCACCGCGATCCGCTCGCCGGGCGCGATCTGCAGCTGCGGGATGTTGAGCACCGGCTTTTCCTGCGGGTCGAAACCGTACACCACCTGCTCGAAGCGATAGCGCCCCACCAGCGCGGGCCGGTGGTACGTGTCGCGCGCCGGGTCGTGGTCCAGCGGCAGGGTCAGCAGCGCGTCCAGCCCCTGCTTGCCGACGCGCGCGTTCTGGATGCGCCCCAGCACCGCCGGGATCTGCGACAGCGGCGCGATGGTGCGGCTGGTCAGGATCGAGCAGGCCAGCACCGCGCCGAACGACAGGCCGCCATCCAGGATGCCATGCACCCCTGCCACCAGCACCCCGACATAGGCCAGCTGCTGCACCGTCTGCGACAGGTTCAGCAGCAGCCCGGCGATAAAGCGCTGTTTCAGTCCGATCTCGCCGTTGACCGTGTTGACCCGGTCCCATAGCTTGCGAAAGCGCGGCTCTGCCTGCAGGGCCTTGATGTCCTCGGCCCGGTAGATCGATTCCATCAGGATCGCGTTGCGCAGCGCGGCCTCGCTCATGCCCTGCTGCGACAGCCGCGCCAGCGGAATCTGCGCCACCAGCCCGGGCAGCACCAACAGCGGAATCGCCACCAGCGGCACCAGCACCAGCCAGCCGCCCAGCAGCCAGATGATGACCAGGAAGCCGGCGACGAAGGGCAGGTCGATCAGTACGCCGAGCGTGCTCGACGTCAGCAGCTCGCGCAGCTGCTCCAGGTCGCGCAGCTGCGCCACCAGCGTGCCCGGCGAGCGCGGGCGCGCATCGTTGCGGATATCCAGCACGCGCGCGAAGAACATTGCCGACAGCCGCTGGTCGACCTGCTTGCCGAAATGGTCGGCGATCGACACCCGCACGGTGCGGATCAGCAGCTCCAGCACCAGCGCCAGCGCCACGCCGCTGGCCAGCACCCACAGCGTATGCAGCGAGCGCGCCGGCACCACGCGGTCCCACACCTGCATCGCGAACAGCGAGGTGCCCACCGCCAGCAGGTTGCCGAACAGCGAGCCCGCGCCCAGCTCCACCAGCGTGCGCCAGTTGGCGGTGAAGATGCTGCCGAGCCAGCCTTCCGGGCGCGCCGTCAGGTAGGCGTCGAGACGGCCGCTGCGCGGTGCCACCCGTTCGCGCACCAGCAGCAGGCGCACGCTGCCGTCGCCGTCCTGCCGCGCCAGCGCCGCCAGCGCGGGGGTGCGCTCGATGGTGCCGGCGCCGGTGGGCAGCTGCAGCACCGCCTTGCCGTCGGCGATGCCCGTCAGCAGGCCGATGTGCGCTCCGTCCAGCGCCACCAGTGCGGGCAGCAGCAGCGGCGACAGCGCGGCCGCGGGCAGGTCGGCAAACTGGGCCGACAAGCCGGCGGCGGCGGCCATCTCGATTACCGCGCGCTCGGCGTCGGCGCGATCAGTCCAGGCGGCCGCGCCGCGCACCAGTTCCGGCGAAGGCGAGAGCCCGAGCTGGCGGGCCGCCAGCAGCAGGGCCTCGGCCCAGGCCAATGCCGCTTGCGCCGGTTTCGCCGGCTGCGCCGGCGCACCGCCATCGTGGGGTCTGGCTCCGGCCGGCGTAGTGCCGGCACTCGGTGCGTCAAGGGTGGCTTGCACTGTCGTGCTCCCGCAGCAAGGCCACGAACCTGCCGGTGGCGGCGTGCGCCTTGATGCGCGCCAGCATGCCGTCGGCGACCGCGCCGATCCACTCCTGTTCGGCCAGGAAGATCTCGCGCTCGGGATTGAGCACGTCGGTCAGGGTCCGCTTGTTGAGGATGTATTCCTGCCAGTACAGGTCGCGCGAAGCGCGCAGCAGCGCGATCATCTGCGCATAGCTTTGCGTGCGCGCCGCAGCGCCGGCCGCCTCGGTGGCGGCGGAATGCAGCGTGGTGCGGGCCAGCAGCCGTTCATTGTCCAGCGCCTGCTGGGCCGCGCGCTGGCCGGCGCGGGCGGCGTCGATGCGGTGCCGGTTGAGCCCGCCCAGCGAGAAGTCGCCGGCAATGGCCACGCCAATCCAGGTATCGTCGTTGGCATTGGCGCGCCCGGTCGACACCGAGCGGCTGACGCCTACGCTGACCGACGGGAAGCGCTCGGCCTCGGCCAGCGTCACGCGCGCGTGCGCGGCCTCGGCCGCCGCCGCGGCGGCCAGCACCTTGGGGGTGTGCTCGATGTCGTCGCCCTCGTCGCCCAGGCCGCGGACCTCGTCTTCGGTGCGCGTCAGTTCGGCCACGCGCTCGGGCCGCACGCCGATCAGCTCGGCCAGGCGCGACGCGGCCACGTCGAAACGGGTGCGCGCGCGCAACGTCTCGGTGCGGGCGCGCTGGATCGCCACGTCGGCCATGGTGCCGTCCGAACTGACCGACAGCCCCGCACGCACGCGCTGGCCGATCTTGTCGCGCGTGACCGCCAGCGTTTCGAGCTGGCGCTGCGCGGCCGCCATTACCGCCTGGCTGGCGGCCAGCTCGATATAGATCGAGGCGGTGTTGTAGGCGATCTGCTCGACCGTGTCGGACAGCTCATGGCGGCGCTGTACCAGCGAGGCGTCCGCGGCGGAGATCTTGCTGGCGGTGCGGCCGAAGTCGTACAGCAGCTGGCTCACGCCCACCGATGCGCGCGCGCCCATGTCGTTGCCGCCGCTGCCGAAGCTGCCGCCATAGCCGGGGCGCACGCCATATTCGAGCTTGGGGTACCAGGCCGAACGCGCCACCGCTATCTCAGCCTCGCTCTGCGCCACCACCGCGTTGGCGCGCCCGATATCGGGATGCCGCGAGATGGCGATGCCGACGGCCTCGTGCAGCGCCATGCCCGCCAGCGGGATGCGCAAAGCCGCCGGCACACCATTCGATGCGGCCGCATTCGACGCCGGCGCGGTGGGCAGCGTAGCCGTGGCGGCAAGCGCTGGCACCGGCGCCGCACCCGCCGGCCTGGCCATCGACATGGCCGCGAGCAGCGTCGCGAGCAGTGTGCCCAGGAGCGGTTTTGCCGCGCGCGAGGCGGTGAAACCAGGAAACCAGAAGAGGCCGAAGCCGGGGCCGGCGCTCGCGCCGGCGTCAAGGGTCAGTCTGACTGTGAACAAGATGGCGATGCCGTCCGGATGTGTCGATCGCGCCGGCATGCGTGCATGACGGCGCCACGGCCGGCCCGGCTGCTCGCGCATGCCGCCGGGCCGGGGGCTGCGGGGTCAGACCAGGATCTGTTGGTTGGCCAGCAAGGTCTCCAGGTTGGTGGTCACGTTGTTCAGCGTCACCAGCGTCTGTGCGCTGTAGTCCGTGCCGGCGCCATCGCGGTCGATGGTGATCACGGTGTCGGCGCCCTGCTGCGTGGCACTGAGGTACTGGCCGATGTTGTCGCCCGCGTCGATGGTGGCCACGCCATTCTGGTAGTGGGCGGGGCCGTTGGCGTCGGCGGCGTAATCCAGCAGCGCGGAAACATCCAGCACGTCGTTGCCGGCCTGCCCCGGCGCGGTGCCCACGGTGAAGTCCGTAATCATGTCGGTGCCGTTGCCGCCGGTGCCGTCGGTGCCGCGGGCCTCCCACAGGAACACGTCGGTGCCAGCGCCGCCGCTCATGGTGTCGTTGCCGGCGCCGCCGATGATCACGTCATTGCCGGCCTCGCCATTCAGGATGTCGTTGCCCGCACCGCCGCGTACCAGGTCGTTGCCGGCGCCGGCATTGATGGTGTCGTCGCCGCCGTAGCCGTAGAGCCGGTCGTTGCCAGTGCTGCCCGTGAGCGTATTGCCGCTGGCATCGCCTTCGATGATCGCCGACGACTGGGTTGCGCCGAGCAGGTCGGTCAGCACGCCGGCGCTGACCAGCTGGCTCCCGGTGGACGTGGTGCTCAGCCCCGTGGTGTCGGTCGCGGTGATCGTCATGGCGTCGAGCAGGCTCACGCTGACGCCGAGCAGGCCGCCTTCCAGCGTGATCGAACCAAGCAGTTCGTTCAGGCTGAGGTTGTCGATCGGGCCGCCGCCGACGGCGGAGATCGTCAACGTGGACGTGGGGCCGATGAACAGGGTACCCGGATCGTTGACCACGTTGAAGGTCAGTCCAAGTTCCGCCGCCAGCGCCGTGCTTGCGTCCAGCTGTTGCATTCCCAGTCCCAACACGCTGCCGTACCGGATAACTACACTGTTGATGTTCTCGTTGTAGTCGCTGGCGGTGAAGAACTGCTGCGCGCTCAGGTCGATCAGCCCCAGCAGGTTGGCATCGGCAATGCCGAGCAAGCCGCCGGCTTCATTCACGGCAGCCTCGGGCGCCGCCTGCTGCGCAACCGTGAAGTTCTGGGTGGTGACCGCGCCGATATTGCCGGCGCTGTCGGTCACGTGGGTAGTGATCGTATAGGTGCCGTCCGCGAGCTGGCCGGTGGGGAACCATTGCCACGTGTTGCCGGTGACCACGGCATCGGTCCAGGTGGCGCCGCCGTCGATGCTGACTTCCAGCCTCTCGTTGGGGGCCAGCGCCGCGCTGAGCGTGCCGCTGACGACGGGCGTGGTGTCGGCGGTGATCCAGTCGCCGGTGGCACCGGTGTCGTCGGTAAGCGCCGTGACGGCCACCGTGGCGGTCGGTGCGACCGTATCGACCGTCAGGTTGAAGGCGGCGGTCGGCGCGCTGATGTTGCCGGCAGCATCGGTCGCGGTAGCAGTCAGTGCATAGGGGCCGTCGGTCAGCGGCGTGGTTGGGATGAAGGTCCACGCGCCGGTGGTGGCATCGGCGACGGTGGTGCCGATCAGCGTGGCGCCGTTGAAGATGCTGATGGTGCTGCCGGCATCGGCAGTACCGCTGAGGGTCGGCGTGCTGTCGTTGGTGCTGTCGCCCGAATTCAGCGGGGTGGCGACCGGATTGTCGTCGGTGACGCTGGTGATCAGCGGAACCGCCGGCGGGGTGGCATCGATGGTTACCGTTGCAGGAGCGCTGGTATTGCCTGCGGCATCGCTGGCGGTGACGCTGGCGACCACGCCATCGGGAAGTCCGCCGGCGGGCGAGTAGGTCCACTCGCCGGTGGTGGCATCGGCGGTGACCGTGCCCTCCGGGTTGCCATCGCCATCGAGGTCGATATTGACGGTGCTGCCGGCTTCGGCGGTGCCGGACAGGGTAGTGCCGTTGGCAACGGTGATGATCGGGTCAGCGGGTGCTGCCGTATCCACCGTCAGGTTGAAGGCGGCGGTCGGTGCGCTGGTGTTGCCGGCCGCATCGGTTGCGGTGGCGGTCAGCGCATACGGGCCATCGGTCAGCGGCGTGGTCGGCGTGAAGCTCCACACGCCGGTGGTGGCATCAGCAACGGTGGTGCCGATCAGCGTGGCGCCGTTGTAGATGCTGATGGTGCTGCCGGCATCGGCGGTGCCGGAAAGCGTCGGCGTGGAATCGTTGGTGCTGTCGCCGGAAGCCAGCGGGGTGCTGACGGGGTTGTCGTCGGTTGCGCCAGTGATGGCCGGGATCGCGGGCGGCGTGGCGTCGACCGTAGCGGTGGCCGGCGCGCTGGTATTGCCAGCGGCATCGGTGGCGGTAACGCTGATTCCGGTGCCATCGGGCAGTGGTGTGCCTGGTGAATAGGTCCACGCGCCGGTCGTGGCGTCGGCCGTCACCGTAGCGTCGGGCGTGCCATCGCCATCGAGGTCGATATCAACGGTGCTACCGGCTTCGGCGGTGCCGGAGATCGTGGTGCCGCTTGCCTGCGTGATGACCGGGTCAGCGGGTGCAGCCGTATCGACCGTCAGATTAAAGGCAGCAGTCGGCGCACTGACGTTGCCTGCCGCATCGGTCGCGGTGGCAGTCAGGCTCACAGGGCCATCGGTCAGCGGCGTGGTCGGCGTGAAGCTCCACACGCCGGTGGTGGCATCAGCAACGGTGGTGCCGATCAGCGTGGCACCGTTGTAGATGCTGATGGTGCTGCCGGCATCAGCGGTGCCGGAAAGCGTCGGCGTGGAATCGTTGGTGCTGTCGCCAGAAGCCAGTGGGGTGCTGACCGGGTTGTCGTCGGTCGCGCCGGTGATGGCCGGGATCGCCGGCGGCGTGGCGTCGACCGTCGCGGTGGCCGGCGCGCTGGTGTTGCCGGCGGCGTCGGTGGCGGTGACGCTGATTGCCGTGCCATCGGGCAGCGGCGTGCCGGGAGTGTAAGTCCAGACACCAGTGGTGG
The DNA here is from genome assembly GCF_001598055.1 of Cupriavidus nantongensis. Lineage (NCBI taxonomy): Bacteria > Pseudomonadati > Pseudomonadota > Betaproteobacteria > Burkholderiales > Burkholderiaceae > Cupriavidus > Cupriavidus nantongensis. Next base: position 1,828,226 of record NZ_CP014845.1, on the reverse strand, counting down.
CGTCGGCCGTCACCGTTGCGTCGGGTGTGCCATCGCCATCGACGTCGATACCGATCGAGCTGCCGGCTTCTGCGGTGCCCGAGATCGTGGTGCCGTTGGCCTGCGTGATGACCGGGTCAGCGGGTGCTGCCGTATCGACCGTCAGATTAAAGGCAGCGGTCGGCGCGCTGGTGTTGCCCGCCGCATCGGTGGCGGTAGCGGTCAGCGCATAAGGACCGTCGATCAGCGGCGTGGTTGGGGTGAAGCTCCATGCGCCGGTGGTGGCGTCGGCAACGGTGGTGCCGATCAGCGTGGCGCCGTTGAAGATGCTGATAGTGCTGCCGGCATCGGCGGTGCCCGTCAGGGTAGGCGTGCCGTCGTTGGTGCTGTCGCCGGAAGCCAATGGGGTGCTGACCGGGTTGTCATCGGTCGCGCCGGTGATGGTCGGGATCGCGGGCGGCGTGGCGTCGACCGTGGCGGTGGCCGGCGCGCTGGTATTGCCGGCGGCGTCGGTGGCAGTGACGCTGATGCCCGTGCCGTCAGGCAGCGGCGTGCCTGGCGAATAGGTCCACGCGCCGGTCGTGGCGTCGGCCGTCACCGTAGCGTCGGGCGTGCCATCGCCATCGAGGTCGATATCGACTGTGCTACCGGCTTCGGCGGTGCCGGAGATCGTGGTGCCGCTGGCCTGCGTGATGACCGGGTCAGCGGGTGCAGCCGTATCGACCGTCAGATTAAAGGCAGCGGTTGGCGCGCTGGTGTTGCCCGCCGCATCGGTTGCGGTGGCGGTCAGGCTCACAGGGCCGTCGGGCAGCGGCGAGGTTGGCGTGAAGCTCCACACGCCGGTGGTCGCGTCAGCGGTGGTGGTGCCGATCAGCGTGGCGCCGTTGTAGATGCTGATGGTGCTGCCGGCATCGGCGGTGCCGGAAAGCGTCGGCGTGGAATCGTTGGTGCTGTCGCCGGAAGCCAGTGGGGTGCTGACCGGGTTGTCATCGGTCGCGCCGGTGATGGCCGGGATCGCAGGGGGCGTGGCATCCAGCGTCAGCGTGAAGGCGGTGCTCGGTGCGCTGGTGTTGCCCGCCGCGTCGGTAGCGGTGATGGTCAGGCTCACGGCGCCGTCGGGCAGCGGTGACGTGGGCGTGAAGGTCCAGGCGCCGGTGGTGGCGTCGGCGGTGGTGGTGCCGACCAGCGTGGTGCCGTTGTAGATGCTGATGGTGCTGCCGGCTTCGGCGGTGCCGGAAAGCGTCGGGGTGGCGTCGTTGGTGCTGTCGCCGTCGGCGAGGGGGCCGGTCGACGGGGTGGCGTCGTCCGTGACGCTGCCAATCACCGGCGCGGCCGGTGCGCTGGCATCGATGGTGGCGGTGGCTGGCGTACTGGTATTGCCGGCGGCGTCGGTCGCGGTGACGCTGACCATGGCACCATCGGCCAGTGCCGGCGAGGGGGTGTAGGTCCAGTTGCCGCTGTCGTTGGCGGTGACGGTGGCATCGGGCGCGCCGTCGCCGTTCAGGTCGATATGGATGGTGCTGCCGGGCTCCGCGGTGCCGGCGATGACGCTGCCGTCGGTGGGCGTGATCGTGGGCGCCGCGGGCGCCGCGGTATCGACCGTCAGCAGGAACGGCGCGCTCGCCGGGCCGGTGTTGCCGACCGCGTCGGTGGCGGTGACCGTCAGCGCATGGTTGCCGTCGGCCAGGCCCGACGGCGGCGTGAAGGTCCAGCGGCCGTTCGCGTCGGCGAGGGCGGTGCCAAGCAGGGTGGTGCCGTTGTAGATGCTGACGGTGCTGCCGGCCTCGGCGTTGCCGGACAGCGTGGGCGTGGTGTCGCTGGTGCTACCCCCCGCAACGATCGCCGTGCCAGCATCGTTGCTGACGGCGTCGATCGTGGGCGCTGCCGGGGCCGCGCCGTCGACGGTTACCGTGGCCGGCGCGCTGGTGTTGCCGGAGGCGTCGGAGGCGGTCACGCTAACGACGGTACCGTCGGCGAGGCGCTGGGGCGGCGTGTAGGTCCAGTTGCCCGCGGCATCGGCGGTGACGGTGGCGTCGGCCTTGCCGTCACCGGTGAAGTCGATGCCGACCGAGCTGCCGGCCGGGGCCGTGCCGGACAGCATGGTGCCGTTGGTGGGTGCGACCTTGGGCGTGGCCAGCGGGGTGTTGCTGCCGGAGGTGCCGCCGGACGCGCCGCCGCCATCCCCGCCGCCACCGCTGGCAGCGGCCGCGATGATGCCGGCACCGGCCGCGGCGCCCAGCAGACCCAACAGCAAGGCCGTGGAAGTGCTGTCGCCGATCGGCTCGAACAACATGGCCGCCTCGGCCACGCCATCGCCCTGCGTGCCCAGCGCCTGGCTGAAGTCGGCCAGCCATTGGCCGTCTTCCTGCACGAACACCAGGTTGTTGTACTGGGCACCGTTGGTGAAGAAGCCCTGGATGCGCAGCGTGCTGCCGTCCCGCATCGTCAGCAGCAGGTCGTTGCCTTCGCGCGCGAAGTTGGCGACGCTGTCGCGCTGCGCCGCGATCAGGAAGTTGGCGGGGCCGTCAGGTGAAGCAACGGTGCGGGTGCCGGGGGCGACAGGAACATCCGTGTGGTTGAGCAGAACGCCTGACGAAGCCATGCTGAGTCTCCTTCATCCTGAGTGACCGGTAGGTAGTGCATGCACAGTATTCGCGCGCACACACGTTCGTCCATGCGTGATCTGTTTCAGAATCGATACAGTGCGCCGGTTTGATAGGCGCTGCGCAATCCCGATAGCGGCAGGCCCGGTGCACCGCGCGCGCGGCTCAGCCGGGCATGCCGCCGCGGCTGGCGAAGGCCTCGTCGTTCGACGCGCTCTGGCGCGTGCGCCGCGTTTCCGACGGTGTTTCGCCGAAGGCGAGGCGGTAGTCATGGGCGAACTGGCCGAGGTGGCTGAAGCCCCATTGCCGCGCGACCTGCGCCACCGAATGCTCGAGTTCGCCGCCGCGCAGGGCGCTGTAGACGCCCTCCAGTCGCACGCGCTTGGCATACTGCATCGGCGAGCAGCCTTGGAAGCGCGCGAACCCGGCCTGCAGCGTGCGCACGCTGACGCGCGCCGCGCGGGCGATGTCGTCCAGCGCCAGCACGGCGCGGGCATTGGCATGGATATAGTCGATCGCGCGCTTGACGTGGCGCGGCGAAGGGCCCGCGTGGCGCTGCTCCAGCTGCAGCGAGTAGTTGTGCGGGATATCGTCCAGCACGGCGTAGGCGAGGGCATCGGCCAGGCTCAGCGCCAGCTCGGTCGCGCACGCGCGCATGCGCGCATCATCGCGCCGCAAGCCAGGCGCGGCGCCGGCCAGTGCCCGCGCCAGCTGCAGCGCCGGGGCATCGGCCGGGATCGACGGGTGGAATTTCACGCGCTGCACCAGCGGTCGTTCCAGCAGGTGCCGCAACCGGTTGTGCAGGCGCGCCCCGTCGATCATGACCATGTCGTAGCTGCCCGGCTGCCAGCGCCAGACCCCGACCTGCTGCATGTCGAGCACAAAGGATGGCGGCATGGGCGACAGCGGTGCGGCCGGCGTCTTGCCGGTCTCGAGGCCGGCGCCTTGCGCGGCGGTCAGCAGCAGGTAGCCGTCAAGGCGCTGCACCAGGTCGAGCTGGATCGCCGTGGAGGTCGAAAGCCGGATCACCGCCAGTTCGCCGAACTGGTGCTGCTGCAACTCGAACTCCAGCGCGGGCGACGCCGTATGCACTGCAACCCCGGGATAGAGCTGCGACAGCGCCGTGTGGATCTGGTCCGGGCTGTTCCCCGCGACGCGCGCGGTCTGGATCATGGCTTTGGTCATGTGCCGATGCCTTTCCTGGGTGATGGCCGAAGCCGGCCTGGCGGCGCGGATGCGCCGCCAGGTTTCCCCCACGAAAACCACGGCAAGGCCGTGATGGCAAACCGGACCTCATGATGACCCCGCGCCCTTGCCGGCCAACGCCATGCAAAAGGGGTTCCCCATGCGCCGCGGCATACGGACCTGCCTGCAAGGCTCGCCGCGGCCCGTGACGGGCCGCATCCGCGGGGAGCCAGGTAGTGCCAGACAAGAGCGTCGCCGGTCTTTTTATCGGCAAACCAGATTTAAATAAAAATAATATCTGGCGGTGAAATTCACATTTACGACAATGTGTATCACTTTAATCGAATATTGGAATTGTGAATACATTGTGCTTGCCGGTAAAACCGCCGGGGATTGGCGTTTACGCGCAGTTGGCGGGGGCATGGTCAGCGGCGGCGTGCCGCTTCAGACATAGGCGATCAGCCGTCCGGCGCAGATCACCAGCAGCCAGGCGGCCATGGACAGGATCGCATTCAGCCGTGCGCCGGCGGGCGGCGCTGCGTCGGCGTCCCAGCCGCGCTCGCGGTCATGCAGGCTGCGGCCTGGTCCGGCGTGGAACCACAGCACATTGGCGAGCGCCAGCACGATCAGGCCCAGCTTGGCGAGGAACGCCGGGTTGGCGGCCAGCTCGTCGGCGTGGGCCACGAACAGCAGCACGCCGCTGGCCGCGACGGCGATGAAGGCGCCGATGGTGAAGGGCAGCGCATGGCGCAGCAGCAGGCTGACCGGTATCCGCCGGCCAAGCCCCGCCAGCCGCATGTCGACCACGAAGATGGAGCCGAACAGCAGCGCCATGCCGGCGAGGTGGACGATCTCCACCGCGGGATAGGCCCATGCCGAACTGCGCAGCGCCGCCGCGAACGGCAGCCGCGCCAGCGTGCTGGCCCATTCGGTCCAGGCGGTGAACAGCGCCGGCATGCGGCGTGCCGGCTCAGCGCAACTCGACCGTCTTGCCGTCGACGGTGATGCGCTCGGCGCGCAGTTCGTCCGGTTTTTCCTTGCTGGCGTAGCCGACCAGCGTGACCTCGCGGCCCACCGCGACCTTGTCCGAGGTCGCGCCGCGCGCTTCCATGCGCGACACGGGTGCCAGCACCGCGAGCCAGCGCTTGCCGCCGGCGTCGATGCGGATGTGCGCGTGCGGGTTCTCGTAATGGCTTTCGACGATCTTGCCGGTCAGCGTCATGGGCTTGGTCTCGTCATAGGTGGACCAGCCGTGGTGGGCGATGGCCGGCACGGCTGCCATGGCGAGGGCGGCGGCGCCCAGGATGGGGCGAAGCAGGGCGGGACGGAACAGGGCGCGGATGCTGGGCATGGCGGGTCTCCGGTCAGGACAGGTGCAGTATAGGCGCCCGTTTCCGTCCTTGCGGTCCTTGCCGCCGTGCCGGGCAGCGCCTCAGGGTTGCGCGCGGCAGGTGTCGGCGCGCTGCACCAGCCGGCGCAGGCTCGCGCTGACGGGCTTGAGCGCGGCGCGCTCGGCGGTCAGCGCGAGCGCCAGGTTGCCGCTGCCGCTGCGCAGCGCCGCTTCGAGCAGGGTCAGGCCGATCACGTCGCGCTGCGCGTGGCTGCCGCCGAAGCGGTGGGCCACCAGGCGCACCGGCATCAGCAGCTCGATGGCGGCGGCGTAATCGCCCTGCGCGAACGCGATCAGCGCATCGGCCACCGGCAGCCCCACCTCGCGCGACATCATCGCGTTGGTGCCGTTGCCCAGCGCGGCCCGCTCCAGCGCTGCGCGCACCTGGTCGGCCGCGGCGGGGCGCTGCGCACCCAGGCTGGCCATTACCGCATGCACGTCGTTGAAGGCGTAATAGCCGGCCGCACCCCGGCCGAGCCAGTCATCGGCCACCGCATGCCAACGCCGGCCCACGTCGACGCCGCGCAGGTGCAGCCGCCACAGCAGCGCGGAAGCGTCGACCAGGTCCAGCGCGATCGCCGGCGCGGGCCGGCTGATGGCGCGGTCGTACAGCGCCAGCACCTCGTCGGTCCGGTCCTGTTCCAGCAGAAACAGCGCCAGGTGCCACCAGTTATGCACCGCCAGCATGTTGTCGTCGGCCCAGTCCTGGCGCCGGCCTTCCAGCCAGGCAATGCCGTCGTCGGTCCGGCCCTGCATCTCCATCACGTGCGCGACCGCGTGCACGGCCCACGGGTCGCGCGGCTGGCATTCCAGCGCGCGCCGTCCGGCCTCCTCGGCGCGCTCGTAGAGCTGGGTCTCTTCCAGGCCGAAGGCGTGCATGCCGAGCACGTAGCCGTAGCCCGGCATGGCGGCATCCCAGTGCGGCAGCGCCTGCGCCACGCGGTCGCGCAGCATGGTCGACTGGCCCAGCAGGAAGTCGCCCAGGTGCGCGGTCTGCAGCGCCAGCAGGTCGCGTGGATAATCGATCACGATGTCGCCATAGCAGCGCACCGCGCGCTCGAAATCGCCGTCGAGCCAGGCGCGCGCCGCGGCGATATGGCGGCGCTCGCGCTCGTTGGCGCGGGCGTGCAGCGCTTCGCCGGCCTCGACGCTCTGGCGCAGCATGGGCTCGGCGGCGCCGTCCCCGGAGGTCACCATCAGCGCGGCGCGCAGCGCGTGGCCCATGGCGAAGCCGGGGTCGTCGGCCAGCGCCGCGTCGATCACGGCGAGCGGGTCGCCGTAGTAGCCGTTCAGCAGGCGCAGCGCGGTCTCGTACTGCGCCACCGAGCGCGTGTTCAGGGTCGAGACCGCGAGGTCCCTGGAATCCGTCAGTGCCATGACCGTCTCCGTGCGCCCGCGCGGCAGCGGGCTGTCACGAACCATCGTAGACGGCAAAACGCCCGGTGTAACGGGCGCGGCGCGGTGCGGCGCACCATGCCCGCGGGCGGCGCGGCCGCGGTGTCCGATATGCCGCCGCCGCCATACCGGCGGCGCGGGTCGGCGTGTCGGTTAAACTGCCGCATCCCCAATCACGACCTCGACAGCAGGCCTTCCATGAAAACACTCGCGCTTTTCCTTGGCACCCTGACCCTTGCCGGCGCCGCTTGCGCTGCCGGGCCGGCCGCTTCGGCGCCTGCCGCCCCTGCTGCCCAGGCCGCGGCGCCGCAGACGCTGGCGTCGGGCATGACCATCCAGCACCTGAACAAGGGCACCGGCGCCTCGCCCAAGGCCACCGACACGGTCCAGGTGCACTACCGCGGCACGCTTGCCGACGGCACCGAGTTCGACAGCTCGTACAAGCGCGGCCAGCCGATCTCGTTTCCGCTCAACCGCGTGATCCCGTGCTGGACCGAGGGCGTGCAGGCCATGCAGGTCGGCGGCAAGGCGCGCCTGACTTGCCCGCCGGGCACCGCCTACGGTGCGCGCGGCGTGCCGGGCACGATCCCGCCGAACGCCACGCTGACCTTCGAGGTGGTACTGCTGGGTATCGGCAGCTAAGCACCTCAGCGCGGCGCCTGCGGCTGTGCGGGCGCCGGCGTGCCGGCGGGGGCTGCCGGTGCGGCGGGCGTGGCCGGCACCGGCTCCGCGCCGGCGTCCTCGTCATCGCCGTAGTCTGGCAACGCGGTGTTCTGGCCGAGCAGGTAGCGCCGCCGCTGCAGGTACGCGTCGCGCACAAAGGCGTACTTGTCCAGCGCCGCCAGCTTGAGCAGGTCGGTCGCGCCCAGCAGGTTGGTGCGCACGTCGACCACGTTCATCCCGTACACCGAGTTGCGCACCGCCGGCTCGGCATAGGTGGTGGGATCGAACCAGAAATTCACATACAGGCCCGCGCCGTCGCGCAAAGAGCTGGGGCCGAACAGCGGCAGCACCAGGTAGGGCCCTGACGCCACGCCCCATGTGCCCAGCGTCAGCCCGAAGTCCTGCGAGTGCTTCGGCAGCCCCGCCGGCGTGGCGATATCGATCAGCCCGCCCAGGCCCAGCACGGAATTCATCGCCACCCGCATAAAGCTCTCCGCCGCCGCCACGCCCTTGCCCTGCAGCAGGTTGTTGGCAAAGTTGCCGATGTCCGCGAGGTTCGAATAGAAATTGCTGACCGCCGTGCGCACCGGCTCGGGCGTGACCGCCTTGTAGCCCTTGGCCACCGGCACCGCGACATACTGGTCCAGCTTGTCGTTGACGGTGAAGATGGCGCGGTTCATCGGCTCCAGCGGATCGTCCGGACTGGCTTGCGGGCCGGTGGCGCAGCCCGCGAGCATGGTCGCGGCGATGGTGGCGGTGGCGAGCGTCGTGAGGCGAAGCGGAACAGGCATCGAGGCAAACAGGGTCGGTCGCGCGAGCGGGAAGGGATTCAGGGGCGGGCCGGCTGGTCAGGTCCTTGATGGCCGCCTTCCTGGACATCGTCGCGCGGACGGCCCATCAGGATCGGCTGGAAGAACACCGCGCCGACCAGCGTGCAGGCCAGCGCCAGCGCCAGCAGCTTGCCCATGCTGGCGGTGCCGGGATGCTGCGACAGCCACAGGCTGCCGAAGGCGACCGCGGTGGTGGCGGCGCTGTACAGCACGGCGTGCGTCAGGCTGGACTGCAGCAGCTGGGTCTTGCCGTGCCGCCACGCAATCACGTAGTAAATCTTGAAGGCGACGCCCACGCCCAGCAGCAGCGGCAGCGGCAGCGCGATCACGTTGGCGAAGTTCAGCGCAATGCCGAACACCACGCACAGCTCCAGCGTAACGATGGCCGACACCAGCAGCGGGATCAGCGTGCGCAGCACGTCGCCGAAGCGGCGCAGCGTGATCCACAGCAGGATGGTGATCGACAGCACCGCCCACGCCCCCGCCTGCGCAAACGCGCTCATGATGGTATCGGCCGAGCCGCGGATCGAGATCGGCCCGCCGGTGGCGGCGGGCGCCACGCGCTGCACCGCGGCGATAAAGCGGGCCAGCGCTGCTTCGCGCTGCGCGCTGGAGGGCGGCGGCAGCCTGGGGCTGACATTGACCAGCGCGCGCCCGTCCGAGGCGATCCAGTCGCGCACCAGCTCGGGCGGCAGCGTCTGCTGGCTGACCGGTTGCGGCGTCAGCGCCAGCTTCAGTCTTGCCAGGGCCAGCTGCAGCGGCAGGGCGATGGCGCGCTCGGCGCGGTCGCGCACGGGCGCATCGGCTGCGGCCAGCTTCTTCAGCGTCGCGGACAGGTGCGCGGCTTCGGCGGCGCCGGGGCCGGGGTGCTCGTCGGCGGCGATGGCAAGCTGTCGCGCGGCGTTGCGCAGCGCGTTGACCCGGGCGCTGTCGGTGGCGGGCGCGGCGGGGGTCTGCGTCAGCACTGGCATCAGCGCGGCCGAGGCCTGGCCGATGGCCTGCAGCTTGGGCGGCTGCTCGTCGGGAATAAAGCTCTGCAGCGTGACCGCGCGCGCGACTTCGGGCAGCGCCGCGAGCTGTCCCGCCAGCGCGTGCGCGGCCGGCAGCGACGGCGCCAGCACGCTGACATCGTCGGTGCCGGCCTGCGGCGCGTCCTGCAGCGACAGCAGCGTCGCCATCGATTCGGACTGCGGATCCTTCAGGTGCAGCGGGTCGAAGTCGAAGCGCAGGTGCGGCAGCAGCGGCGCGCCCGCGAGGATGGCGAGCAGCGTTACCAGCAGCACGGGTTTGCGGTAGCGGTCGAAGAAGCGGTCCGCCGGCGCCAGCCAGGCAAAGCCCGGCGACGCGGATTCGCCGCCGGGCCTGAGCACCGCAATCAGCGCTGGCAGCAGCGTGAAAGTGGTCGCGAACGCCACCATCATGCCGACGCCGGCGATCAGGCCCAGCTCGGCCACGCCGCGGTAGTCGGTGGGCAGGAAGCAGAAGAACGCCGCCGCCGTGGCCGCGGCGGCCAGCGCCAGCGGCGCGCCGACGCCGCGCGCGGCCAGCCCCAGCGCATCGACGATATGGTCGCGGTCATGGCGCTCGGCGCGGTAGCGCACGCCGAACTGGATGCCGAAGTCCACGCCCAGCCCGACGAACAGCACCGCGAACGCCACCGAGATCATGTTGAGCGCGCCGACCATGGCCAGTCCCAGCGCGGCGGTGACCAGCAGTCCGGCGAACAGGCTCGCCAGCACCGCCACGATCAGGCGCGCCGAACGCAGCGCCAGCCACAGGATCAGCACCACCGCCAGCACCGTGAGCACGCCGTTGAGCACGGCGCCATCGCTGACCGAGGCGAACTCATCGTCGGCCAGCGCCTGCGGCCCGGTCAGGCGCACCGAGGCCTGGTAGCGCTGCGCCAGCTGCAGTTCGTCCGCGGCGAGGCGGATCGCGCGCGCGGCCGCGGCGCCGGCCTTGAGGTCGCTGTAGTCGAGCACCGGGCTGAGCGCGACGTAGCGGTAGACCTGGCCGTCGGGGCCGGGCTTGAGGCTGTCGTCGAGCAGTCCCGCCCACGACAGCGCGGCGGGCTTGCCGGCCAGCACCTGGTCCAGCGTGCGTGCGCTGCTGCCCAGCAGCCCGGCCATGTCGCCCAGCCTGACCTGCCCCATCTGCAGCGGCAGCGCCAGCGTGGTGGTGAGCACATCGGACAGGCCGCGCAGCGTCGGGTCGTGCGCGAGGGCGTTGAGCAGCGGGCGCGCCTGCGTCAGCTGCTGCGTCAGCTGGTTGACTTCACCGGTGCCGGCGAACAGCAGGCCGTTGCGCGCGAAAAATGCCCCGCCGCCCGGCTGGCTGACCGCGGTGAAACGTGCCGGCTGCCGGCGCAAGGCTTCGGCCAGCGCATCGGCGGCGGCATCGGCCAGCTCCGCGGCCGGAGCCTGCACCACTGCCAGGATCATCTGGCCGCGTTGCGGAAAGGCCGTGGCGATGGCCTCGTCGCGCAGCGCCCAGGGCTCGTCGGAATCCAGCAGGCGGCCGATGTCGGTGTTGATGGCAAAGTTGCGCGCCACATAGATGCCGCTGGCGGCTGTCAGCAGTGCCGCCAGCAGGATGACGCGCCACGGCCAGGCGGTGGCAAGCCGGACGATGCGTGTCAGCAGCGAGGTCAGCATGGACGGATCGGGAAGGAGCACGAACCGCGAGTATATCGGCTGGCGCCGTGCGGTATGCGGCATGCGCCATGCGGCGCCGGCGCGGCCGCCGTCGCCGCGATGGTGGCCGATCCGCTATACACTGTCAGCCGGTGCCGGCCGGGCCGCCGTGCAGCGCGGCGCCGCCGCTTTACCGTCTTCCGTCATTTCCCCGCACTTGCATCCATGACGATTCACCGTTTGCTTTCCGTGGCGCCGCTTGCAGCGATGGCCATGGCATCCGTCGTGCACGCCCAGGCAGTCCAGCCCGGCGACCTGCGCGCCAGCCCCGAGCGGCTGGTGCAGGCCGCGGTGGAGGGCGTGATCGGCACCATCCAGTCCCAGCCGGAGACCCGCGCCGGCGACCTCGGCAAGATCACCGCGGTCGTGCAGAAGCAATTCCTGCCTTACACCGATTTCCAGCGCACCACGCGGCTGGCGCTGGGCGGCGCCTGGCGCACGGCCACGCCGGAGCAGCAGCAACAGCTGTACGAGCAGTTCCAGACGCTGCTGGTGCGCAGCTACGCGGTCTCGCTGGCGCAACTGCGCGAGCAGAACGTCAGGTTCCGCTACCAGCCGGGCAAGGCCGCCAGCAGCGCGACAGATGTGGTGGTGCAGACGCGCGTGATCAACAATGCCGACGAGATGCAGATCGACTACCGGCTGCAGCGTACCGCAACCGGCTGGAAGATCTATGACATCAACATGATGGGGGCGTGGCTGATCGAGGTGTACCGCAAGCAGTTTGCCGACATCGTCGCGCGCAACGGGGTCGACGGGCTGGTGAAGTACCTGACCACGCACAACGCGCGCCAGGCGGCGGAGATCTGAGCGGGCTCGCGCCGTGGCAACGCTAGGGCGCGCGCTGCCTGCCACCGCTGCTGCGCCGCCAGCTGCGCAGCTCCACCCACTGCCATGACAGCAGCGCCGGCACCCCGAACAGGATCTCGCGCGCACGCCGGACCAGCGCCAGCGCCAGCGCCACCTCCGCGCTCATGCCCAGCGCCTGGCCCAGCAGCAGCATCACGGCCTCTTGCACCCCGAGCCCGGCTGGCACGAAGAACGCCATGTGGCGCGCGGCCTGCGTCAGCGACTCGATCGCCAGCGCCTGCCAGAACGGCACCGGATGGCCCAGCAGCCACAGCGCCAGCCAGATCTCGAGCGTGCCGCTGAGCAGCCCGGCCAGCTGCCAGCCCAGCGCCTTGGCCAGTTCGCGGTGGCGCCGGTTGAGCGCGCGGATATGCGCGTCCAGGCGCGCGCCGTCGATCAGCGCGACGATGCGGTGGTCGGCGCCGAACAGCCGGCGCGCCGCGCCTTCCAGCTTCTCGAACAAGGCGGCGTGGCGCAGCGACAGCGCGAACAGCACCGGCACCGGCAGCGACAGCAGCAGGCCGGCCAGGATGATCCACGCGCTGGCGCGCTGCTGCAGCGCGACCACCAGCATCAGCACGCCGGCGGCGGCGAACAGATATTGCGAGAACATCGTCACCATCACTTCGACCACCACGCTGGCGGTGACCGCGGTGGTGTCGTGGATGCGCAGCCGCGTCAGGCGGATGCCGACCAGCTCGCCGCCCACGCCCACGGTGGGCAGCAGGCGGCCCACCGCCTCGCGCACCGCGGCGACCCACCACAGGAAGCCGACGCCGGCTCGTTCGTCCGGATCGGCGGAGGTCAGCAGCACGCGCCAGCCCTGCGCGTCGAGCAGCAGCGGCAGCGCGTGCAGCGGCACCAGTAACAGCAGAGGCCATCCGCCGCGGGCCATCACCGCGGCGATATCGCCGGCGCCCTGGTGGATCACCAGCGCGGTCAGCGCCAGCAGCCCGAGCAGTCCGGTCAGGTAGGCCAGGCGTTTCATCGGCGATCGTCAGCAGAGCGTCCCGCTGCCGAGCACATCGGCAAAGCCGCCGCGCCGGTGGGCCGCGCGCTCCAGCGCGGCGCGCACGCGCGGCGACAGCAGCGCGGCGAGCTCGTCGGCGTGGCGGTAGTCGTGCATCGACGGGGCGATGGCCGCGCCGGACACCACCGCCGGATGCAGGTAGATCTCGCCCACGCCCGCGGGCAGTTGCGCCAGCGCCTGCAGCAGCGCGGCCTCGTCCATCTGGCCGCTGCGCGCGATGCCGACCACGTAGTCGTTGTGCGCAATGCCGGCGCGATCCAGCCGGCGGCGCAGCAACGCCAGCCACGGGCGCAGCAGCCAGGGCGCGCCCGCCTCGCGCGGCAGCCGCATCGCGCGCAGTCCGTACTCGCGCCCGATCGACAGGATCAGCGACAGCACGGTCGGATGCAGGTGGAAATGCTTGTGCGTATTGACGTGGTCCAGCGCCAGGCCGGTGGCGGCGAAGGCCTCGAACTGCGCGCGGATTTCCGCGGCAAGCTGGCGGCGCACCGCGGGCAGGAAGAAGAAGCGGCAGCCGTCCCGCGCCATGGCCGAGCCGAAGCGGCCGTGCGCATCGACCAGCGCCGGGATGCGCGCGCGTGGCAGCGTGGCCGGGCCATCGGCCAGCACCACGTGCAGGCCCACGCGCAACGCCGGCAGCCGGCGCGCGCGTGCCACCGCATCCGCCACCGCGGGCGCGCCCACCATCAGGCTGGCGGCGTTGAGCACGCCGTTGCGATGAGCCAGTTCCACCGCCTCGTTGACGGCGGGGTGCAGCCCGAAGTCGTCGGCGGTGACGATCAGCGCGCGTTGCGCGGCAGTCGAAAATACCCGGGCCAGGATCAGGCCTCGTGCGAGCGCAGGAAGCGGAAGAACTCCACGCCTTCGCGCAGGCGCCGCTTCATCATGTCCCAGCTGCCGAGCATCTCGCGCACGATCTCCCAGATCTTGCCGGGGCGGAAGTAGAAGCGCTTGTAGAAGGTCTCGACGCCGTGGTAGATGTCCTCCTTCGACAAGTGCGGGTAGCTGATCGCCGCCAGCTGCACGCCCTGGTCGTTGACCAGGTTGATGACCTTGTTCTCCTCGAGCCAGCCGTTCTCCACCGCCTGGCGGTACAGCGTGGTGCCGGGGTAGGGCGCGGCCAGCGAGACCTGGATGGTGTGCGGGTTGATTTCCTTGGCGTACTCGATGGTCTTCTCGATGGTCTCGCGGGTCTCGCCCGGCAGGCCCAGGATGAAGGTGCCGTGGATCTGGATGCCGAGCTTGCGGCAGTCTTCGGTGAAGCGGCGCGCGATGTCGGTGCGCAGGCCTTTCTTGATGTTCAGCAGGATCTGGTCGTCGCCGGACTCGTAGCCCACCAGCAGCAGGCGCAGCCCGTTCTCCTTCATGATCTTGAGCGTGCTGTACGGGACGTTGGCCTTGGCGTTGCACGACCACGTCACGCCCAGCTGGCCCAGCCCGCGCGCGATCTCTTCGACGCGCGGCTTGAAGTCGGTGAAGGTGTCGTCGTCGAACATGATCTCCTTGACCTCGGGCATGTTCTCCTTGATCCATTTCACCTCGGCGATCACGCTGGCGGCCGAGCGCGTGCGGTAGCGGTGCCCGCCCACGGTCTGCGGCCACAGGCAGAAGGTGCATCGCGAACGGCAGCCGCGGCCGGTGTAGATCGACACGTAGGGATGCTTCAGGTAGCCGATGAAGTAGTTCTCGATCTTGAGGTCGCGCTGGTAGACCGGCGCGACGAACGGCAGCTCGTCCATGTCCTCGATCATCGGGCGCTGGCCGTTGTGCTCGAGCGAGCCGTCCGGCAGGCGATAGCTGAGTCCCAGGATGTCCTTGAGCGGCTTGCCCGCGGCCACGTCCTGGCAGGTGTAGTCGAACTCCTCGCGGCAGACGAAGTCGATGGCGTCGCTCGCGCCCAGCGTGCCGCCGGGATCGACCGCGGGCTTGGCGCCGACCATGCCGATCATCACGCCGGGATGGCGCTGCTTCAGTGCCTCGGCAAATTTCGCGTCGGTGGGGAACGACGGCGTGCTGGTGTGGATGATCACCAGCTCATAGTCCGCGGCGATCTCCAGCGTCTGCTGCACCGTCAGGCCGTCGGCCGGGGCATCGAGCACGCGGCTGCCGGGCACCAGCGCGGCGGGCTGCGCCAGCCAGGTGGGATACCAGAACGACTTGATCTCTCGCTTGGCCTGGTAGCGCGACCCGGCGCCGCCATCGAAGCCGTCGAACGACGGGGCCTGCAGGAACAGGGTTTTTTTCATAGCGGCCTCTTGGTATGGATGCCGGTGAATGGTTGGGTGTTGGGTTTTCTCCCCTCTCCCGCCTGCGGGAGAGGGGCGGGGGAGAGGGCCGGCGCTTGACCGGAGTGCTGCCGGTCACGTACCGAAAGCACCTGCTCGCGCCATTGCACGCGTCGCCCTGTCAAAGCGAAGAACCAGCCAGCCAGCAACAACGCATCGCGCAACGGCGCCCGGATTGCCGCGGCAACGCCGCCCGCCAGCACGCTGCGCGCGATCATGCCGACGGCCGACACCGCCAGCACCAGCGGCAGCGGCGCCAGCCACGCACCGAGCGCAAGCATGGGCCAGGTGAAGGTGATGAAGGTAAAGCCAAAGCCCGCCGGATTCAGCGAGCGGATGGTCCGCAGCCAGCGCAGCTCACGTCGCCACAGCAAGGCGCAACCGTCTTCGGTGATATCGGTCGTCACCACCACCTCCGACAACACCGTACGCAAGCCCAGCCGCCGCGTCAGTTCGCCCAGCCAGAAATCATCCGCCAGCCGGTCGCGCAAGGCTTCGAAGCCGCCGATGGCCGCCAGCGCATCGCGGCGCAGCGCGATGGTCGCGCCAAAGGCAAAGCGCCGCGAGCCGCCCGCGTGCGCGATGCGCACCGCGGGCGCGAACCAGTCGTCGATGAACTGCGCGCCCAGGCGCGGCCAGAAGCCGCCGACGGCATGGCCGCGGTACAGGCAGGTGACCACGCCGACGCCGGCGTCTGCCAGCGGCGCGGTCACGCGCGCGAGGTAGTCCGGCGCCACCGCGACGTCGCTGTCGGCAATGACCAGCGCATCGTGGCGTGCCGCCCGGAACAGGTTGATCAGGTTGCTGACCTTGAGGTTGCTGCCATGCACCCGCGGATCGATCACCAGTGCGATGTCGCAGGCCGGGAAGTCGCGCCGCAACCGCTCCACCACCGCGATGGCGGGATCGTCGGCGGCGCGCACGCCGAACACCAGTTGAAAGCAAGGATGCCGCTGCCGGCAGAAGGTCGCCAGGTTGGCATAAAGCCGCGGTTCTGCGCCGCACAGCGGCTTGAGCACGCTGACCGGCGTGGCGGCCATGGCGCTGCCCTGCGTGGGCTTGCGCCGCGACAGCCAGGCCGCGGCCAGCGCATAGCCGGCCGCCACGCAGACCAGCGCTGCGCCGGGCAGGATGGCGGCAAGTCCGGCTGCCATCGCAAGGGCTTCAGTGCGTGGCGGCGCTGGCCGACGCCTCGGCCCGCCGTGGCCGGTTGGCGGACGGACGGCTGCGCTGGATTTCCTCGAGCTTGATCTCGACGTGGCGCGAGAACACGTATTCGGCCGGCCGCTGCCGGTCCAGCGCAATGTCCGGCGCCATCGGGCCGCTGGTGCGCACGCCGCGCAGGCTGACGCCGAGCGCCTTGAGCGGATGGGCAAAGGTGTCGGCGACGGCGGTGGCTTCGTAGCCGCTGTGCACCATGCAGTCGGCGCATTTCTCGTAGTTGCCGGTGCCGTAGGCGTCCCAGTCGGTCTCGTCCATCAGCTCGCGGAAGGTTGCGGCATAGCCTTCGCCAACCAGATAGCACGGGCGCTGCCAGCCGAATACCGTGCGCGCCGGGTTGCCCCACGGGGTGCAGTGGTAGGTCTGGTTGCCGGCGAGGAAGTCCAGGAACAGCGTCGACTGGCTGAACGCCCAGTTCTTGCCCGCGCGGCCGCGGCTGAGGATGTCGCGGAACAGCTGCCGGGTCTTGCCGCGGTTCAGGAAGTGCTGCTGGTCCGGCGCGCGCTCATAGGCATAGCCCGGCGACACCGTGATGCCATCGACGCCCAGCGCCTTGACCGAATCGAAGAACCTGGCCACGCGCTCGGGCTGCGCGTCGTTGAACAGCGTGCAGTTGATATTGACGCGGAAGCCGCGCGCCTTGGCCGCGCGGATCGCCTCGACGCAGCGGTCGTACACGCCTTGCTGGCACACCGAGCGGTCGTGCATCTCGCGGTCGCCGTCCAGGTGCACCGACCAGATGAAATACGGGCTGGGCTGGTACTGGTCCAGCTTCTTTTCCATCAGCAGCGCATTGGTGCACAGGTAGACGAACTTGCGCCGCCGGATGATGCCTTGCACGATCTGCGGCATGTCCTTGTGCAGCAGCGGCTCGCCGCCGGCAATCGACACCACCGGGGCGCCGCACTCGTCCACCGCGTCCAGGCATTCCTGCACCGACAGGCGCTGGTTCAGGATGGGATCCGGGTAGTCGATCTTGCCGCAGCCCGAGCACGCCAGATTGCAGCGGAACAGCGGTTCGAGCATCAGCGCAAGCGGATAGCGCTTTTGCCGCGACAGGTGCTTGCCGACGATATAGGCGCCCACGCGGGCAACCTGCAGGAGCGGAATGGCCACGACAGCTTCCTCTGGTTGGTTCAGCCTGCAATGTTCTCCGGCGGCTTCACGTCGGCCAGCTCGGCCGGCAGCCGGAACTCGGCATGCTCTTCGCGCCCGGCCATGGTGCTGACCTCGATCGGACCCAGCCGGCGCAGCGCCGCGATCACGTCTTCGACCATGGCCTCGGGGGCCGAGGCGCCGGCGGTGATGCCGACCACGTTGGCGTCGCGCACCCAGGCTGGGTCGAGCTCGCTGCCCTCGGCGATCAGGTAGCTGGGCACGCCGCTTTCGGTGCCGATCTCGCGCAGGCGGTTGGAGTTGGAACTGTTGGTCGCGCCGATCACCAGGATCACGTCGGCCAGCTTGCACAGGTCGCGCACCGCGCTCTGGCGGTTTTGCGTGGCATAGCAGATATCGCGCGTGTCAGGGCCGACCAGGTTGCTGAAGCGCCGTCCGAGCGCGGCGATGATGTTGCGGGTGTCGTCCACGCTCAGCGTGGTCTGGGTGACGTAGGCGACCGGAGTGTCGTCGGGCAGGTCGAGCTTGCCGACGTCGGCCTCGTTCTGCACCAGGATCACCTTGCCGGGGATCTGGCCCATGGTGCCTTCGACCTCGGGGTGGCCGGCATGGCCGATCAGGATCACGGTGCGGCCGCTGGCGGCGTACTGGCGGCCCTGGGTGTGGACCTTGATCACCAGCGGGCAGGTGGCGTCAATGGCATGCAGCTGGCGCTGGCGGGCATCGGCGACGACCTCGCGCGAGACCCCGTGCGCGCTGAAGATGGTCACCGCGCCGGCCGGCACTTCGTCGAGTTCCTCGACGAAACGCGCGCCCTTGTCCTTCAGTCCCTGTACCACGTGCTTGTTATGCACGATCTCATGCCGCACGAACACCGGCGCACCGTGCTTCACGAGGGCGCGGTCGACGATCTCGATCGCGCGCACCACGCCGGCACAGAAGCCCCGGGGCTGAGCAAGAATCACCTGCATGGAGTAGGCCCCCGACCCTTTTGCTACGGGTTTCAGTGTTTGGGATCGTGCAACGGAAAATGATGCCCGGAACTATGCCCGAAGCGATGCCCGGTATCGAGCCAGACCCACCCGAGATCCGTCGCGGATCACATTTTCCTCGCACGGTGGTTACTATATACCCGACACGCCGGCTTTGTCTGGCGCCGCCATGGTCGGCGCAGGGCCGGCCGGCGACGCCGCCTTACGGGGAAACGGGCTGATGAGCAAAAACGATGACGTGCTGGTGACCGGTGCAGCGGGTTTCCTGGGATCCGCGGTGGCACGCCAGGCGCTGGCGCGCGGCTGGCGTGTGCGCGTGCTGGTGCGCCCGCACAGCCCCCGCACCAATCTTGCCGGGCTGCCGCTGACCGTGGTCCAGGGCGACATGCGGGATGCCGCCGCGGTGGCCGCGGCGCTGCAGGGCGTGCGCTACCTGTTCCATGTCGCCGCCGACTACCGGCTGTGGGCGCGCGATCCGGAAGACATCGTGCGCACCAATGTCGACGGCACGCTGGCGGTGATGGAGGCCGCGCAGCGGGCCGGCGTCGAGCGCGTGGTCTATACCAGCAGCGTGGCGACGCTGCGCGTCGCCGGCGCGCAGGCACCGGTGGACGAAACCGCAGCGATGCGCCCGCATGAGGCCATCGGCGCGTACAAGCGCAGCAAGGTGCTGGCCGAGCGCGTGGTCGAGCAACGTATCGCCGAACATGGCCTGCCGGCGGTGATCGTCAACCCGTCCACCCCGATCGGCCCGCGCGACGTGCGGCCCACGCCGACCGGCCGCATTATCGTCGAGGCCGCCACCGGCAAGATCCCGGCCTTTGTCGATACCGGGCTGAACCTGGCCCATGTCGACGACGTGGCCAACGGGCATCTGCTGGCGCTTGAGCGCGGCCGCACCGGCGAGCGCTACATCCTGGGCGGACAGGACGTGATGCTGCAGCAGATGCTGCGCGATATCGCCCAGCTGTGCGGCCGGCGCCCGCCGACCCTGCAGCTGCCGCGCTGGCCGCTGTATCCGCTGGCCTACGGCGCGGAAGCGGCGGCGCGGCTGACCGGGAAGGAGCCGTTCCTGACTGTCGATGGACTCAATATGTCCCGCTACCGGATGTTCTTTACGTCAGACAAGGCGCGCAAGGAACTGGGGTATCAGCCGCGCCCGTACCAGGAGGGGCTGCGCGACGCGCTGGCATGGTTTCGCGCGCACGGATACCTGGGCCACCGCTGAACCGCCCGCTCAGGGCCGCAGCGGGGCCTGGCTGCGGCCCTTCCACTGGCCGCCGCGCCGCAGCCGGTAGCGCCGCGCCGAGTCGAGCGTCGCGCCCAGGTAGAACAGCGCCGTCACCGGCAGCAGCGGCGCCAGCCACCACGGCTGCCGGTACTCGCGCAGCATCGGCAGGTAGGCCAGCGCCATCGCGGCCCAGGCGAGCCAGGCCGGCCAAAGCCGCCATCCCAGCGCCAGCACCGGCGGCACCAGGTAGGTCAGCACCATGCCGGCGACCGCGCCCGCCAGCCACAGCGGCGAATGGCGCAGCTGCGTGTAGGCGCTGCGCGCGATCATGTCCCACAGGCTGCGCCAGTCGTCATAGGGGCGCAGCGACACGCTGTCGTCGGCCAGGTCCAGCCGGATGGCGCCGCCGGGCTTGATGCGCGCGGCCAGGCTGCAGTCGTCGATCAGCTCGCCGCGGATCGCGGCAAAGCCGCCGATGCGCGCCAGCGCCGCGCGGCGCGCCAGCATGCAGCCGCCAGCCGCGGCGGCAACACGGCTGCGCGGATCGCGCACGCGGGCAAAGGGGTAGAGCTTGGCGAAGAAGAAGACAAAGGCCGGCACCACCAGCCGTTCCCACATCGAGACGCAGCGCAGCCGCACCATCAGCGAGACCAGGTCGCGCTGCTCCGCCTCGGCACGCGCCACCAGGCCGGCCAGCACGCCCGCTCCGTGGCGGATGTCGGCATCGGTCAGCCAGACATAGCGTGCCTGCGGCGCGATGCGATCGGCCGCGGCCAGGCCCTCGGACTGCGCCCAGACCTTGCCGCTCCAGCCGGCCGGCAATTCGCGCGCGCCGATCACGGTGAGCGAGTGAGGCCGCGCCGTGGTGGCCGCGGCGGCGCGGGCGATATCGGCGGTGCCGTCGCTGCTGTGGTCGTCCACGACCACCAGCGCCAGCGGGCCCGGGTAGCGCTGGCCCAGCACTGCGGCAACGGCGCTGCCGATGACGTCGGCCTCGTCGCGCGCGGGAATGATGGCGACCACCTGCGGCCAATGCGCCGGCGCCGGCGCGGCCGGTGGCCTGCGCACGCGCCAGAAGCCGGCGCGCCCGAACAGCAGCACGGCCCAGATCGCGAGCGACAGCAGCGACAGCGCCATGGCGGCGCCCGGCACGGTGGTCTCAGTCATGCGGCCCCCTGCGGTGGCATGGTTCGGGGGCCATTTTAGGCGATGGCCAGCCGGCGGGCGCGGGCCCGCCGGTCGGTCTCAAGCGCGGTAGCTCACCGGCCCGCGCGAGCGCATGTCGAGCGCGTAGTAGCAGATCGTCAGCAGCACCAGCCAGCCCGGCCCCACGTACAGCGCCACGCGCGTATCGGGGAAGTAGGCCATCAGCGCCACCACCAGCGCCAGGAACGCCAGCGCGATATACGAGCCATACGGCCAGAACGGCATGCGGAACGCCAGCGCCTGGCGCGCCGCCGGCGCAAGCGAGCGCCGGAACTGGATCTGCGTGACCAGGATGATGGCCCAGGTCCAGACCGCGCCGAAGGTGGAGATCGCGGTCACCCAGACAAAGACCTTCTCCGGCACCAGGTAGTTGAGCAGCACGCCGGCCAGCAGCGCGGCGATCGACACCAGCAGCGCGCGGCGCGGCACGCCGTTGCGGTCGACCTTGGCGAAGGCCGCCGGCGCCTGGCCCTGCAGCGACAGGTTGTAAAGCATGCGGCCGGTGCTGAAGATGCCGCCATTGCACGACGACAGCGCCGCGGTCAGCACCACGAAGTTGATGATGCCGGCGGCGGTCTTGATGCCCAGGCGCTCGAAGGTCAGCACGAACGGGCTGCCCTGCGCACCGATCTCGTTCCACGGGTACAGCGCCAGGATCACGAACAGCGCGCCGACGTAAAAGATCAGGATGCGCCAGAACACCGAGTTGATCGCGTCGGGGATCGACTTCTTCGGATTGCGCGCCTCGCCGGCGGTCAGGCCGATCATCTCGACGCCGAGGTAGGCGAACATCACCATCTGCAGCGACATCAGCACGCCCGAGGCGCCATTGGGCATGAAGCCGCCGTGCGCCCACAGGTTGGAAATGCCGGTGGCGACGCCGCCGTTGCCGAAGCCGAACACGATCATCGCGCCGCCGCCGATCAGCATCAGCACGATGGTGACGATCTTGATCATGGCGAACCAGAACTCGAACTCGCCATAGGCCTTGACCGCCATCAGGTTGACCGAGCCCATCGCCGCCAGCGCCGCCAGCGCCCAGATCCAGCGCGGCACGTCGGGGAACCACATGCCCATGTAGATGGCTACGGCGGTGATCTCGGCCACGCAGGTCACCAGCCACAGGAACCAGTAGTTCCAGCCGGTCAGGTAGCCCGCCAGCGGGCCCATGTGGTCCTGCGCGTAGCGGCAGAACGAGCCGGCCACCGGGTTGTGCACGGCCATCTCGCCCAGCGCGCGCATGATCAGGAAGATCACCGCGCCGCCGATCAGGTAGGCCAGCATGATCGCCGGGCCGGCCATCTTGATCGCGTTGCCCGCGCCCAGGAACAGGCCCACGCCGATGGCCGACCCCAGCGCCATCAGCCGGATATGGCGTTCTCCCAGGCCGCGTTGCAGATGTTCTGCGCTTGCACTCATTGTTCGTTGTCTCCGTGTGATCTGAATGGCCGCGCCAGTCCTTGTGGGGCTGGCGGGGGCAGAGAACTTTTGCGTTTGCGGCGCACGCAAACGGAAAAGAGCGGGCAGGTTAATCAGATAACAGGGATATTTGTTGCTGAATTCGTGCCGAAATGCAGGAAAAGTTGCTGGCGCAGCGGAATGGCGGCGGCTGCGCGCAATGACGTGGCAAGCCCAGGAAGGGCGCAGGGAGCCGGCACGGTGTCCGGCCGGGAATGCAAGACGGGGCCGGTCAGGGATGCCAGGTTGCCGGCTGCCTGTCGCCTTGCAGCGCGGGCCGCTGACTGCCCGCCATCGCATAGGAAAGCTTGTTCGCGGCGTCGACCACGGTCTGCGCCAGTTCCAGCAGCCGCGCTTCGCCGAGGCGGGAAGTCGGCCCGGAAATGCACATCGACCCCAGCAGGCGCCAGTGCAATCCGAACACCGGCGCCGACACGCTGGAGACTTCGGGCTCGCGCTCACCGAGCGACAGGTGGAAGCCGCGGCGCCGGATCATCTCGTAAAGCTCCCCCGGCTCGCCCGAAAACGCCAGGATGACCCGCCCTGGCGAGCCGCTGTCCAGCGGCAGCGCCGCGCCGATCCGGACGTGATGGCGGATCGCCTGCGGGCCCTCGACCCGGACCAGGCAGGTTCGCTGCTGGCCCTCGCGCACGTAGAACGAAGCGCTTTCACCGGTCTTGATCGTCAATTCCCGCAGCACCGGCTCGACCACTTCCTGCACGTTGAAGGTGGCCTGGTAGCACGCGCCGAGCCAGCCGGCCGCGCGGCCAAGGCGCCAGTTGCCGTCTTCCTTCTGCACCAGGTAGTTGTCCGCCGCCAGTGTGCGCGCCAGCCGCAGCACGGTGGTCTTGTGGATGCCGGTGCGCCGGCTCAACTCGGCCAGCGACAGCTGCGGGTCGTTGACGCCGAAGGCTTCCAGCACGCGTAGCGCGCGGGTCACCGCGATCACGGCGCAGGAGCCTTCGTCAGCGCTTGAGGCGGTGGTGGGATCACTTTTTGGGTTCATGGCACGAAATGCGGTGCACTGTGTGAAACGGCATTGTATGCTGTGAAACGATGCACCACAATCCGAATCACAACGAAACCAGATTCGGAGACACCCATGCAGTCGACATCCCGCCGCGTCATCCTGGCCCTTGCCACCCTGCTGATGGCATCCGCCAGCGTCTACGCCGCGTCGCCATATCCCACCAAGCCCATCCGCGTGATCGTGCCGTTTCCGGCCGGCGGTGGCACCGACATCATCGCGCGCGAGGTGACCAATACCGTGGCCAGGTCGACCGGCTGGGTCTTTGTCGTGGAAAACAAGCCGGGTTCCGGCGGCAACCTCGGCGTCGACGCGGCGGCCAAGGCGCCGGCCGACGGCTACACCATCGCCCTGGGGCAGACCAGCAACCTGGCCATCAATGCCTCGCTGTACGAGCGGCTGCCGTATGACCCGTTGAAGGACCTGGCGCCGGTCAGCCTGGTCGCCTCCGCGCCGCTGGTGCTGGTGACGCACGTCAACTCGCCGTACAAGAGCATGAAGGACGTCATCCAGGCCGCCCGGGCCAAGCCGGCATCGCTGAATTTCGCTTCGCCCGGCAATGGCACCGTCGCCCACCTTGGCGGCGAGCAGCTGCAAAGCACCGCGAAGGTCAGGTTTACCCATGTGCCGTACAAGGGCGCGGCCCAGGCGGTCAATGACCTGATGGGCGGGCAGGTGGACCTGTACATGGCGTCGGTGCCGACGCTGCTCGGCCATATCAAGAACAACAAGCTGCGGCCGCTGGCCGTGACGTCAGCGAAGCGCGTGGCGGACCTGCCGCAGGTGCCGACCGTAGCCGAGTCCGGCTATCCCGGCTTCGAGACGGCGACCTGGTTCGGCTTTGTCGCGCCGGCCGCGACGCCGAAGGACATCGTGGTGCGGCTCAATGCCGAGTTCAACAAGGCGCTGCAGTCGCCGGCGCTGGCCAGGAAGCTGAGCGAGCAAGGCGCGTCGGTGCTGACGGGCACGCCCGAAGCCTTCACCGCGCTGATCCGGCAGGACATCGGACGCTGGGCCGCGGTCATCAAGACCTCCGGCGCCAAGCTGGACTGATCGATTGCCGACGCCTATCCCTTTCATCTTGCCGGAGTTTTCCATGAGCTTGCCCAACATCATCAAATCGTTCGAGCGCGTGCCCGCCGCCGTGGTCGAGCGTGCCGCCCGCTTCCAGCCGGCGATCCTGTCGGATGTCGGCGGACGCCGCGGCGCCCTGCATGGCCGCATCCGCGCCCTGCGCCCGACCATGAAGGTCGCCGGCCCCGCCTTCACCGTCGAAGTCCGCCCCGGCGACAACCTGATGATCCACGCCGCGCTGGCGCTGGCGCAGCCCGGCGATGTGCTGGTGGTGGACGGCAAGGGCGACCAGACCTCCGCGCTGATGGGAACGATCATGATGCATGCCGCGCGCCAGCGCGGGCTGGCCGGCGTCGTGATCGATGGCGCCGTGCGTGACAGCCTGGAACTGGAGGACATGCAGTTCCCGGTGTTTTCGGTCGGCACCAATCCCAACGGCCCGACCAAGGAAGTCGGCGGCCGCATCGGTCACCCGATTTCCGTCGGCGGCGTCACGGTGAACCCCGGCGACTATATCTGCGGCGATGCCGACGGCCTGGTCGTGGTCGAGCGCGGCAAGATCGAAGCGCTGCTCGATGCCGCGGCGAAGAAGGAAGAGGCCGAAGCCATGCGCATCGCGCAGATCAAGGAGGGCAATACCACCGCGCCCTGGCTGCTGGCATCGCTGGTGACGGCCGGCGTGCTGAAGCAGGGAGAAGCGCTGTGACCGGCAAGGACGTCATTATCGTCACGGGTGCGGACCTGGCACCGGAAGCGCTCGCGCTGCTTGGCGACTACCAGATCGTGTTCGCGGGCAAGAAGCCGCAGAGCGCCGAGCTGGTCGCGCTGGCGCGGCAGCACAACCCGGTCGGCATCATCGTGCGCTATGGCAGCGTGACGGCCGAGGTCATGGACGCGGCGCCGGCCTTGAAGGTGATCTCGAAGCACGGCAGCGGCATCGACGTGATCGACCAGAAGGCCGCGGCCGAGCGCGGCATCGCGGTGAAGGCCGCGGTCGGCGCCAACGCCGCCGCGGTGGCCGAACATGCCTGGGCGCTGATCCTCGCCTGTGCCAAGTCGGTGCCGCAGCTGAACGCGCGCATGCGCGCGGGCTATTGGGACAAGTCGACGCACAAGACCATCGAGCTCAATGGCCGCACCCTGGGCATCGTCGGCCTGGGCGAAATCGGCCGCCGCGTCGCGGTGACAGGCCTGGTCATGGGCATGCGCGTGATCGCCTTCGACCCTTATGCGAAGGCCGTGCCCGCAGGTGTCACATTGGTCAGCGAACTGCCGCAGCTCTACCAGGCAGCGGACGTGGTGTCGCTGCACTGCCCGCTGACCGACGAAAACCGCGGCATGCTCAACCGCGAGACCCTGGCCCTGTTCAAGCCAGGCGCGATCCTGGTCAACACCGCGCGCGGCGGCCTGATCGACGAGCCCGCGCTGGCCGAGGCGCTCGACGGCAGGCTCTACGCGGCCGGACTCGACAGCTTCGCGGTCGAGCCGATGGCCGTGCCACATCCGTTCCAGAATCTCCCGAACGTCATCCTGTCGCCGCATATCGGCGGCGTCAGCGATGCGGCGTACGTGAACATGGGGGTGGGGGCCGCGAAGAACGTGCTTGCCGTGCTGCAGGACTCTGCCACGGCGGTCTGAGCGAGGCATCGACGTTTCATTGGGCAATAAAACATGCGGGCATCGCGGCCGGCTGACATCAAGCCGGATCGGCCGCGGCTGCCAGGAGACAATGATGGTTCATCGTAAATTTGGTCTGTTTGCAGTGGCCGCCGCGATTGCCGCTGCCAGTGCGGCGCCGGCGTTGGCGGCCTACCCGGACAAGCCTGTGCGCATTGTCGTGCCGAATCCCCCGGGCGGCGCCGTCGATGTGGTGACGCGCAAGGTCGCGCAAAAGCTTACCGAGCAGACCGGCCAGAGTTTCGTGGTCGAGAACAAGCCGGGCGCTTCCGGCACTATCGGCACCACGCTGGTCGTCAAAGCGCCGGCCGACGGCTATACGCTGCTGGCCAATGACAACTCCTACACCACGCTACCCTATGTGTTCAAGAAACTGAACTGGGACCACCAGACCGCGCTGGTGCCGATCGCGCCGTTCGCGTTCTCGCCGGTCGTGGTGGGAGTCAAGGCCGATTCTCGCTTCAAGGACCTGGCCTCGCTGATCCAATACGCCAAGGCGCATCCGGGTGAGGTGACATTTGGCACGGGCGGCCCGGGCAGCTCGCCGCACTTCTCCGCCGAGGCCTTCCAGCAGGCCGCCGGAATCAAGCTGACGCACGTGCCGTACAAGGGCGCCGGCGAAGCCATGGTCGGCCTGCTGGGCGGCAGCGTCGACCTGCTGGTGGTGTCGACGCCGACCGCGCTGGCACAGGTCAAGGGCAACCAGATGCGGCTGCTTGGCATCAGCGGCAAGAGCCGGCTCGAGGTGTTCCCCAATGTGCCGACCTTCGCGGAAGCCGGACTGCCGACGTTCAACCTGTTCAACTGGTCGGGCCTGGCGGCGCCGAAGGGAACGCCTGCGGAGGTGATCATCCGCCTGCAGGCAGAAATTCAAAAAGCGCTACTATCGCCTGACATGAAGCAATTCCTGGCACAAATGGGTTCGCAGCCGGGCAGCCTGGACAGCAGCGGGTTCGCACAGCTGATCCAGCGGGAAACCGCGCAATGGGCGGCCGTGGCACAGAAGGCCAATATCGAAAAGCAGTAACGCAAGTAACAGCGGGGACCACGATGCTGCTGCTCCAGCAACCCACCGTCCGCGACGCCGCGGTGCTTACCCGCCTGCCGGAATCGTTTCGGCGGCAGGACCGGGACAACGCGTGGTCGCTGGCCAATCGCGGCGGCGCGGTAACGGAGTCATTCCTCGAAGGCCCCGTCTGGGCGGACGGCCACCTGTGGGTCACCGATATTCCCTATGGCCGCGTGTTCCGCGTATCGCTGCAGGGCGACTGGGAACTGGTGGCCGAATACGACGGCGAGCCGAACGGCATGAAGCGCCTGGCCGGCGGCGACTTCCTGATGACCGACTACCGCAACGGGCTGATGCGGCTGAACCCGAAGACCGGGGCGGTGACGCCGTTCCTGGAACGCCGGAATTCGGAACGCTTCCGCGGCGTCAACGACCTGACCTTCGATTCGGCGGGCAACCTGTACTTCACGGACCAGGGCCAGACCGGCATGCATGACCCCACTGGCCGCGTCTACCGCCTGTCGCCCGCGGGCAAGCTCGATGTGCTGCTGATCAATGCGCCAAGCCCGAATGGCCTGGTGCTGTCGCCCGACGAGAAGGTGCTGTATGTCGCCATGACGCGCGGCAACTGCGTGTGGCGCGCGCCGCTGCAGGCCGACGGCTCCGTCAGCAAGGTGGGCCAGTTCTTCACGTCATACGGGCCGAGCGGTCCGGACGGGCTGGCCATGCGTGCCGACGGTTTCCTGCTGGTCGCCAATCCTGGGCTCGGCTATGTCTGGGTGCTGAACCATCGCGCCGAGCCGGTCGAAGTCATTCGCACGCCGGTGGGCGCGTCGTTGACCAACCTGTGCTTCGGCGGCGATGACGGCAAGACGCTGCTGATGACGGAATCCACGACGGGATCGATCCTGAGCGCGCGGGTACCGGAAGGGGGCGCGCCTGTGCATGGTGGGGTGGGGGGTGACAGGTATCGGCCGCTCGCCTGAGCACTGGGCTGCGGTCCGGATCCGTCACAGCAGCCCGAGTTCGCTCGCCGCCAGCGCGGCGATACCCAGTGGGGTCTCGGGCGCAAGCCCGTCTTCCATCATCCACAGCGCCGAAAGGCACGACCACGCCAGCGTCCACCGCAGCAGCCTGTGGCGATCAAGTCCCGCCGCCTCTACCAGGATTCCGATGCGCTGTTGGAACCGGTCCACCGCGATCGTGCGGGACGGGTTGCACAGCAGATTCGCGTAATCGAATGTGCGGTCGCCAACAAGTCCCTTCGGGTCGATGGCAAGCCAGCCCTGCTCGCTGAAATGGAGGATGTTGCCATGGTGCATATCGCCGTGAAGCACGACCTGATCGATGGCGGGGGCCGACAACAGGTCCTTTGCCACCGTGGCGGCTAACCGGAGAATGCTTTCGTCGGGCCAGGACGGGTTTGTCAATGGCGCAAACCAGTCGCGCAAGGAGACAAGGGGCGGCCGGCCAGGCGCGGCATGGGCGTGCAATCTCTCCAGCACTGCGCAGGCGATCCGCATGGCGGCGTCGTCTCGTTCTGTCCGCGAAAGCTGCGCGAGCGAAGCTGCGGATTCCGCGCGCTGCATGACGACGGCGTCGTCACCCTGAGCCAGGACCAGTGCCGCCGCCTTGCTGCCGTTCCACCACGCCATGACGGCATTGCCACGCCGTTCTTCGTCGCACATGGCAAGCTTGAGCATGGCCGGCTGGCCTTGGTATGACACCGGTTGCAGGCAACTGGTCGGCGTCAGGACGGGTTCGGCGTCGGGCACAAGTGCCCAGCGGCGCAGGGCCTGGTCGAGCGCGCTCGCAACGGTCTGGGGAAACATCCTGGTGCTTTCCAATGGTCGGGCCGGATCCGCCGGGGGACTGCGCAGAATGATATCTCCTCGCTCCGTCAACGCGCGTCGCGCCGATGTCCCGACGCCTCAACCGCCGGAACCATGGCTGCCGACGTCGATATGGAGGCTGGGAAAGGCCTCCGCCGCGGCGGCGACTGCTTCCTGCCGCGTGGAGAAGGTTTCGGTCAACGAGACGATATAGCCGTCGGTCAGCATCCGGACGTGCCATCCGCCGTCGTCTTCGCGCATGACCAGCACAAACGGAGGCCGGGGAGGAGCGGCATCGGGCATCATGAAGCGGGCATTCATACGATATTGCGAGCGATCGCATACGTTCGCGGGACGCAGGCGGGACCAGTGGCGTGCTGCCATCCGACTGGAAAAAAAGGGCTGGCCCGCGGCCAGCCCTTCCCACTGCAAGCTACAACTACCGGATAACGATCAGACCCAGACCAGGTCCGAGGTCGACAGGCTGCCCAGCTGGTTCGCCGCGCCCAGCAGCGCGACTTCGTGCTCGGCCTGTACGAAGGCCTGGGCGCCGTTGTTCAGCGTGAAGTCGAGCGGGTTGAACGCTTCGCCTTCGGTGTTGAACAGCAGCTGCAGGTCAGTGCCGTTGGCGTTGTAGTTGAACGAGCCGTCTTCGTTGTACGTACCCACGCGGATCACCACGTTGACCGGGTCCACGCCATCGCCGATGTAGTAGGCGAATGCCGGGAAGCCGTTGCCGCCCGGGGCGTTGGTCACGTACATGGCGTAGTCGCCCTGTGCCAGCGGGTTGGTCACGTCGACCAGGATGGTGTCCTCGGCGACCTTGAAGTCGGTGATGACGTCCTGCTTGGCCGCAGCGCCCGGGTTGGTGGACTTGCCGGCCTCGGCCAGGTGGCTCTGGTCGAAGTTGAAGTAGAACGAGTCCGCGCCCGCGCCACCGGTCAGCACGTCGGCGTGGAGGCCGCCGGCGATAAAGTCATCGCCTGCACCGCCGTCGAGCGTGTCGTTGCCTTCGCCGCCGAACAGTTCGTCGTTGCCGGCTTCGCCCTTGATCACGTCCGCACCGCCGTTGCCATACAGCGTGTCGTCGCCGGCGCCGCCGTTGAGCGTATCGGCGCTGTTCGAGGCGTAGACCACATCACGCTGGCCCGAGCCGATGAAGCTGAACGCTGCCGCGTCGGACGGATCTTCCATCACGATCGTCACGCCGCTGCCCTTCAGGGCCGACGCGTCGATGGTGGCGAAGTTGTTGTCCTCGAAGGCGAAGCCGGTGACCTCGCCGGAACCCGACAGGATCAGCTTGCTGTCGGCGCCGGCCTGCTCGTCCAGGTCCAGGCGCACCAGGTTGGAGTAGGCGACCGGGATGTCGAGGCCAGCATAGCCCTGGCCATTCGCCCACACCATGCCGCTGGCGTCGCCGTCCACCGATGCGCCGGCGGCCACGTCGACCTTCATCAGGTTGACCGATGCAGCCTGCAGCCAGTCGCCGCCTTCGAAGCCGCCGAGCAGATGCATGTGGCCGGAAGCCGCGGCGGCAACGTCGATGCTGGTGATGGTGGCACGCTTGTCGGCGTCGGCGGCATCGATGCCCCACGAGGTGAACTCGGTGCTGATGCCGGTGCTGAGCTTCACGGTTTCGAGGTCGCCGGCGGCACGGGAATCGCCCACGCGGCCGATCTCGATGTCGCTGTCGGTGGCGCCTTCCACGACCAGGTGCTGCAGGTTGGTCGCTTCATCCATCAGGCTTACGAACTGGTTGCCCAGCGACAGGTCGCGCAGGCCGGTCGACTTGATGTTCACGCGCTGCACGGTGTTGCCGTCGAGGATGAAGCCGTCCGTGTAGTGGTCGCCATCCATGGTCAGGTTACCGGCGGAGCTGTTGGTCATCGACAGGGCGGAGGTGTAGCGGCCCGAGAACGAGTCGTCCACCTGCAGCCCGCGCGAAATCACCACGCTCTCGCTGCCGTTGTGGCTCAGCGCCACCTTGTCCGCGTTGATGACGCGGATGCCAGACGGATTGCCGGCGTTGCCGATCACGCTGGTGGTGCCTTCGATGTTGATATCGAGCGTGGTCAGCGCCTGGCCGTCGTAGTCCACTGCGACGCCCTGCGCCAGGTTGCCCTGGATGTTCAGGGTCTTCAGCGTGCTGTCGAAGTTGTTGAAGTCGGCACGGCCGGTCGAGCCCTTCAGGTTGATGGTGGCCAGGTCGTTGATGTTGGTGCCGTCCAGGTGGACCGCGTTCAGGAACGTGGCATCCAGCGTCTCGACGCGGCTCATGGTCGGCGCGCGGTTGGCTTCGGCGACCGTGGCGTTGGCGTCGAACACGGCGACGACCTTGTCCGCACCTGCGCCGCCATCGATCACGTCACCGGTGCGCAGCGAGTCGCCGACGTTCAGCACGTCGTTGCCCGAGCCCAGCTTGACGTTGACCTGCTGGTCGGATTCCGAGATGTTCAGGCTCAGGTTGGCCAGCGCGCCCGAGGCGTCGATGGTGGTCAGGGTCGAGTCCAGCGCGCCCTTGATGCCGAAGTTCAGGCCGGCCTGGCCGCCCTTGATGTTCAGCGTCTTGGTGCCGTCGCCGATCAGGTCGGTCAGGTTCGACTCGAAGCCCGCCTTGTCGTCGTTGATGGTCAGGTTGATGGTCTCGACGTCGAAGCCGGCGTCGGTGTTGACCTCTACCGTCGCATTGACTTCCTTGACCGAGACGTTGGCTTCCTTGCCCTGGATCTGCTGGCCGTCGAAGTTCAGCGTGATCTTGTCTTCGGCCTGGATCGCGTCGACGAGGTCGTACTGGGTGGAGGCGCCCTGCAGGTCTTCCAGGCTCACGTCGCCCTTGACCTTCTCGACCACGACCTGCTGGATGTCGGTCCAGTTCTTGGTGGTGACGGCCACGTCGCCGGTCGGCTGGATGGTGACCTTGCTCGCGCCGGCGATGGTGGTGCCGGAGTAGAGGTCCTGCTTGGCAGCCAGGCTCAGGACCACCTTGCCCGGGCCGCTGATCGAGTCGCCCTGGGTCAGGGTCTCGGTGCCGCCGGTCACGGTGTCGGCGGCGCCGAGCGTGATGGTGTCGATGGCGGTGGTCAGCACCTTGCTGCCGGGTTGCGGTGCCGGGCCGGCGACGATCTTGTCGATCACGGCCTGCGGGTTGGAGCCTTCGCCGGGCTGGTCGACCGGCTTGAGCCAGTCGCGCGCCTGCTGGGCGGCCCATTCGCCGCTGTACTTCAGGATCTCGGGGGTCGTGTTCAGCGCGGCGGTAAAGCCTTCGGCGGCTGCCAGCTTGGCATCGACGGCGACCTTGTCGCTGCCTTGCGCGCCGTTGACGATGTCCAGCGCGATGCTGGCCAGCGTCGCCTTGGGCGGAACGGTCGCCAGCAGGCCGGCATAGAAGGCCAGCCCGGCGGGTTCGGCGTCGCGGCCGAACAGTTGCTGGTAAATCGCGTTGATCTTGGCTTCGATGCTCTGGTTGCCGTAGAGCGCGATCGACTCGGCGGAATTGCCGAAGGCATCGATGATGGCATTCAGGTTGCCGCCGACGCCGTCGAGCTTGGTGGCCCAGAATTCCAGGCCAGTGGGGTCAGCCGGGCGGCCGTAGTAGGCGATATAGACCTTCTGGACCTGATCGTAGTAGGCAGATGCTGCCATGGAGTTCTCCTAGGAGGTAAAGATAGGCGACAAGCGATCTGGGCTTCGCCCTGCAATGCCGCGGCGCGGGCCAGCAGGAAATCCGGATCTCGCTTCCGTTGCAGCCTGCGCTGCCAACGGCATTGGCAGTGCAGGCTGCGACACGCTGGAAAACGCGTCGGGGGCAGTATCCGGAAATGCGCAAACCGAAACAGTGACTGGGGCCACAAAAACGCGCAAAGCGGTGGCCGTGCAACGATTCGCGGAAATGCTCGGGGTGGGTTGTGTGCCAGCGCGCCGTCGCGTGCCGCGCCTAATCGTCGCCGTGGCTCGCTACCAGCGCGCAGACCGGGATCTCCAGTTCGCGCGCAAGCCGGTGCAGCAGGTCGGCAGCGGGCCGGCGCCGCCCGGTTTCGATCATCGAGATATAGGCGCGCGTCACGCCGACGCGCTGGGCCAGCTGAGAACTCGGCAGGCCGCGGAAGCGGCGCCATGCGCGCAGCTCTGAGCTGCCGGCGGAAATCGCGGCCTGCACCAGCAAGGGCGGGGCAAACGCAGGCGCCGTGGCCGCGTCCTTGCCGGCGGCCTCCAGCAGCCGCTGGAGGCCGCCCTTGATGTCCTTCCATGTCCGTTCCGGAACCAGCACGAAGCGCCGGCCTTCATGCTCGATGTACTCCACGTCATGCATGTTGTCTTGCCCTGAGAAGCGCACCTGGCGATGCGTGCCTGTCGAAAGGCAAGGCTAGCCGTGGCATCCGGCATGAGGTGTGACGGGTGTCACAGCATGGCCGCGGCAATCCCCTTTGGTGGGGTCTCGGTCGAACCCGCCGAAAGTTGTCTTGCTTTCCAGAGAAATGGCTTTAATAATTCCGTTGCAATGTTGTTATGATTTTGTTGTTTGTGGCAAAGCTGATGTGTCAATACCAATTTTGTGGGACGCTCAGGCATCCCATGTTTGGGTGATGAGTGGATACGCGATTGAGGGCACCATAGGCTTGCGCTGCCTGAAAGCCAGGTGCCCGCGGCAAGGGGAACAGCGACCAGGGAATATTGATTCGATCGGTGTATTGAGCCTTTGGCTTGATCAATGAAAAAAGACCGTGATGCAAAGCACGGCTCATACGGGGAATGAAGGTGGTTGAGCGTATAACAATAGTGGTTCGTACGGAAACGGGTTGGGCGATCGAGCAGCATGTCGGAGAGTTTGCCGTCGTCTTCAATGGGGAATATCTGAGCTGTACGCAGGCCAAAGAGGCTGCCGAGCGGCTCTTCCCGAATCAGCACGTCACGGTCGCGCCGGTGAGCCGGCATCCGCTTTCGGGGCCGGCCGCCAAGCCAAGGCCGGCGCGACGAATACGGAGGGGTTCGCATTGAGCTGGGGGCGGGGGCATTACCTGGTTGATGCGCCCGCCCTTGCTCTCGCCCCTCTGTACCTCAGGCACTCCTGCACCAGTTGTGTATTCCCTCTCCAGCAAGCGGCAGAGGAGACAACGCACGTGGAAAGCCCCAAAAAAAAGATGCCAGGCGTGCGGGGGCAGCCTGGCGATAACGGGAAAGTTGGCGGGGTCATTGCGCCAACAGGTCCCACTATAGAAGCTCGCGATCCAACCGGCTGTGATCGGTATCACAAGCCGTCAGGGGCGTATGCACGCGCGGCGGTGCCGGTTGGATGTCCATGTCCGGCAATGCGATATCACCTCGTACGCTTCTGTCAGAGTCGCGTATAAAAAATGACGGCCGCTGTTTTTGCGCGTCATAGATGCGGGCCAGATAGACCGCCAGCACACCCACCGCAAGCAGCAACAGACTGCTGAACGCGGCCTGCGCAATGATCACGGTGGTAAAACCATCCAGGGAACTGCCGGCGAGATAGCGCGCCACCGTCTGCAAGATCAGCAGGAAGCTCAGCACCACCCCGGCAAAGCCAGCCACGGCGACTGCCTGCAGCGGTAACGACGAGAACGCCACCAGGCTGCGCAGCGAATAGCGCAGCAGGCCGGCCGCCGACCATGAGGAATGCCCGGCTTCGCGGGGCGCCACGTCGAAGGGAATATCGACCTGGCGAAACCCCACCCACGCCACCAGCCCGCGAAAGAAGCGGTCCCGTTCCGGACAGCGCAGCAAGGCATCGGCCACCTGGCGGTCGAGCAGCTTGTAGTCGCTGGCGCCTTCGAAGGCAAAGCCGGTGGCGCGCTCGAACATCCGGTAGAACAGGCGCGACGCCGCGGCATAGGCGGCATGTTCCTCGCCGCGATGCCGCTTGCGCGCGTTGACCACGTCGGCTCCGGCGCGCCAGGCACTGACCATCTGCGGGATCAGGGCGGGCGGGTGCTGCAGGTCGGCGTCGATGAAGAGCAGCCCGCGGCCGCGGGCATAGGCCAGCCCCGCTTCCAGCGCAGCCTCCTTGCCGAAGTTGCGCGAAAAATGGATGGCACGCACGAAGCGGTGGCGCCGCGCAAGCTCGTCGGCCACTGCCGCGGTCTGGTCGCTGGAACCGTCATTGACGATGACGATCTCGAAGCGCGACACGACCCGCGCGAGTTCGCTGACGATGCGGGGCAGCGCCAGCGGCAGGCTGGCCGCTTCGTTGTGGGCGGGGATGATGACGGACAGCTCCGTCGGTTCGCTGGCTTTCATGGGGATCACCTGGTGCCGGAGCTACAGAAATGCAGGCCATGCCGGGCCAGGCAATGGGCTGTCCACCCGCGCCCGGCGATGTACTGCGCGTCATACGGCGGACCGAGCACGACCAGCACGCCCGGTGCGAGCACCTGCCGCGACAGGTCTGCCGTGACGCGCGTGCAGTCGGTGTGCTGGCGTGCGCCCGAGAGACTGTTGATGGCGAGGCCGCCGCGCGCGGCCAGCAGCTGCAGGGCAAAGCCGCCATGCATCGCGGCACGGTCGTCCGAGCAGCCCACCGGGGGATGGAACGCGACCGCGGCATGGCGCCCGACCAGCGCGCCGACGAGCGGATCGGACGACACCGGATCCATCGGCTTCTCGCTAACCACCACCGTGCGCAGTACCGCGGTATCGAGCCACTGCAGCGCGGCGACCGCCACCATCAACGCCGCGGCCGTGCGCGGGCGGTAGCAGCGCGACAGTCCATAGAGCACGAAGGCGGCAATGGCGTAGCCCACCGGCCAGAAGAAGCGGCCCGAGGCACGGAAGGTTGCGGTCAGGCCCTGCAGCCCCGCCGGCCAGTCGTAGCGCAGCAGCCGATAGCCGCCGACATGGACGGTAGTGGAGAGAGCGTAGAGCGTCAGGCCGGCCAGCAGCACCAGCAGCGGCCATTGCCGCCGGGCCGCGGCGCGCAGCGGTGCCGCGCGCCCCGCGCACGCGGCGCCCGCCACCAGCAGCAGGCCCGCCAGCACGCCCAGCCCAAGGTAGTTGAACCCCTCCATCTGGCCGGGCGTGCCGCGCGCAAAATGCCCGCTGCCCGGCAGCAGGCCGCTCTTGCCCATCGCGCCGAACGGGGCGAGCAGGTTCATCGAATAGATGGCGAAGCCCTCGCTGCCGCGCATCAGCCCCTGGCCGAGATAGCCGCCGAGCCAGAGCGCAATGCCAAGCACGCCCAGGGTCAGGCCAACGGCCGTCAGCGCGCCGCGCGGCGCGTCCGGCATCGGCGCAAACGCGCTGCGCGCCGCGCTCAGCAGGAAGAAGGACAGGCTCATGGCGAGCAGGTACGGATGAATGTACAGGGCCACCACCAGCAGCGTGGGCCACCGCCAGTCCAGCGGGGCGCGCACCGTGGCTTCGGGCGGGCGCAGTGCCAGCGCTAGTGCCAGGATCAGCACAAAGTGGCCACATAGCGCGAGATGCCACATCCAGTACCGGAACAGCAACGCAGGCATGACCAGCGCCAGCACGGTGCCGGCGGCAACGTGAATGGCATGGCGCAGGCCCAGCCGGTCCAGCAGCAAGGTCATGGCCCAGGCCTGCCCGAACACGCAGAGCCACAGCCAGGCAGGCATCAGCTCCGGCGTGGCGCCGCCCAACCGGTACCACAGCTTGCCGGCGAGCGCGAACAGCGGAATGCTGTCGGTGAAGATCACGCTGCGCAGGCCGTCGATGCCGGGCACCCGCATCGCGAACAGCGGCAGCCGCCAGCTATCGGCGTAGTAATACCAGGCGCCGGCCAGCGCCTGCGCCTGGTCGCCCTGCGGAAAGCGCAACGCCGGATCCGTGCCCAGCATGACCGCCGGAGACCATACCGCAGGGGCCAGGATCAGCGCCAGCAGCAGCGCAAGGGCGACGCGCCGGCCGAGTGGCAGTTCGGTCGCCGCATGGCGCACTGCCGCGCGCATGACGCTGGCCATCATGGCGTGGCGGCGCAACGCTGGCGCGGACGGAACAGCCAGCGCATCGCCATGAAGTTGATGCCCGCCATCACGACTTCCGCGGCCAGCTTGGCGACCAGCAGCCGCTCGCCGCAGAGCCGCAGTGCCAGCGCGAGGATGATGGGCGATAGCGCCACGCCGCCGAGCGTCAGCGCGCCATAGCCGCCGCCCTGGGAAAGCAGGCCGCGCGCATCCACGCCGCCGTGCCGGAAGGAATAGCACTTGTGCGCGACAAAGCCGATGATCGCGCCGGTGCCGCGGCTCGCCGCCTGCGCTGCCGCAGGTGCAATGCCGGCATGCGTCAGCGCAAGGAACAGGGCAAGATCCGCCAGCAACAGGGCGCAGCCGGTCAGCACGTAACGGCCGAACGCCGCGCGCGCCGGCGGCGCGTGCGTGCCGCCATGGCCGCGCTGACCCGTCACGGGCAAGCTCCGGCGGCATGCAGGTGCTCGCGCAGCACCAACACCGGCGGTGCCGCTCCCTGCAGGAAGCGCAAGCGCGCGGCATGCTGCAGCCGTTCCAGCGCGGCATCGATGTCCGCGGCCGGCCCGCCGGCGCAACGGCGCGCCTGCGAACCGGCCTCTGCGGAAGCCGTACACGGAATGCGGAACCCGTCCACGACGATGTCGAACTGAATGGCGTGGCTCATGCTCTGGCTGCCTTGCTTTCTCACTGGGTCAAAGCGGCAAGCGTAGCTGGCAGACTCTTCCTGCTCCGTGACGGCTGTCACATTCCTCAGCGTGCCGTCACCCGCGCCTGGTGCGGAGCAATTCGCCATAGACATCGAGCGTTTCGCGCGCGCAGCGCTGCCAGCTGAAGCCGGCGGCGCGGCGCAGCGCGCGTGCGCCGATGGCGGAGCGCCAGTGCGTGTCCTCGCAGGCGCGCAGCATCGCCGCGCTGAAGCCATCGATATCGTCAGGGTCCAGCAATACGCCGCCATCGCCGACCACGCCGGGCAGCGCCGAGCGGTCCGAGCAAATCACCGGCACGCCGCAGGCCATGGCTTCAAGCGGTGGCAGGCCGAAGCCTTCGTAGATGGACGGGTAGACCATCGCGCAGGCGCCGGCGACGACGCTCGGCAGGTCGGCATCCGAGATGTAGCCCGCCACGCGCACCTCGCCGCGCGCCACGGCGGGCGCCATCTCGCGCTCCAGCGCGCTGGTCAGCCAGCCCTTGATGCCGGCCAGTACCAGCGGCATATGGCGCCGCAGCGCGGCCGGCAGGCGCTGGTGCGCACGCAGTGCGGTCGATAGCCGCTTGCGCGGCTCCAGCGTGCCCAGTGCCAGCAGGTAGCCGCCGGGCAGCAGCCCATGGCGTGCCAGTACCGGCCGCAGCGCGTCGGCGGCGCGCGGCTGGAATACAGGCGCGACGCCGTTGTGGACCACGCGAATCTTGCCGGGATCGATCTCGCACAGCGCCAGCAGCTCGGCGCGCACGAACTCGGACACCACGATGACGCGGTCGGCGCGGGCCAGTGCGCGGGGAAAGTAGCGGTGCAGCAGGCTCACCCGCGCAGCGGGATGGGTCTCCGGATAGCGCAGCCACGACACGTCGTGCGCGGTGAGCACGGTCGGCAGCGTGCCAAAGCAGAACGGCAGGAAATTGGTTTCATGGTAGAGCGCCGCATCGCGCGGCAAGCCGGCGCGGAACCGGTGCGCCTGCCACGCGCGCGAGGCCAGGTGCGCCACCCCGGACCGCCGCAACAGACCGCGCGCCGCGCTGCGCCACGCCGGCGCGTGCCCGGTGTGGGACGACGCCAGGCCATCGGCCCAGGGTTGCGGGCCGACTGCCGGCGGCTCGCTCCAGCCTGCCCCGAGGAAGCAGTGCGGCGCAGCGCCCAGCACCGCCAGCTCGCGCACCAGGTGGCGCGTGTACTGGCCGATCCCGGTCAGCGGGGAGGACAGCGAAACGGCGCCTACCGCAACGCGCAGCGGCTCGGCCAGGAGGGAAGAGGACTGGGGCATGAGGCGCAACCATAGCGATCCCGCCCCCGGCGTTCTGTGACGGCCATCACACTGCGCCTGCGCGTGCCACGAGAGACTCTGCCACCAGCGCCGACCAGGCCGGATGCCAAGCCACGCCCATGCATATCCTTCACGTCTTCAAGGTGTATTACCCGGACTCGTACGGGGGCATCGAACAGGTCATCCGCCAACTGGCGCGCAGCCAGACCCACGGCGTCACGCACGAGGTGTTCACGCTAAGCCGGCACGCCCGCGGCGCGCAGCGCGAACTGGAGATCGACGGGGTCCGCATCACGCGCGCGCGTACGCACCTGGCGCCGGCGTCGACGCCGATCTCGTTCAGCGCGCTGGCGCACTTCAGGCGCGCGGTCGCGCGGGCCGATGTCGTGCAGTATCACTTCCCCTGGCCCTTCGGCGATGTGCTGCATTTTGCCGCGAGCGTACGCGTGCCGGCGATCGTGACCTATCACTCGGACATCGTGCGCCAGCGGCTGCTGATGCCCGTGTACGCGCCGCTGATGCATCGCTTCCTGGACAGCATGCATGCCATCGTCGCCACCTCGCCCAACTATCTCGACACCAGCGACGTGCTGCGCCGCCATCGCGCGCGCGTGCATACCATCCCGATCGGGCTCGATGCGACCGAGTGCGAGGCCGACCCCGGCCGCGTCGACATGTGGCGCGATCGGGTGGGGGAGGGATTTTTCCTGTTCGTCGGCGTGATCCGCTACTACAAGGGCCTGCATATCCTGATGCAGGCATGCCGCGACGCCGCGTTCCGCGTCGTCATCCTCGGCACCGGGCCGCAGGAAGACGCCTTGAGGCAGCAGGCGGCGGCGCTGGGGCTGGACAACGTGAGCTTCCTCGGCGTGCTGCCGGACGCCGACAAGCATGCGCTGCTGTCGCTTTGCCGGGGTGTCGTCTTTCCCTCGCACCTGCGCTCGGAAGCGTTCGGCGTCACGCTGCTCGAAGGCGCGATGTTCGGCAAGCCGCTGGTGTCTTCCGAGATCGGCACCGGCAGCAGCTACGTCAACCTGCACGGCCACACCGGCTACGTGGTGCCGCCGTCCGATCCGCACGCCCTGCGCGCGGCACTGGCGCGCCTGCATGCCGACCCCGCGCTGGCCGAATCCCTCGGCCGCAACGCCCGCGCCCGCTTTGTCGAGAAGTTCAGCGCGGGCACGATGCGGCGACGCTATCACGCCCTCTACGAGAGCGTGCTGCGCGACGGCGCCGCCGCCGCGCCCGCGGGGGAGCCGGAGTTCCGGCGGTGGTGAGAACGGGCGAGCCGCGGAAATAGCGTACGCAGGACAGAGGGCCACCGTGACCCACCTCACACAATTTTGTGATGGACATCACAAGCACCGCCCCGGCCCTCATCCAGAATTCGCACCTGCTTTGTGACACCACGTCACAAAGCGATCGGGCGCCGCAGGTGCCGTTCTCCGCAGTGCTTAAGGTGTATCCGCAAATCCATATGAGCCAATCCGCGCATCCCGGCAGTGAAATCCTGACAGCCCTGCGCGCGCACAAGAGTGCCTTGCGCAATATCGGCGTGTTCAGTGCCGTGATCAACCTGCTGATGCTCGTGCCGTCGCTCTACATGCTGCAGGTCTACGACCGCGTACTGCAGAGCCGCAGCGAGACCACGCTGTGGATGCTGAGCGCCATCACGCTGGGACTGTTTGCCCTGATCTCGGTGCTGGAGTATGTGCGCAGCCAGGTTGCCATCCATGTCGGTGCCCAGCTCGATGCCCAGCTCAACCGGCGCATCTATACCGCCGCCTTCGAGACCAACCTGCGCCAGGGCGGCTACATCGCCGGCCAGGCGCTCAACGACCTGACCACGCTGCGCCAGTTCATTTCCGGCTCGACGTTGTTTGCGTTCTTCGACGCACCGTGGTTTCCGCTCTATCTGGGCGTGATCTTCCTGTTCGACTTCCATCTCGGGCTGTTCGCGCTGTGCGGTGCCGCCGTGCTGATCGCGCTGGCGGTGGTCAACGAGCGCATCTCGCGCCAGCCGCTCGACGAAGCGGGCCGCCTGTCGCTGCGTTCGGCCGAGTCGGCCACGGTGACGCTGCGCAATGCCGAGGCGATCGAGGCGATGGGCATGCTGGGCCCGTTGCAGGCGCGCTGGCTGCGCATTCACGAAGCCTTCCTCGGCAAGCAGGGCGAGGCGAGCGAGAAGGCGTCGATGGTCGGCGCATGGACCCGCTTCGCTCGCATCGCGTTGCAGTCGATGGTGCTGGGCGTCGGTGCCTTGCTGGTGCTGGATAACGAGATCACGGCCGGGATGATGATCGCGGCGTCGATCCTGATGGGCAAGACCCTGAGCCCGGTCGAAGGCGTGATCGGCGGGTGGAAGCAGTGGAGCGCGGTGCGCGCGGCCCACGAGCGCCTGCACAAGCTGCTGGCGGCCAATCCGGCGCGGCGCAGCGCCATGTCGCTGCCGCGCCCGCGCGGGCAGCTGGCCGTGTCGCGCCTGGTCGCCGGCGCGCCGGGCACGGCGCCGGTGCTGAAGAACGTCAACTTCGCGCTGCCGCCGGGCGAGGTGCTTGGCGTGATCGGCCCCAGCGCCTCGGGCAAATCCACGCTGGCGCGTCTTCTTGTTGGCGTCTGGCCGCCATTCGCGGGCGAGGTGCGGCTCGATGGCGCCGATGTCTGGCAATGGAACAAGGATGAACTGGGACCGTTCGTCGGCTACCTGCCGCAGGACATCGAGCTGTTCGCGGGGACGGTGGCGGAG
Organism: Cupriavidus nantongensis; assembly: GCF_001598055.1. NCBI lineage: Bacteria > Pseudomonadati > Pseudomonadota > Betaproteobacteria > Burkholderiales > Burkholderiaceae > Cupriavidus > Cupriavidus nantongensis. The sequence goes on along the minus strand of NZ_CP014845.1, from coordinate 1,786,810 downwards.
AACATCGCACGCTTCGGCGAGGTCGATGCCGAGGCGGTGGTCGAAGCCGCGCGCCTCGCCGGTGTGCACGACATGGTGCTGAAGCTGCCCAAGGGCTACGGCACCGAACTTGGCGCGGATGGCGCGGGGCTGTCGGGCGGGCAGAAGCAACGCATCGCGCTGGCGCGTGCGCTGTATGGCTCGCCGGCGCTGGTCGTGCTCGATGAACCGAACTCCAACCTGGACGAAGCCGGCGAGGCGGCGCTGGCGCGCGCGATCACGCTGTGCCGCGAACGTGGCGCCACCGTCGTCATCGTCAGCCACCGCAGCAGCGTGCTGGCCGTCACGACCCGGCTGCTGGTGCTGCAGGACGGCACCTCGCACGCGTTCGGTCCGACGCAGGAGGTGCTGCGCGCAATGCAACAGCGCGCGCAGCCGCAACACGCCGGCAAGCCGGTTGCGGCGGCGCAGGGCGAGCCCGCGCGCGCCACCGGCACCCATTCCTGATCTGAATCGCTATGTCTTCCAACCATGCATCGTCGCTGCCGCCGGCCGCCGCCGCGCAGCCATTCCCGCCTGCATCCGCACCCGCGGCGCCGGCACGCCGCTACAGCCGCATCGGCTGGACCGTGATTGCCGGCGGCCTCGGCGGCTTTCTGCTGTGGGCGGCGCTGGCGCCGCTGGACAAGGGCGTGCCGGTGGCGGGCACGGTCATCGTCTCGGGCAATCGCAAGGTGGTGCAGCACCCGAGCGGCGGCATCGTCGAGAAGATCCTGGTCAAGGACGGTGACAAGGTCATGGCGGGGCAGGTCCTGGTCACCATGAACCATACGCAGGCGCGTGCCCAGGCCGAGGCGACGCGGGCGCAGTTGCTGACCACGCTTGCGGTCGAGGCGCGCCTGCTGGCCGAGCGCGACGGCCTTGCCGAGATCGACTTCGGCGAGCTCGAACGCGAGGCCGCATCGGATCCCGGCGTGGCCGAGGTGGTCGCCGTGCAGCGGCAGCTCTTTGCCTCGCGCCGGCAGGCCTTGCAGAAGGAGCTCGGTACCATTGCCGAGGGCATCACGGGCCTGCAATCCCAGCTCAACGGGCTGCGCGATGCGCGCCAGAACAAGCAGCAGCAGCTGGCCGCACTGCGCGAGCAATTGCAGAACATGCGCGAGCTGGCGCGCGAAGGCTACCTGCCGCGCAACCGCCTGCTCGACACGGAACGGCTCTACGCGCAGGTCAACGGCGAAATCTCGGCGGACCTGGGCACCATCGGCCGCACCCAGAGCCAGCTTACCGAACTGCGCATCCGCGCCAGCCTGCGCCGCGAGCAGGAACAGAAGGAAGTGCGGACGCTGCTGGGCGAAGCACAGCGCGATGTGCGCATGCTGCGCAGCCGGCTGGAGGGACTCGACTTCGACGTGGCCAACACACAGGTGCGTGCGCCGGTGTCCGGCTCGGTGGTGGGACTTGCCATCTTTACCCAGGGCGGCGTGGTCGCGCCCGGCGCCAGGCTGATGGATGTGGTGCCTGACGGCGAGCCGCTCGAAGTCGAGGCCCGGGTGCCGGTCAACCTGATCGACAAGGTCAACAGCGGGCTGCCGGTGGAACTGATGTTCACCGCGTTCAACCAGAGCCGCACGCCGCGCATCCCGGCAGCGGTCTCGGTCGTCTCGGCGGACCGCCTGACCGAGGAAGAGGGCGCGCCGTACTACAAGATCCGCGCGCAAGTGACGCCGGATGGCATGAACCGGCTTGCCGGCCACCAGGTCCGGCCCGGCATGCCGGTGGAGGTGTTTATCAAGACCGGCGAGCGCACCATGCTCAGCTACCTGTTCAAGCCGGTAGCCGATCGCGCGAGAACGGCGCTGACGGAGGAATGATGCGGGTCGTTCGCGCTGGAACCGGCGTGCTTGCCACGCTCGCCGCCGCTTGCCTGTTGTGCGCGCCGGGGCTTGCCGCGGCGCAGGCCATGACGCTGCTCGATGCCTATCAGCTGGCGCTCGCGCAGGATCCCCGCTATCGCGCGGCGATCGAAGAGGCCGCCGCCGGCGAGCAGTACCGAGTGATCGGGCGCTCCTTCCTGTTGCCGCAGGTCCAGTTCACCTACAACTGGGCGCGCAACCGTTCGGACATCACCCGCTACGCCGGCCCCCGCCTCGGCGACCAGACCACCACCGAGTTCTATCGCAGCTACAGCGGCGCGGTGCAGCTGCGCCAGCCGCTGTTTAACTGGGACTACTGGTCGCGCTTCCGCCAGGGCGAAGCGCAGTCGCAGGCCAGCGCGGCATTGTTCGACAGCCGCCGCCAGGAGCTGGCCCTGCGCGTGGTGACAGCCTACACCGAGGTGCTCGAGGCCCATGACGTGATCGCGCTGGCCGAGGCGGAGCGCGACGCATTGCAAGAGCAGCTGAAACAGAACTGGCGCTTCTTCGACAAGGGCGAGGGCGCCCGCACTGACATCGTCGAGACGCAGGCCCGGCTCGACCTTGCGGCGGCGCAGGTGATCGAGGCACGCGACGGCCTGACGGCCGCGCGCAAGCGCCTGGACGCGATCCTCGGTGCCAGCCAGGGCGGCCAGGACCGCCTGCTGGCGACATTGTCGCCGGGGTTCCGCGCGCAAGGACCGGCGCCGGCCGATATCGGGTACTGGACCGATGCCGCCGTCGCCAACAATCCCGAGCTGCAGTCGCGCGAGCACGGCGTGGAAGCGGCGCGGCAGGATATCGGCCGCGCGCGTGCCGGCCACCTGCCCAGGGTCGATCTGGTGGCCAGCTACGGCGAGAACAAGTCGGAAACCGTCAACACGCTGAATACCAAATACGACACCGCGTACGTCGGACTGCAGGTGGCCTTGCCGCTGTTCAGCGGCGGTGCCGTCAGCGCCCAGGTCAGCCAGGCCGAAGCCAACTACCGCAAGGCGATGGCCGAGTTCGACGGGCGCCGTACCGAGGTCACGGACGAGGTGCGCAAGCAGTTCGACCTGGCCCTCAGCAGCGTGGTCAAGGTCGGCGCCTACGAGCAGGCGGAACAGGCCGCGCGGGAACTGCTGCGCGCGACGCGCCTGAGCATCGCGGCGGGCATGCGCGTCAACCTGGACCTGCTCAATGCGCAGCAGCAGCTCCATACCGCGCGCCGCAACCTGGCCCGCGCCCGCTATACCAACGTCATCACGCGATTGCGGCTGCTGTTTGCGGCGGGCCAGCTCACCGAGCAGGACGTGCGCGATGCCAGTGCGCAGTTTTCGGGCGACGCCGTCGTGGCCCAGCCGGAGCGGCCCGGACGGCGCGAACGCGTGGCCGCGAACCGGTTGCCGGACGTATCAGCAGGAACGAAGCCCTTTGGAGACCCCAGACATGGACAACACTGACCTGCCGGTACTGGTCCCGGTGGTGATTTCCGGTGGTGCCGGCACCCGGCTCTGGCCGGTGTCGCGCGAAACCTTCCCCAAGCCGATGATGACGCTGGCGGATGGCGAGAGCCTGCTGCAGAAGACGTTCAATCGCGTCGCGGCGCTGCCTGGCGTGCGCGAGGTGGTGACCGTCATCAACCGCGAAATCTACTTTCTCGCACGCGACATCCTGGCGCGCAGTGAGGCGCGCGCCATGCCGTGCAGCTTCCTGCTCGAGCCGGTGGGCCGCAACACCGCCGCCGCGATTGCCGCGGCCGCGAGCTGGGTCGCGCGCCGGCACGGCGACCATGCGCTGATGCTGGTGCTGCCCGCCGACCACCTGATCGAGCCGCTGGAGAGCTTTGTCGAGGCCGTGGCCGCGGCAGCGCAGGTGGCGCGCCAGGGATGGCTGGCAACCTTCGGCGTGGCGCCTACCGCGCCGGAGACCGGCTACGGCTACATCCAGGCCGGACCGCCCATCGGCACGGCGGGCGAGCTGGCGCACCTGGCGTGCCGCTTCGTCGAGAAGCCCGCGCTGGAGTTGGCCAGGACCTATCTGGCCAGTGGCGACTACCTGTGGAATTCCGGCATGTTCTGCTTCTCGGCCGGCGCCGTGCTGGCGGAGCTGCAGCGCTACGCCGCGGATATCGCCGACCAGGCCGCCGGCAGCGTCCGCAGCGGCCGCGAACTGCGCGCCGGCGACCAGCTGTCGCTGGAGCTCGACCCGGCGGCGTTCGAGGCCGTGCGTGCGCAGTCGCTGGATTTTGCCTTGATGGAGCGCTCGCAGCGCGTCGCCGTGGTGCGCAACACCATGCGCTGGAGCGATGTCGGCTCGTGGTCGAGCGTCAGCGCGCTGCTGCCGCAGGACGGCGACGGCAACAGCGTCAGCGCCGACGCCGTGCTGCACAACACGCGCCGCTGCTATATCCGCAGCGAGCGCGTGGTCGGCGCCGTAGGACTCGACAACCTGATGATCGTCGACACCGAGGACGCGCTGCTGGTGGCGCACCGCGAGCATGCGGAGGACGTGCGCCATATCGTCACGGCGCTGCAGCGCAAGGGGCACGACGCCTGCCGGCACCATCGGACGGTCAGGCGGCCATGGGGCGCGTATTCCGTGCTGGTGGAGGGCGAGCGTTTCAAGGTCAAGCGCATCGTGGTCGCGCCCGGACAGTCGCTGTCGCTGCAGCTGCATGCCCATCGCTACGAGCATTGGATCGTGGTGTCGGGCGAGGCGCTGGTCGAGAACGGCACGCAGCGCGCGCGGCTGCTGGCGAACCAGTCCACCTACATTCCCGCAGGGCAGAAGCACCGGCTGCACAACCCCGGCAGCGGCGAGCTGGTGCTGATCGAAGTGCAATGCGGCAACTATCTCGGCGAAGATGACATCGTGCGCTTCGAAGACAACTATGGCCGTGCGCCGGCGCAGGCCGGAACCGCACAGGCGTCGGTGCGGCATGCCTGAAACGTCCATGCGCAAACGCGGGCACCCGTACCATGGCTAGGCGCCAGGCACTTTCGACGATGCTGCTGTTCGCGCGGCAGGAACTGGTAGACCGCCAGCAGGGACAGCTATTCGGCATGGCCTGGCTGATCATCCATCCGCTGTGCCTGATCGTCGTATTCAGCACCGTGTTCTCGCACCTGATGCGGGCGCGGCTCGGCAGCGACGCCAGCCCCTACGCCTATACGGTGTACCTGATCGGCGGGATGCTGGCATGGAACCTGTTTGCCAACACGCTGTCGCGCCTGTCCTCGGTCTACACCGCCAAGGCGCACCTGATCCGCAAGGTCCCGGTGAGCCTGGGGCTGATGCCGCTGCACGTGGTCGCGGTGGAACTGGCGGTCTACGGCATAGCGATGGTGCTCTATGCCGCGTACCTGGCCGTGATCGGCTTTCCGTTCAACCCGGCATGGCTGGCGCTGCCGGTGGTGATCGGCCTGCTGGGCGCCTTCGCCTATGGCGCCGGCATCGTGCTGGGCATGCTCGAGGTGTTCCTGCCGGACGTGCGCAATATCGTCGCCGTCGCGCTGCAGTTCGGCTTCTGGATGACGCCGGTGGTCTACCTGCCAGAGATCCTGCCGCCGTGGGCGCGCGGCCTGCTGTCGCTCAACCCCGCGTACTGGGCCATCGACGCGGTCCACGTCATCATCCTTGGCGCGCGGCTGCCGGCGCCGGCCCCGCTGGCGGCGCTGGCGCTGCTTGCTGCCGTGCTGCTGCTGGCCGCGCGCTGGCTGAAGCGGCGCCTGGAACGCGAACTACGGGACTTGCTCTGACATGCCAGGCACTGCGTCCACCGCGCCGCTGCTCGCGCTGACGCGCGTCAGCAAGGCGTTCCGCCTCTACGCATCGCCAGCGGACCGGCTCAGGGAGGCGCTGCTGCGCCGCGCCTGCCATCGCGACCACCAGGCGCTCGACGGCGTCAGCCTGGAAGTCAGGCCCGGCGACGCGGTCGGCGTGATCGGTCGCAATGGCGCGGGCAAGTCCACGCTGCTCAAGCTGGTGACCGGCGTACTGCTGCCCGACGCAGGCACGATCCGCCATGCGGGCCGCGTCACCGGCTTGCTCGAACTGGGCACGGGTTTCGACCCCAACCTGTCGGGGCGCGACAACATCGACATCAATGCCAGGCTGCTGGGCATGGGTGCCGCGGAAGTGCGGCGCAAGCAGGACGCCATCATCGCGTTCTCCGAGCTGGGGCCGTTCATCGATGCGCCGGTGCGCACGTATTCGTCGGGCATGGCGATGCGCCTTGGCTTTGCCATCGCCATTCACGCCGACCCCGATTGCTTTGTGGTCGACGAAGCGCTGTCGGTCGGCGACGCCCGTTTCCAGCAGAAGTGCATCGCCAGGATCCGCGAGTTCCGCGAACAGGGCGGCGGCATCCTGTTTGTGTCGCACGATGTCAATGCGGTCAAGCTGGTGTGCAACCGCGCGGTGGTGCTGGAAGCGGGGCGGCTGCTGTTCGATGGCCCGCCGGAGCAGGCCGTGAGCCGCTATTTCCGGCTGATTGCCGGGGTTCCGGCCGGCATGCAGATGTCAGTTCGCGATGGCGATGGTGACTACGGCCAACGGCGCACGCGCATCGTGGCCGCGACGCTGCATGACGGACAAGGCCGGGACACGCGCAAGTTCGCCTGCGGCGACGCGGTCAGCCTGCGGCTTGCCGTGGCCTCGGATGACGACGTGGCGCTCAATGTCGGCTTCCTGCTGCGCGACCGGTTCGGCCAGGACATCTTCGGCACCAATACCGGCCTGCTGGGGCGCCGTGTCGCGTTCAGCCGCGGCACGGTATCGGAATGCCGCTTCGACTTCCCGGTGCGGCTGGCGCCGGGCAGCTATTCGGTCACGCTCGCGGTCCATTCGGAGCTGACCCACCTTCACAACTGCCAGCACTGGCTGGACAACGCGCTCGAGTTTGAAGTGTCGGCATTTGGCGCCCACGCCTTCGCGGGGGTGTGCGAGCTGCCGGTCGGCTTCAGCGCGACGCCGCAGCGCGCGCGTGACGGTGCGCAAGCCGACAAGGAGATTCCTTTTGCCTCTTGAGCATCAAGCGTTATCCGAGCCGCCTGTACCTGGCGTGCCATCCGCGCCCGCGCAAGGCGCGGGCGATGCTGACTCTGCGCCAGCGCGCGAGCAGGCACGCGCGGCGCTGGAGGCGCTGGTCGCGCGCGTGCGCGCCGAGGCCGCCGCAGCCGACGGCAAGGCCAGCGCGCTCGATCCGCTGTCCGCCGACTACTTGAGCCTGCCCGAGCCCGCGCTGCCCGAACTGGCCTGTGCCGGCGCGGACGGGGCGCTGCATCCGGTGCACCTGCTATCGATCCCGCGGGCCGAGTTTGTCGGGTACGCCTACCGGCTGCTGCTGGGGCGCGAGCCGGACGATGCCGGCGCCGCCCACTACGCCGCGGTGCTGGCGCTTACCGGCAGCCGGCTGTGGGTCGCGGCACAGCTGCGCAGCTCGGCCGAGGGCCGCCGCCGCGGCGTGCGCCTGGCCGGCGGCGGCGGGCTGCTGGCACGGTACCTGGCGGCGCGGCTGGCGCAGCGGCTGGGGCTGGGCACCCTGGCGCGGCATGCGTTTTGCCGCTACGAGCAGCGCCTGGCGCGGCGCGAGGCGGCGGGCATCTGGCTTGCCGACGCGCTGCAGCGGCAACGCGACGGCATGCTGCGCGCGCAGCGTGGCTGGCGCAAGCCGATCGAGGCCATTGCGGGCAGCGTGCTGAATGCGCTGCGCGAACAGCGCGACGCGCGCGCGCGGATCGACGCGCTGGAAGACCAGCTGGAAAAGCTCTCGGCCGAGCTGACCCACGAGCGCCTGTCGCGCATGGGCGAGCGCCGTACCGCGCCGCCGGCGCCGGGCCTGTTGCCGCACTACGGCGCCGGCACGGACGCGCGCGGCGAGGCCGCATCCGGCGCGGACCTGCGCGCGCAGATCGAGGCCTATTACATGGCCTTCGAGGACGCGAACCGGGGCTCGCGCGAGGAGATCCGCCGCAAGCTGCGCGCCTATGACGGCTGGATCGAGGCCCTGCGCGAGGCGCAAGCCGGCCCGGTGCTCGATATCGGCTGCGGACGGGGCGAATGGCTTGAACTGCTGGCCGAACGCGGCATTGCCGCGCGCGGCGTCGACCTCAACAGCGCGATGGTCGCGTTCTGCCGCGGCCGCGGGCTGGAGGTGGACGCCTGTGACGGCGTCGAAGCGCTGGCGCGCATGCCGGCCGCCGCGCTCGGCGCAATCACGGCCTTCCATGTGGTCGAGCACCTGCCGTTCGAGGTGCTGTACGCGATGATCGCCAATGCGGCGCGGGTGCTGGCGCCGGGCGGTTCGATCCTGCTCGAGACGCCGAATCCCGAGAACCTGCTGGTGGGCAGCCACACCTTCTATCATGACTTCTCGCATCGCAACCCGGTCACGCCGACGTCGCTGTCGTTCCTGCTGGCGTTCCATGGCTTCGAGGCGCCGCAGGTGCTGCGGCTCAATCCCTATCCGGCATCGGCCAAGGTGCCGGGCGACGACCCCTTGACCGAGCGCGTCAACGGCCACCTGTGCGGACCGCAGGACTACGCGCTGATCGCGCGCAAGCCGCTGCTGCCGCCGGCTTCGCCGACGACGCTGCACGCAGCCGCCGCATCGTGAAGATCCTGCTGACCGCGAACCTGGTGCCGTTCCTGCACGGCGGCGCCGAATACCACATCGCCAATCTCGCCGCCGCGCTGCGCGAAGCTGGCCACGCGCTCGAGGTGCTGCGGCTGCCGTTCCGCTTCGGGCCGGACGATGCCGTCGAGCAGTCCATGGCGCATGCCGCGGCGATCGACATGCACCGCCCCAACGGCGTGGAGATCGACCGCGTGATCAGCCTGCAGTTTCCGGGCTGGGGACTCGCGCACCCGGAGCACCACGTGTGGGTGATGCACCAGCATCGCGCCGTGTACGACCTGTACGCCGAGGCCGCGGCCACGCCCTCGCTGCGGCGCCTGCGCGAGCGCGTGATTGCCTTCGACAATGCCGGCCTGGGCCGCGCGCGCCGACGCTTTGCCAACTCGCAGCGCGTGGCGCAGCGGCTGTGGCAGTACAACCAGATCGAGGCCGAGCCGCTCTATCACCCGCCGCCGCTGGCGGGGCAGTTCCGCTGCGAAGCGGCGCTGCCGTTCATCTTCATGCCGAGCCGGCTCGAGACCCTCAAGCGCCAGGCGCTGCTGGTCGAGGCCGCGGCGCGGCTGCGCGCCGGGCTGTCGATCGTGCTGGCCGGCACCGGCGGGCAGATGGAAATGCTGCGCCAGCGGATCGAGGCGCTGGGCGTTGGCCACCGCGTGGCGCTGCTGGGCGAGATCAGCGAACAGGAAAAGCTGCACTTCTATGCGCGCGCGCTGGCCGTGTGCTTCCCCGCGCGCGACGAAGACTACGGCTATGTGCCGCTCGAGGCGATGCTCTCGTCCAAGCCGGTGGTGGTCTGCAGCGACGGCGGCGGACCGCTCGAGTTCGTGCGGCATGGCGAGAACGGCTGGGTGGTGCCGCCGGATCCGGACGCGCTCGCCGCGACGCTGGAAGCCATCGCGGCCCGTCCGGCGCAGGCCGCCGAGATGGGCGTGGCGGGCCGGCAGATGCTGCTGGCACGTGGCATCGGCTGGGAACACGTGGTCGCGACGCTGACGTCGTGAGCGGCGCGCCGCGCAGACAACTGACCACATCATGGTAGGGCGGAACACATGAGAGTAGCGATCGTGGCACCGAGTCCGGTGCCTTTCATCATCGGCGGTGCCGAGAACCTGTGGTGGGGCATGCTGCGCGAGCTGAACCGGCGCGCGGGCGTGGTGGCCGAGCTGATCAAGCTGCCAAGCCCGGAGCGCAACCTGGTCGAGCTGATCGGCAGTTACCGCACCTTCGCGCGGCTGGACCTGAGCCACTTCGACCTCGTCATCAGCACCAAGTACCCGGCGTGGATGGTCCGGCATCCCAACCATATGGTCTACCTGCAGCACAAGCTGCGCGGCCTCTATGACACGTGCCCGGCGCACCTGGCGCGCCCGCCGGACGCCGCCGCGGTGGCGCGCCTGCGGCTGCCGCCGATGCTCGAGGCCGCCTTGCTGGCCGGCCACGGCGGCGAAAGCCTGGATCCGGCGGAGGCGGCCGAGACCCTGCTGGCCGCACTGACGCGCGCCGATGCGCCGCCGGAACTGCTGCATTTTCCCGGGACGTTCGCGCGCGCGGTGGTCCACCTGCTCGACCGCATCGGCATGCAGCCCGGCCATATCCGGCGCTACGCGGCGATCTCGCGCACCGTGCGGGACCGCGCCGCGCATTTTCCCGCCGGCTGCGCCGTCGAGGTATGCCATCACCCGACCGGGCTGGAAGGGCTCGCGCCCACCACGTTGCCCGACGACGCCGGCATCTTTACCGCGAGCCGGCTGGTGGGCGCCAAGCGCATCGACTTGCTGATCGACGCCTACGGGCGCAGCGGCGCGGCCCTGCCGCTGCGCATCGCCGGCGCCGGCCCCGAAGAGAAAGCCCTGCGCGCGCGCGCGGCGCGCTACGACGGCATCCAGTTCCTGGGCCGGCTGACCGACGCGGAACTGGCCCAGGCCTACGCGCGCGCGGCATTCGTGCCGTTCGTGCCGTACCAGGAGGACTATGGCCTGATCACGCTGGAGGCAATGCTGTGCGGCCGGCCGGTGTTGACCGTCAGCGATAGCGGCGGACCCACCGAACTGATCGAAGACGGCGTCAATGGCGTGATCGCGGCGCCCGACGCGCAATCGCTCGGCGCGGCCATCGCCCGGCTTGCCACCGACCCGGCCGGTGTCGCCGCGATGGGCTTGCGCGCGCGCGATCGCGCGGCGGCGATCCACTGGCAGGCCTTCGGCGACTGGCTGCTGTCCGGTGCTGCCCCGGCGCCCGCGGCGCCGCATGTGGCGCGTCCGGCCAAGCCGCGCGTCGTGGTGGTCAATACGTTTCCGGTCGAACCGGTGGTCAGCGGCGGCAAGCTGCGGCTGTTCGGGCTCTACCGGCACCTGGCGCAGGCCTTCGACGTGCGCTTCGTCAACCTGGCGGAGACCGCGATGCCGCGCCATGCCAGGCCGCTGGCGCCAGGGGTGGTGGAGGAGGTGGTGCCGGTGACGCCGCGCCTGCGCGAGCAGGCCCGGGATCTCGAGCACAAGCTCGGTGTGTCGGCTGGCGACCTGGCCGCCGCGATGCATCCGGACAGCGTACCGCAGTGGCTCGAGGCGCTGCGCGAGCAACTGCGCAGCGCGCAGCTGGCGGTTTGCGCGCATCCGTACGGCTTTCCCGCCTTGCAGGCTGCCGGCGAGCCGCGTCCGCACCTGTACGAGGCGCACAACGTCGAGTACGACCTGAAGGCGGGCATGTATGGCCGGCACGCCTGGGCGGCCCAGTTGGTCCGGCATTTCGAGCGCCAGTGCGCCGAACAGGCGCGCGGCGTGACGGCTTGCAGCGAGCAGGATGCCGGGCGCCTGCGCGAGCTGTACCAGCTCGCCGGCACGCCGGTGGCGGTGCTGGCCAACGGCATCGAGATCGCCGAGACGCCGTTCGTGCCGGTGGCCGAGCGCAACACGCGCGGGCGCCGCCTGGGCAAGGAGCGGCCGCTGGCCTTGTTCATGGGCAGCGCGCACGGCCCCAATCTGGAAGCCGCGTTGCTGGTGCTGGCGGCGGCGGCGCGCAGCCCGGCGCTGGACTTTGCCATCATGGGCTCGGTCTGCGGCATGCTCGACGCGGCGGCGCTGCCGGGCAACGTCGCCATGCTGGGGGTGGTCGATGCCGCCGAGAAGTCGCTGTGGCTCGGCCTGGCGGATTATGGCCTCAATCCCGTGCGAGCCGGCTCAGGCACCAACCTGAAGCTGGCCGAGTACACCGCCAGCGGCTTGCTGGTGCTGAGCACGGCGTTCGGCGCGCGCGGCAGCGGCCTGGCCGCGTGGGAGGACTTCGTGCCGATTGAGGCCGACGACCTTGCCGGCGCCCTGCGCGCCGCGCGCGCGCTCGACCCCGCCCGCCATGATGCGCTGGTCGGGTCGGCGCGCGCCAAGGTCGCCGCGGGCGGCGACTGGCGCAAGATCGGCGAACGCTACGCCGCCTTTGCCTCGGGCTTCTTGCGTACCTGAATCTCGGCTTCGCCCTTGGCCAGCTTTTCCAGGATGACCGGTTCGCGCACGATCAGGCGGCGCAGGTCCTTCTGGACGATCCCCGTGCTGACCAGCGCGTGGATGGCGCGCGACACGGTTTCGCGGCTGACATTGGCCATGATCGCGATACCCTGCTGATTGGGCAGGTTCTCGATCGTGACGAGGTTGCCGGTCGGGTTGCGCGCGGCGCTCATCAGGATCGCATAGACGCGCGAATAGGCCCGGTTCATGCCCAGCATCGAACGGTAGCTGGAAGCCTGGCGGATCGTGTTGCACAGCTTCTGCAGCACGGTCTCGACCACGCTCGGGTGGTTGTAGAACAGCCACTTCGCCTTGTGCCGGGGCAGGAAGCCGACCTGCGAATCGACGCTGGCGACGATCGAGGCAGAGCGGGGCAGGCCGTCGATGATGGACAGCTCGCCGAAATAATCGCCCGGCTCGACGAAATCGAGCCCCACTTCCCGCCCGTCCTCGGCCAGTGCGATGACCTGGAGCCGCCCGCTCAGCAGCATCATCAGCGAATCGCCGGCGGCGCCGTGGTGGACGACAAATTCGCGCTTGCGGAAACGCTGAATCCTGATCTCGGCCTGCAGTTCGCGCAGCGTTTCGTCATTCAGGCCGGCCAGGAGACGTTGTCGCCTGAGCAGGTCAAGCGGCTTCATTGCTGAAATTCTAGACATGGACGTTACATAGCTGTCACCCCACGTCCAAGCTAACACGTCCGCGTTGGCCAGGTTTGTGACTCCTGTCACAAAGCGCCGGGCGTGGCTCGGTCATCATCGTCGCCAGCCGGTCGACGATGCGGGAGCCCTGAAGAGCGACCCGCACAGGCCCGGGCGTGCGGCCCTTGCGCCGCACTGAAGTCAGAAGGGGTTGCAATGAAAGCGATAATCCGGGGATTGCTGGTCGGCGTGCTGTCGATCGGCTGGGTGCGGCTGGCCTGGGCGCAAGCGCCGGCCGAGGTGGGCAAGGTAGCCGTGGTGGCCGGCAGCGCCTGGATCGAGGCGCACGGCGAGCGCCAGTTGCTGCAAGCCGGCAACGCCCTGCACGAGGGCGTGACGGTGCAGACCGGCAGCGACGGCTATGTCTACGTCAACACGGTGGACCGCGGCTTTGTCAGCCTGCGCCCCAACTCCAGCCTTACCATCGAGGCCTACGTCTACGACAGCGCTGCGCCCGCCAACACGCGGATCAAGCTGCGCCTGAACCGCGGCGTGGTGCGCACCATCTCCGGTGAGGGCGCCCAGGCCGCGCGCGAGCGTTTCCGCATGAATACCCCGGTGGCGGCGATCGGCATCCGCGGCACCGACTTCTCGGTCTTCACCGACGCGCGGACCACGCGTGTCAGCGTGCGTGCCGGCGGCATTGTGATGTCGCCGTTCCTGGCCGGCTGCCGTCCCGCCGGCATGGGCCCGTGCGAGGGCGGCACCGGGCTGTCGAGCCAGGCGGGCGGCAGCATCCTGCAGCTGCGCCATGGCGAGACCCAGCCGACGCTGCTCGGGCCGCAGTTCCAGCACCTGTCGCCGGAAGCGGTGGCACCGCCCGGCAAGGACGAAGGCAGCGCCGCCGGCGGGCAGGTCAGGACCTCCGCGGTGGGCGCACCGGCCGTCGTCACCGCCAACGAGATTGCATTCGGCGATGCCGTCAGATCGCTGCCAGAGCCGCGTCCCGCCCCTGCGCCCGTCCCCGAGACGCCGGTGGTGCGCCCGCCGCCTCCCCCGCCACCTCCGCCGGAGGCGCAGAAGCTGTTCTGGGGGCGCTACCAGGCGCTCGCCAGCCTGCCCGCGGACATCACCCTGGAGGCTTTGCGCGCCGGCGTCCACGACATCGTCGCGATGGGAGGTTTCGGGCCGTTCGCCCTGGTGCGCGATACGCGCGAGCCGATGACGATGCCGCTCAAGGGGGTGTTCGGCTTCCAGCTCAAGGGGGCCGAGGCCTACGTGGTGGGCGACGGCAAGGCGACCGCGGCCACCGTGGCCGATCCATCGCTGGTGGTCGACTTCGGCAAGCGCCGCTTCGACACAAGCCTGACGGTCAGCACCGGCCAGCTCAGCCACCAGATGCGCGCGCAAGGCTCGGTGACCTCCGACGGCATGATGCGCAGCGACCAGGCCGCGGGCAATGCCACGGTGCGCGGCGCGCTGGCCGGCACCGACGCGTCGCAGGCCGGCTACGTGTTCAGCAGCCAGATCGGCGCCTCCGGGCAGACCGCGGTCGGGGCGACAAATTGGGGGCGCTAGGCGCGGCCACGCCGCGCGACTGGCTGCGCCCGGGGCTGTTTGCGCTGGTGCTGGGTGCCAGCGCCCTGCTTGGCAGCGGCACGTGGTCGCCGCGCTGGTTCCACCGGCTGGAGGACCTGATGGCTGACCTGCGCTGGCGGCTGGGCCCGTCCGCCGGCCAGTCGGCGCATGTCGCGGTGATCGAGATCGACGAGGCCAGCCTGGATGTCGTCGGGCCCTGGCCATGGCCGCGCGAAGTCGTCGCCGGCCTGGCCGGCGAGCTCTTCACGCGGCATGGAGCCCGCGTGGTGGCGCTGGACATGGTATTTCCGGAGCCCCGTGATGCTGCCGCGGACGCCGCCTTGCTAACGCTTGCCAGGCGGCACCGGATGGTGTTTTCGCAGGCCTTCTACCTGACGCCGGCAGCGGTGCGGACGGGCCATCCCGGGGGCGCGCTGCCGGCGTCGGCCGAACCGTCGACCGCCGCAGGACTGGCCGGGGTGCCGGCCGCGACGGGCCATCTCGGCAATTTCTTCGCCGCCGCCCCCGGCGACTGCGTCGGCCATATCACGCCCCAGGTGGATGCCGACGGGGTGGTGCGGCGCATCGCGCCGGTGATCGGCTATGCGGGCCAGCAGTATCCGATGCTGGCGGCGGCAGCCCTGCTGTGCGCCAGGCCCGGCCTGCCCGCGGCGCTGCCCTGGCCTGCATTGGCGCCGCTGATGGCGGCGGCAAGGGAGGCCGACGGCTTCGTGCCCATTCCGTGGCGCCATGCGAGCGCAGGGTTTCCGGTATTCAGCGCAGTCGACGTGCTGGCCCGGCGCGTGCCGGCGCAAGCGCTGGCGGGACGTTATGTGCTCGTCGGCGCGTCGGCACTCGGCCTGTCGGACCATGTCGTCAGCCCGCACGATCCACGCCTGCCGGGCGTGATGGCGCATGCCGAAATGCTCGACTGGCTGCTGGCGGAAGCCGCGGCGCCCTCGCCGCGGCTGATGCTGCCGTGGCTGGGCTGGGCCTGGACCATTGCTACGGTGCTTGGGCTCGCCTGGTTGTCGCGCGGCGGCAACCTGCTGGCGGCCTATGGCGCCCTGACCGGCATGGCCGGGCTATGGCTGCTGGTGCTGCTGGGCTTGCCGCCGGGCGCGGCCGGGCGCGCAGCGGTGCTGCCTGTGGTGGCCATGCTGATGCTGCTGGTCTTGCAGGCGCCGGCGGAGTGGGCGCTGGCGCGCGCGCAGGCGCGGCAGTTCCAGCGCCGTTTCCGCCGCTACCTGCCGCCCGCGGTGATGGAAGCCGTGCTGCGCGAGCGCGGCTACGAGGCGATGCTGCCCATGCGCCGGACCCTGACCGTGCTGTTCGCCGACATGGAGGGCTACACCGCGCTTGCCGAAACCATGGCACCGGAGCGGCTGGTCAAGGTGACCGAGATCGTGCTGGAAGCGCTGACCGCGCAGATCCATGCCGCAGGCGGCACGGTCGACAAGTACATCGGGGATGCGGTGATGGCGTTCTGGAACGCCCCGCTCGATCAGCCCGACCATGCGGACCGCGGCCTGGCATGCGCCTGCGCCATCCTGTCCGGCATGCCGGCGCTCAACGCGCGGCTGCAGGCGGTATGCCCGTGGCTGGCGCCGGTGCGCATCTGCATCGGACTGCATAGCGGCGACGCCGTGGTCGGCGAGATCGGCTCGCCGCTGCGCAAGAGCTACACGGCCATCGGCGATACGGTCAATATCGCGTCGCGCCTGCAGGACCTGTGCAAGGCGGTTTCGGCCGACCTGCTGGTGGGCGAGGGGACCGCGGCGCTGGCGCAGCGCCACGTGCTGGAGCCGGTCGGCCGCGCGCGCTTGCGCGGGCGCAGCCGCGCCGAGCAGATCTACGCGGTCCGCGGGCGGCCCTGTCCGCAGCCTTTCGACCTGTCGGAGCCGGCTGTTGCCTGATGCGCGTGCCCGGTGCACGCGGGCGAAGCTGTGCGCAATGCTGATGTGTGCTGCGGGTGCGGCGCAATGGGCGCACTCGTCGCACTCGGCCCAGCCCGTGCTTCCCGCCCGCCCAGCCATGCCGGATCTGGCGGCGCCGCGCCAGCCGGGATCAACGGGTCTCATCGTCGCAGAATTGCCCGCCGCGGCTTTCGACGCGGGCGGGGCTTACGAATCGTTCTACCAGCGTGTCCATGGCGCGATGCGCGACGGCGACTTCGACGCGGCGCGGCAGCTGCTGCTCGATGTCGAGCGGCTGCCGCTGCCGCACGCCGGCGCACGGCTCGACATCGCCATTGCCCTGTGCGAGCTGGGCGAACGCGAGCGCGCCTTCACGCAGTTTTCGCAGCTGCAAGGCGGCGCCGATGTGCCGCCGGCGATCCGGTTGCTGATCGATTCTTTTGTGCGGGGCGGATGCAAGCGCCCGGATCCGCGCCTGCGCGGGCAGCTGTCGCTGCAGGCCGGCTACACCACCAATGCCAACTATGGCCCGCGCGATCCGGTGGTGCCGCTGGCACCGGGGGCGCGGCTGCCCTACCTGCTGCTGCAGCCGTCGCAACTGGCGCAGGCGGACCGCTTTGCCGGCATGGATGGCAGCGTGAACTGGGGCACCGGCGGCGTCGAAGGCCTGAACGTGTCCGCGGGCGCCTCGATCCGCCAGTACGCCCGGCGCCACGACTATAACCAGTCCGGCACCAGCCTGGCCGTCCACTACGGCAGCGAGACCCGCGTCGGGCTGGTGGAGGGGCAGGCCGCGCTCGGCTACACGTGGCTGGGCGGGCGGCCGTACCAGTATGGCGCCAGCACGCTGCTGGGCTACTGGCTGCCGGAGCGCCAGCTGGCCGGCAAGACTTACCGGATCGGCGTCGACACCAGCATGGCACTCGACCGCTATCCCGACGGCCATGCCTTCGACGCGCGCCGCCACGACTTGCGCCTGCGCGGCCGGCTGGACCTTGCGCCCAACCTGCAAGTGTCGGCTGCCGTTGGTGTCATCCGCGACCTGGCCCGTAACGAACGCGCGGGTGGCGACCGCGATGGCTACGCCATCCTTGCCAACCTGACATGGCTGCCGCATCCGCGCCATCTGGTGGTGGCGCTCGCGCAGCGCCAGGAATTGCGCGATCGCCAGCCGTACTTCCGCGCACTGTTCGGCGACACGCGCCGACGGCAGGTGCTCAGCCAGGTGCTGCTGCGCTACACCTATCGCCAAGGGTCCGATCTCTCGATCTATGTCCAGGGCCTGTACCAGCAGTCCGACGACTCCATCCCCCTGTTCCGCTACCGCGCCGGCAGTATCAGCACCGGCGTGCTGATGGAGTTCTGAGCGGTGCGACAGGCTTGGCGATGGACTGGCGCAGATTGTGCCGGCGGGCACAGTATCGTGCGGCGGGCGCTGCCACAATCGCCTGCTGCGCCTGACATGGACACTTTGCGCTTCTCATGGACTGGGAAAAACTGACCAACGGCGGCCTCGGCGAATTCCATCGCTATCCAAGGCGGGGCCGCCGCAAACGCGCCGTGCCTATCCTGCTTGTGCTGGCCGTTGCCGTGGCCATGGCTGTCGGCTTCTGGATGCGCTGAACGGGAACGCTCTTCTGCGAAGCGCAAAAAAATGCCGCCAGTGCCCGGGGAGCAGCTGGCGGAAAGTGCGGGGATTAACGGTCGTGAACAAGACCGTTACGTGAGATTCTAGGCAGGCGCGCCAGAAGCGCCGGTGACGCCCGTCACACCGCCATGCAGTTCTGTGCGAGATCCCACCAAGGTAGGGTCACGCGCCGATCCCCGCGCCCGCACCTACCGCGCCGAAGGCCTCACCGCCCGCATCCCCGCCTTCACCACGCTCACAACCGCCAGCACCAGCCCGCCGGCGATGATGCCGGCGATGCCGTCGATCACCACCGGCGCCAGCACCGCCAGCACGCCGCCGATTGCCGGCACCGATGCCACCGCCAGTGCCGCGGCTTCGGTCACATGGTGCATGGCCGGGATGCCGTGCATCAGGATGCCGCCGCCGACCAGGAACATCGCCGCCGTTCCGGCGAACGACAAGGTCTTCATCAGCAGCGGCGCCAGCCGCAGCAGACCCTGCCCCAGCCAGCGCAGTCCCGCCGATGCCTGCTTGCTCAGGTACAGGCCCGCGTCGTCGAGCTTGACGATGCCGGCCACCAGGCCATAGACGCCGACCGTCATGATGACCGCGATCGCGCACAGGACGGCGAGCCGCTGGCCGAAGGGCGCGTTGGCGACGGTGCCGAGCGAGATCACGATGATTTCCGCGGACAGGATGAAGTCGGTGCGGACCGCGCCCTTGATCTTCTCTTTTTCGAAGGCGACCATGTCGACGGCGGGGTCGGCCACGGCCTGGACTTCGCGCGCGTGGTGGGCGGCGTCCTCGGCCTTGCTGTGCAGGAACCGGTGTGCCAGTTTTTCAAAGCCTTCGTAGCAAAGAAACGCGCCGCCGATCATCAGCAACGGCACCACCGCCCACGGGGCCCAGGCGCTGATCGCCAGTGCCGCCGGCACCAGGATCACCTTGTTGCGGATCGATCCCAGCGCGACCGCCCAGACCACCGGCAGCTCGCGCTCGGCCTTCACGCCGCTGACTTGTTGCGCGTTCAACGCCAGGTCATCGCCCAGCACGCCGGCGGTCTTCTTGGCCGCCATTTTGCTCATGACGGCGACATCGTCCAGGATGGTGGCGATATCGTCGATCAATACCAGCAAGCTCGAACCCGCCATGTCAGGGCCTCCGCGCGCGGCAACGCTGCCGCTGATGCAGCCAGTGTGTCATTCGGTCATGCTCCTCGATGTCGTGGATCCGCCCAAGCAGGTTTTGTACCGGCCGCTGGTTGGAGGTCGCACCGGCGGCGATGGTAGCCTGGCATCCGGGATGCCAGTCGGCGAGATTGTATGACATGGGACCGGTTCCGCACCGGCAGGCTGAAGGCGAGCTGCTATTTCTCCGTGATGAATACCTGTTACACCGGTTTGCGCCCCGCCTCATCCATCTCCGCAAACACCTCTTCCGCCAGATGGAAAGCCGAATTTGCAGCCGGCACGCCGCAATAGATCGCGGTCTGCAGCAGCACCTCCTTGATCTGGTCGCGCGTGACGCCATTGTTGGCGGCGGCGCGCAGATGCAGCTTCAGTTCTTCCGCGCGGTTCAGTGCCACCATCATGGCGATGGTCAGCAGGCTGCGCGTGTGCCGCGGCAGGCCTTCGCGGGTCCAGATTTCGCCCCAGGCGTAGCGCGTGATCAGGTTCTGGAATTCCTCGTTGAGCGGTGACAGCCGCGTCAGCGAACGATCCACGTGGGCGCTGCCGAGCACCTCGCGCCGCACGGCGAGGCCGGCTTCGTAGCGGGACTGGTCATCGCTGACCGGCAGGCGGCCGCGGATAAAGTCGAGCAGCGCCGCGGTGAAGCGCCCCGGTTGTTCGACATTGGAGATATGCGCCGCGGGCAGCTCGACGAAGCGGGCGCCCGGGATGGCATCGGCCAGTTCGCGGCCTTGCTGCGCGGTGGTGGACGGATCGCTGCTGCCCGCGATCACCAGCACCGGCACGGCGATGGTGCGCACGCTCTCGCGGAAGTCTGCGTCGCGCACGGCGGCACAGCAGGCGGCGTAGCCGCGCGGATCCAGCCCGGCCAGCACCGCGCGCATCGGATCGAGCGCGCGTCTGGCGCTGGCGGCGAAGCCCGGCGTGAACCAGCGCTGCACCGACGGCTCGACCATGCCATGCATGCCGTCGCGCAGCACGCCGGCGATGCGCGTGTTCCAGCTCTCGGCATCGCCAATCCTGGCCGCGGTATTAGCCAGCACGATCTTGCTGAAGCGCTGCGGCGCATGGACCCCCAGCCACATGCCGGTCAGGCCGCCCATCGACACGCCGCAGAACACGGCCTGCGCAATGTCCAGCGCATCCAGCAGCGCCAGCACGTCGCCGCCGAGCTGCTCCATGGTGAAGGCGTCGCCGGGCGCGGCGGAGCGCCCGGTGCCGCGCGTGTCATAGCGCACCACGCGCAAGCGCCCGGCGAGCGCGTCGGCTTGCGCCTGCCACATGGTGTGGTCGGTGCCGAGCGAATTGGAAAAAACGATGGCCGGCGCATGGTCCGGGCCGTCGACCGTATAGAAGAGCCGTGCTCCGGCGTGGTCGAGATAGGGCAATGCGATCTCCAGTAGGCGGTTCGGTGGAATCAGTCGGCCGCGCGTTGCGCCAGTGCCGCGTGCCACGCGTGCACGGCGGCATCGGTAAAGGCGGCGGACTGGCCGGCGTAGTTGGCGGGGTCGGCCAGGCGGTCGAGGGTGGCATCGTCGAGCAGCCCGGCGTGCGCGGGATCGTCGGCAAGCGTCTGCGCCAGCGCCTGGCGCAGCGTGGTGCGCTGCGCGGCCGCGCGGCGCGACGCCTGCTCGACCAGGTGATGCGCCTGGAGCCGGCCGATGCGGCCGCCGAGTTCGAGCATGGCCGCCTCGCCCAGGATCAGGCCGTGCGTCAGGTCGAGGTTGGCGCGCATGCGCTCGCCGTCGACCTGCAGGCCGACGGCCACTTCGCCCATCTGGCGCAGCGCACCGGCGGCGAGGGTGACGATCTGGGGCAAGGTGTCCCACTCCGCCTGCCAGCCGCCGAGCGCGCGCTCGTGCTCCTGCACCATGCCGGCCAGCATGGTGGCCACCAGCGGCGGCACGCGCACCGCCGCGCTCAGCACCGCGGCGCAGCCGACCGGATTGCGCTTGTGCGGCATGGTGCTGGAGCCGCCGCGGCCGGGGCCGGACGGCTCGGCGACTTCGGCGACCTCGGTCTGCATCAGCAGCGAGATATCGCGCGCCATCTTGCCCAGCGTGCCGACCAGCATGCCGAGCGCCGTGGCGACCTCTACCAGCCGGTCGCGATGCGCATGCCACGGCAGCGCGGGCAGGTCCAGCTGCAGTTCGCGGGCAAGCTCGCGCGCCACGGCCGGCGCAGCCGCGCCCAGGCTGGCGAGCGTGCCGGCGGCACCGCCGAACTGCAGCGCGCCGGCGTGGCGGCGGGCCGCGTCCAGGCGCGACAGGTCGCGCCGCAAGGCATCCAGCCAGCCCGCGGCCTTGAGGCCGAAGGTGGTGGGCAGGGCATGCTGCAGCCAGGTGCGGCCCACCATCGGCGTGTCGCGGTGCGCCGTCGCCAGCGCCGCGCACGCATGGCCGAGCGCGAGCAGGTCGGCCTGTAGCGCGGGCAGCGCCGCGCCGAGCTGCAGGACCAGCGCGGTGTCGATGATGTCCTGGCTGGTGGCGCCCCAGTGGACGAAGCGCGCGGCCTCGGCATCGCGCGCGGCCACCGCGGCGGTCAGCTGTTTGACGAAGGGAATGGCGAGGTTGCCGGCGGCAACGGCGGACTGTGCGAGCGCGTCCAGGTCGATGACGGCGGGGTCGGTGCTGACTTCGGCGCAGACTTCGGCGATGGCCGCGGCGGCCGCGGCCGGAATCACGCCGCAGCGTGCTTCGGCGCGTGCCAGTGCGGCCTCGACGGCGAGCATGCGCTGCACGGTGCCGGTATCGGAAAAGATTGCGAGCGCGGCCGGGCTGCCGGCCATCGGATCGGTAAGGCGGGTCGAGCTTGGCATGGGGGGCGCCTGGGTGCGTGCCGTCGCCACGCGGGCGACGGCACCGGTAAAAGAAATGCGTCAGATGTCGAAGAACACCGTCTCGCCGGGGCCCTGCAGCACCACGTCCCAGCGCAGCGTGCCGTTGCCCTGCGCGGTGGCGACCAGCGTGCCGCGCCGATCGGCCGGCACCCGTGCCAGCACGCCGTCGGCGGCGTTGGCGGCCGCCTCGTCAGGAAAGTACATGCGCGTGGCCACGTGCTTGAGCAGGCCGCGCATGAACACCGACACCATCAGGTGCGGGGCCTGCGGCTTGCCGTCCGCACCGGGCACCACGCCCGGCTTGACCGTGACAAAGCGGAACGAGCCGTCCTCGGCCGTGGGCACGCGGCCGAAGCCGGTAAAGCCCGGCACCAGCGGCAGGTCGCGCGTGTCCTCCGGATGGCGGTAGCGGCCGGCCGGGTTGGCCTGCCAGAGCTCGACCATGCCGTCGGGCACCGGCGCGCCGAGGGCGTCGGTCACGCGGCCCTCGATGACGATGCGCTGGCCCGCCAGTTCCGGCGCGTCGGCGGTCAGGTCGGCGCAGTTCAGGCCGCTCAGGCCGATGTGCAGGTAGGGGCCGACAGTCTGGGAAGCGGTGGCATATAGCATGGTCTTACTCCATCGGCGTGGCATCGCGGCCACGCAGCACGATATCGAAACGGTAGCCCAGCGCGTATTCCGGCTGCGTGGTCTCCCAGTCGAAGCCGGCGATCAGCCGGTCGCGCGCCTTCTCGTCCGGCACGCAGTTGAAGATCGGGTCGAACGGCAGCAGCGGGTCGCCGGGGAAATACATCTGCGTCACCAGCCGCGTGGCATACGCGTTGCCGAACAGCGAGAAGTGGATATGCTGCGGCCGCCAGGCGTTGTGGTGATTGCGCCAGGGATAGGCGCCCGGCTTGATGGTCTTGAACTGGTAGCGGCCGTCGGCATCGGTAACGACGCGGCCCTCGCCGGAGAAATACGGATCGAGCGGGGCGTCGTGCTGGTCGCGCTTGTGCACGTAGCGGCCGGCGGCGTTGGCCTGCCAGATCTCGATCAGCGCGTCGGGCACCGGGCGGCCGTTCTCGTCGAGGACCCGGCCGCTGACCAGGATGCGCTCGCCGATCGGCTCGCCGCCGTGGCCTGCGGTCAGGTCGTTGTCGCCCGCGCGCACGAACTCGGCGCCGAAGCGCGGGCCGGTGACTTCGGACAGCGACTGCGGAATCTGCACCAGCGGCTGCGACGGCGAGCGCAGCGCGGTCGAGGCATAGGGATCGAAACGATAGGCGGGCTGCGTGTCCCAGTAAGGACGGCGGTACGGGGCCGGTTGGGGCATGGATGGTCTCCGTAATAAGTCGGGGGAGGTCGGGGAAGGGCGGGGGTGGAACCGACTTTAGGAGACGCACAAAGTCATGTAAATTGAGTTATTGAGCAATTTTCATGAATTTTCGGTATGAACGGCGACCGGCTGCCAGCGCCGCCTGCTGCAGGCCGCCACAGCCCCGGGGCCGTGTCGGCGTGACGGCGTAACGACATAACGGCCAAGGCCAACGCCAACGCGCCAGCGGTCCTGACCCTAGAACCGATGCCGCATGCCGGCACCTATCGTCTCGGCATGCGGGCGCCCCGTGACGCGGTCGTAGAAGTATGCGGCATACAGATCGGTCCGCTTTGACAGGTTGTAGTCATAGGCAATGCCGGCCGTATGCCGGCCCATCCCGGCTGCATCGTTGCGGGTGTTGCCATAGGCATAGGAGACCAACACATTGCCCCCACCGGCAGGGATCGATGCGCCGACCTGTCCGTTCGCATGCCGGATATCGCCCTGCGCGCCGTTGATGGCGGTGCGGATGTACTGGGCCTGCCCGAACAGCTTGGCGACACCGAAGTCATAGGTGACGCCAAGCTGCGCCGCAGTCTGCTTGTCGAAGCCGGCGAGGGCTGCGGGTGCCGTCACGTCGCCGGGGATGCCGTTGAATCGTACCTGCTGCAAGGCTGCGGTCGCGGCGAAGGCGCCGTTGAACCAGGTTACGTTGCCGCCCCATTTGTTCTGGCCGGGGCTGCCCGGCTGCTCGCCGAAGGCATAGATCAGGTTCGCGGTCAGGCCGCCGGCGGTTGGCGAGGAGTACACGACCGAGTTCGACCATCCGGAATCGCCGATGATGCCGGGATCGAACACGCGCCCATCGGTTGCCGTCCTGTAGGTGTGGAAAATCGACGGGCTGAAATTGTAGGAATCGACCAGCGGATTGAACAGGATCGTCGACAGGAAATACGGCGTGGTATTGCGCCCTAGCCGCACGGTGCCGTACTTCGAGGATTGCAGCCCGACATAGGCGCTGCGGGTCAGGAAGCCGTCGGCATCGGAGCGGCCGAAGCGCCCGGTGTCGACGCGGTAGAAGCCGTTCAGGTCGAAGATCGCCTTGAGCCCGTCACCGAGGTCTTCGGCGCCGCGCATGCCCCAGTAGGACGTCTGCATGCCGCCGGCACCGACGATGGCCGTGCGCTCGCCGCCAGCGGCGCGGGTGCTGCCGACGAAGGCGTCGACCTGCCCATACAGGGTGACGCTGGACTGCGCCAGGGCCGGCTGTGCCAGGCTCGCGGCGATGGCCGCCGCGGCCAGGGCCGAGTGTTTTGGTTGCATGGTCTCCTCCTATTGTTTTCAGTTGGTGTGGCGTGGAAAAACTTGCCGGCGGCGCGCCGCGAGCTGCGCGCGATAGGCCGCCATGTCTGCGATCGGGCGTCGCGCCACGCCGGCATCGGCGGCCGCCTGGGCCACTGCCGGGGCCAGGCGGGTGATCAGGCGCGGATCGAATGGCGTAGGAATCAGGTAGTCGGGTCCGAATGCCAGCGACCTGCCGGGGTAGGCGGCCGCAACTTCGGGCCCGGGCGCTTCTTCGGCCAGTGCGGCCAACGCGTGTACGCAGGCCAGCTTCATCGATTCGGTGATCGTGGTCGCACCCACGTCGAGCGCGCCCCGGAAAATGAACGGGAAGCACAGCACGTTGTTGACCTGGTTGGGATAGTCGGAGCGGCCGGTCGCGACCAGGCAGTCCGGCCGCGCCTGGCGCGCCGCTTCCGGGCGGATTTCCGGTTCGGGGTTGGCCAGCGCCAGGATCAGCGGCCGTTCGCGCATGCCGCGCAGCATGGCAGGCTCGAGCACCCCCGCACTGGAGCAGCCCAGGAACACGTCGGCGCCTTCCAGTGCCTCGCCGAGGGTTCGTGCCGCGCAGATGGCGGGATCCTGCGCGAAGCGGCGCTTGCTGGGATCGAGCGCTGGCCGGTCCGCCAGGATGACGCCGCGCGAATCGAGCACGGCGATGTGGCCGCGCGGCAGTCCAAGGCTGACCAGCAGGTCCAGGCACGCCAGCGCGGCGGCACCGGCCCCGGAGCACACCAGCCTGACGCGGTCGATCGCCTTGCCGGCCACCTTGAGGCCGTTCAGGATTGCCGCGGCGGCGATGATCGCGGTGCCATGCTGGTCGTCGTGGAACACCGGGATCTGCATCCGCTGGCGCAGGGCCTGTTCGACGTGGAAGCACTCCGGGGCCTTGATGTCTTCGAGGTTGATGCCGCCGAAGGTGGGCTCCAGCATCGCGATGGCATCGACCAGCTTGCCGGGGTCGGTCTCCGCCAGCTCCAGGTCGAAGACATCGATATCCGCGAACAGCTTGAACAGGCAGGCCTTGCCTTCCATGACGGGCTTGGCGGCGAGCGGCCCGAGGTTGCCCAGTCCCAGCACCGCCGTGCCGTTGGTGATCACGCCGACAAGGTTGTTGCGGGCGGTGTAGTGCCGGGCGTCCATGGGCTCGGCGTGGATGGCCTCGCAGGCGGCGGCGACGCCAGGCGAATAGGCCAGCGCCAGGTCGTGCTGGTTGCCGAGGGGCTTGGTCGGCGTGACGGCGATCTTGCCGGGTGTCGGGGTGCGGTGGTACGCGAGGGCGCTTTGCCTGAAGGCGTCGTCCATGTCGGGGTTTGAGAGAATTTTGGGCAAAAGGGGGCCACCGCCCGTGATGACGGGCGAGCGGCCGGCAAAGGATCTGTTGCTAGGGGCTACGCGGCGCCGCCGCCGTACTGGCCGTGCCTGCCGTTCATGGCTTGCCGCCCGGCGTGTCGGCACGCGGCCGGATCAGGGATTCCGGGCGCAATGCGTCGTCGAGCGCCTCGGCAGTCATCAGGCCGCGTGCCAGCACCACTTCTCGGATGGTGGTGCCTTTGGCATGGGCCTCGGCGGCGACCGAGGTCGCGTTCTTGTAGCCGATCACCGGATTGAGCGCCGTGACCAGTGCGATTGAGCGCTCGATGGTCTCGCGCAGGCGTTCGGGGTTGGCGGTAATGCCGTCGACGCACTTGTACGCCAGCGTCAGGCAGCCATTGGTCAGGTGGCGGAAACTGCGGAGCAGGCTGGCGGCAATCACCGGCTCGAAGGCGTTGAGCTGCAACTGGCCGGCCTCGGCGGCAAAGGTGATGGTGGTGTCGTTGCCGAACACTTCGAAGGCGATCTGATTGACCACCTCGGGAATGACGGGGTTGACCTTGCCCGGCATGATCGACGAGCCCGCCTGCATCGGCGGCAGGTTGATCTCGCCAAAGCCGGCGCGCGGCCCGCTCGACAGCAGCCGCAGGTCGTTGCAGGTCTTGGACAGCTTGACGGCGATGCGCTTGAGCACACCGGAGATCTGCACGAAGGCGCCGCAATCCTGCGTGGCTTCGACCAGGTTGGGCGCGAGGCACAGGTTGATGCCGGTGATGCGGCGCAGCGCGGACAAGGCCTTCGGCGCATAGTCAGGGTGCGCGGTGATGCCGGTGCCGATCGCGGTGGCGCCCAGATTGATCTCGCGGATCAGCAAGGCGGTTTCGCGCAGGCGCGCCATGTCTTCTTCGAGCATGACCGCGTAGGTGGAGAACTCCTGCCCCAGCGTCATCGGCACCGCATCCTGCAACTGGGTGCGGCCGAGCTTGAGCAGGCCGGCGAACTCGGTCGACTTGCGTTCGAACGCCGCGCGCAGGACTTCCATCGCTTCGAGCAGGTGCTCGATGGCAAAGTACGTGGCAATGCGCAGCGCGGTCGGATAGACGTCATTGGTGCTCTGCGCCATGTTGACGTGCTCGTTGGGATGCAGGAAGCGGTATTCGCCCTTGCCGTGCCCCATGTGCTCGAGTGCCCGGTTGCAGATCACCTCGTTGGCATTCATGTTAGTCGACGTGCCGGCTCCGCCCTGGATCGTGTCGACGATGAACTGGTCGTGCAGCATGCCCTCGCGCACGTCATGGCACGCGGCCAGGATGGCGTCGCGCTGGTTTGCAGGCAGCAGGCCAAGCTCAGCGTTGGCCTCGGCCGCAGCCTGCTTGACCGATGCCAGCGCAATGATCAGCTCGGGCCACGACGAGATGGGCGTGCCGCTGATCTGGAAGTTCTCCCAGGCCCGCAGCGTGTGGACGCCGTAGTAGGCGTCGGCCGGCACCTGGCGTTCGCCGAGCAGGTCGGCTTCGGTGCGATAGGTATTGGTCATGATGATGCGATCCGATGAGGGTTGGCGTCGGCTAGGCCAGCGTCCAGGGCAGGGTCTCGCCGGCGAGGAACTGCCGGATGCGCCGGCCGTCCGGCAGTTCGAGCTGTTCTGGCACCTGCATGGGGCTGCGGTGGAACGTGATCGTGTCCTGGTTCGGGGGCATGCCGTAGAAGCGCGCGCCGTTGTCGCTGGCGAAGGCTTCGAAGCGATCCAGCGCGTGCTCCTCTTCGAACACGGTCAGGTAGGCCTGCAACGCGACCGGCGCGCTGAAGATCCCTGCACAACCGCAGGCGGATTGCTTGGCTTGCGTGTCGTGCGGTGCCGAGTCGGTGCCGAGAAAGAATGCCGGCGAGCCCGAGGTCGCGGCGCGGCGCAGCGCCAGCCGGTGCCGCTCGCGCTTCAAGACCGGCAGGCAGTAGTAGTGCGGCCGGATGCCGCCCGCGAACATGGCATTGCGGTTGAACATCAGGTGCTGCGGCGTGATGGTGGCGGCCAGCCTGCCGCTGATGTCGCAAAGGACGAAATCGGCCGCTTCGGCGGTGGTGATATGTTCCAGCACCACCTTCAGGCGCGGATAGCGCGCCAGCAGTGGCCGCAACGTGGCCTGCAGGAACGCGGCTTCGCGATCGAAGACATCGACCGCAGGATCGGTGCTTTCGCCGTGGATCAGCAGCGGCATGCCGATGTCCTGCATGACCGCCAGCACGTCCGCTATGCGGTCGATCGAGGTCACGCCGTACTCGGAATGGGTGGTCGCGCCGGCGGGATACAGCTTTGCGGCGGCAAAGGCACCGGCGTCGAAACCGGCGCGGATCTCCGCTGCGGCGGTGGTGTCGCACAGGTAGCAGGTCATCAGCGGCGTGAAGGCGGATCCCGGCGGCAATGCGCCAACGATACGTTCACGATAGGCGATGGCCGCTTCCGCGGTGGTAACCGGCGGTTTCAGGTTGGGCATCACCACGGCGCGGCCGGACTGGCTGGCCGACGCCGGCAGCACCGCGCGCAGCAGGTCGCCGTCGCGCAGGTGCAGGTGCCAGTCGTCCGGGCGGCGGATGGTCAGGGTCTGCACGGTCATGGCTGCCTCCCGGCGCGGATGCCTTCGAGTGCCCGATACATGACCTGGGTGCCGAGCATGAAATCGTCCAGGTCCATCGCTTCTTCCGGGTTGTGCGAGCCGTGCTCGTTGCGGACAAAGAGCATGGCGGTGGGGATGCCGGCATTGGCAAACAGCGCGGCGTCGTGCCCGGCGCCGCTCGGCACCATTTCCATCGGGACGCCGGCGCCGGCGCACGCGCCGCGCAGCAGGTCCGACAGCGCCGGGTCCATCGTCGCCGGTGCCGATTCGATACGGCGGTCGAACTCGAAATGCACGCCGCGGTCGCGGCTGATGGCCTTGCACTCCGTGCGCAGCAACTGGTAGAAGCCTTCCAGCGTGTCCACGCTCTTGCTGCGCATCTCGAAGCTGAATTCAACCTTGCCGGGAATCCGTGAAATGGAATGCTCCGCGGGGTCGGTGGACACCACACCCGTGGTCACGACGAGGTCCGTGCCGCGCTCGAGCAGCACCTTCCAGTGTTCGTCGAGCCGCGTGATCAACTCGGCCACGGCGAACATCGCATCCTTGCGCAGCCAGCGCGGCACCGCGCCGGAATGGCCAGGTTCGCCAAGGCAGGCAATGCGGTTGTGGCGGATGTTCCCGCGAATGCCCGGCACCACCGCCAGCGGCAGCTTGCGGGCCACCATCACCGGGCCCTGTTCAATATGCAGTTCCAGGTATGCCGCGGCTGCCGCGCGGTCGAACAAGGGTTGTTGCGCCGCAATGGCCTCGACGTCGGCGCCGACCGCGGCCATGCAATCGGCAAGCGTCTTGCCCGAACTGCGGTGCTTCAGTGCCAGGTCGTCGGGGCCAAGCTTGCCCAGCGCGGCGCCAGATCCCAGGTAGGCCTTGCCGAACCACGCGCTTTCCTCGCCACGGAAGGCGATCACGCGCAGCGGCGCGGCGCCGGATCCGCCCTGTGCCTTGCGTGCGATCAGGCATAGCAGGCCGGCAACGATTCCCGCCAGGCCGTCGAAGTTGCCGCCTTGCGGCACAGAATCGACATGCGAGCCGACCCACGCGGCCGGCGCATGCGCGCCTTCATCGGGCAGCGCGAACACGAGGTTGGCCGCGCGATCGCACTGCACGTCCAGCCCGTGCTGCCCGGCAAAGCGCCGCAGGTAGTCGGCCGCGGCCGATTCGCCGGCACCATAGCTGTCGCGGGTAATGCCGACGCCGTCGAACGTCAGCGCGCCGATGTCGGCGAACAATTGGTCCGCCAGCGGCTTGAGTTCCAGGATATCCATGGGCATGTCCCCTTGCTCAACCCGACTGCTGCGCGAAGCGCAGCCAGCGGTCGCTGAGCTGGCGATCGAGGATCACCTGCCCGGTCAGGTCGCGGACCGATGCGATGCCGGCTTGGTCGCAGTAAGCATCGAGCCCGGCGATGATCTTCTGCATGATGCCGGGGTCCCGGAACGAGGCGGTGCCGACCTGGACCGCCGACGCCCCCGCCAGCATGAACTCGATCGCGTCCTCGGCGCTCTGGATGCCGCCGCAGCCGATGATGGGGATGCGCACGGCGCGATAGCACTGGTGCACCAGCCGCAAGGCAATCGGCTTGATCGCCGGCCCGGACAGGCCTCCCATGACATTGCCAAGCTTGGGCTGGCGCGTGCGGATATCGATCGCCATGCCGAGCACGGTGTTGCCCATCACGATCGCATCGGCACCGGCTTCCTCGGCGGCGCGCGCGACCGCCGCGATATTGCCCGCGTTGGGCGTCAGCTTGACCCAGAACGGGTGCCGGGTGCGGCGCCGGATCGCTGAGACAGCCCTGTAGGTGGTCTCGGGCAACATGGCAAAGGCCATGCCGTCGGCTTCCAGATTGGGGCAGGAGATATTGGCCTCGATCACGGCGACTTCCGGCAGCGACATCTGTTCGCAGGCGGAGCCGAACTCTTCGGCCGTATCGGCGGAAATCGATACCACGACGGGCGTGTCGTATTGCGTATAGGCGGGCAGGACTTCCTTGCGGTAGTAGTCGAGCCCCTTGCTGGGAATGCCGATCGAATTCAGCATTCCGCTGAAGGTCTCTGCCACGCGCGGGGTGGGGTTGCCCGCCCGAGACTTGGGCGAGACGCTCTTGATGACCAGCGCGCCCAGGCGGTCGAGATCCATCGCCTCGCGGTACTCGATGGCGAAGCAGCCGGATGCGGGCATCACGGGGTTGCGCAACGTCAGGTCGCCAACCCGGACAGTCAGATCAGCCAAATTCCACCTCCCCCACCACCTCACGAATCTTGAAAACCGGACCTTCGCGGCAGACGCGCAGGAATTGCTTGTCGCCGTCGCAATCGAACAGCCGCACGCACGACAGGCACACGCCCATGCCGCACGCCATGCGCTGCTCCATCGCGACCTCGCCCTGGACGCCAGGGTGGTCCTGCAGGACGCGCTGCAGCAGCATCAGCAGGCGATGCGAGCCGCAGGTGTAGACCGCATCGGGCCGTTGCGTGTCGATCAGGCGGCGGACCAGGGCCTCGACCGCCTCGACCGAGGAAGTGCCGTCGGCATCGAACACGGCGTGCACCTGCGCGCTGGCGCCGCGCAGGAACTCCTTTTCCATCAGGTCGCCTGCGGTGCGCGCCGACATGATCGCGGTGATGGCGGTGCCGGCGTCGGCGGCCTGGCGTACCAGCGGCGCCATCGTCGCCAGCCCGACGCCGCGCGCGACCACCAGAATGCGCCGGAACGAGGGCTCGAACGTAAACGTGTTGCCAAGCGGACCGACGATGTCCAGATGGCCATCGACCGGGAGCGTGGCCATCGCGCGCGTGCCAACGCCGGTGACGTTGTAGAGAAACTCGATGCGCCCGCTTTCCGGGCCGGCGCCATAGACGCTCATCGGCCGCAGCAGGAAGGGCTGGGCATCGGCGGTAGTGGGACAGCTGAGCTGGTAGAACTGTCCCGGCCGGGTCATCGCAGCGATCGGGGCCTTCGATTCGAGCCGGATGTACTTGTAGCGCTGGTTGACCCAGTAATGCTCAACGATTCGACAGCGATAGGAGGCTACGGTAGCCGCGGAATCCGCGCTACACACGGTGGCACACATGGTGATGACTCCAGAGGATGGCGCTGCGCCGGACGGCGCAGCGCGGGAATGGCTGGTGCGTGGTTCCGGCCTTATTCCAGTTCCACGCCCTTCAGTTCGGGGATCAGGAAGAGGGTGGCGATCATGTCGATCACGTAGATGCTCGCCAGCAGGGCGATTGCCAGCTGGAACGAGTACGCAGCGGCGATGGCGCCGACTACGATCGGCCCCAGCCCGCCGACGGCGCGCCCGATGTTGAACAGCACGTTCTGTGCGGTGGCCCGGGCCGCGGTCGGATACGCTTCGGAAATCAGCGCGCCATAGCCGCCGATCATGCCGTTGACGAACATGCCCATGACGGCGCCGGCCCACAGCATGGTCATGGGATCGGACAGCCTGGCATAGGTCAGCACCATGGCCACCGCGCCCGCCTGGAACATCAGGAAAGTCGGCTTGCGGCCGATGCGGTCCGCCAGGTGGCCAAAGACATAGACGCCGATCATCATGCCGACGATGGTCACCGAGGTCCACAACGCCGACTTGGTCAGCGAGAAGCCAAGGGTCTTGGACAGGTAGGTCGGCAGCCAGATCATGATGCCGTAGTAGCCGAAGTTCTGGACCGAGCACAGGATCACGATGCCAAGGCTGGTACGGGTGGTCTTGCCATCCGCGACCAGCAACCGGAATGCATTGGGCTTGTTCTCCGTGCGTGCGCTGCGCACGAACACTTCGGGCTCGTGCAGCCGGTTGCGGATGAACCAGGCCACCAGCGCCGGCAGCACCCCGATCACGAACATGCCGCGCCAACCCACCAGCGGCAGCAGCAACGGCGTCAGCAGCGCCGCCATCAGCACGCCCGCCTGCCAGCCCAGCGCGACATAGGACGATACGCGCGCGCGCTTGCTGGCCGGCCACGCCTCGGCGGCCAGCGCCATGCCGATGCCGAACTCGCCGCCGAGACCGATGCCGGCAATGGTGCGGTAGATCAGCAGGTCCCAGAAGCCCTGGGCCAGCGCGCACATGCCGGTGAATGCCGCGAACAAGACGATGGTCCACGTCAGCACCCTGACGCGGCCATAGCGGTCGCTCAACGCGCCGAAGATGATGCCGCCGGCCACGGCCCCGACCAGTGTCCACGTGACCAGCGCGCCGGACTGGCTGGTGGTCAGCAGCAGCGAGGCACTGATCGCCGGCAGCATGAAGCCCAGGATCAGAAGGTCGAACCCGTCCATGGCGTAGCCGATGGCGGAGCCGGCCAGGGCTTTCCATGCGTACGGCGAAGTCGGCGCCTCCGTCGCTGTTACGGGTTGGGTCAGGGGCTGGCTTGTCATGCTGTCTCCATTTTTAGACTGTATGCCTCTTAAAAAGCACTACGCCGCTGCATTCGTGGAGGACGGCACGAATGCATTGCGTAGCACTGGTGAAAATCTTTTTTTTTAGACTATGCGGCCTGGCGCGGCATGGCAAGCGTTTTTCGGGCGTTTCCGGGTTTTTCCCTAGCAGCACCGGCAATGGATGTGCACGGCGCGGGCACCGTGCTATAGTGGCGAAAATCTAATTATTGAGACAGACATGGAACGTCGCGCCAGCGGAACCGGCGGGATCGACTTCGAGGCGCTGGGCGCGCGGCTGCGTGCCTATCGGCTCGGTGCGCAACTGCGTGCCGAGCAGATTGCCGAGGTGCTGGGCATTTCCCGCGCAGCGGTCTATCGCATGGAGAAGGGCGAGATCGTCAAGATCGAGACGCTCGAGCGCCTGGCCGGCATCCTCGATACCTCGCTGGAATCGCTGCTCGGCGCGGGCACGGAATACTACCCGTCAGCCATCGCCTACATCGAGCGCATGCGCCAGCTCGAACAAGGCGCCACCCGGATCCTTGCCCACTTCGAGCCGATATCGTTCCTGCTGACCTCGCCGGACTATGACCGCTATCTGGAGCAGATGCTCAGGGAGAGCGGCGACAACGACGACGGCCGCATCCAGGCCATCATGGCCTTGCTGCGGGAGCGCAAGGAATCGTATGCATCGCACCCGGCGCCCATCATCAGCCTGATCGGATTGCGCGAGCTTGAGCGGTTCGTCCATTTCGGGCTGGTCGGCAGGATGGACCTGCCTCCCGCGACCCGCATGGAGCGATCGCTGGCGGCGCGCGCGGAAGTGGAGCGCATCGCGGTGTTGCTGGAACAGCAGCACGCGGGGATGCAGATCGGCATCGTCAACGAGAGCATGCCCCACGCAACGTTCCAGATCTTCGAGCGGCCAAGCGGCTCGTATGTGGCCATCAGTCCGTTCCGCTTCGGCGAGTTTCCCAACATTTCGGCGGGCATCGCCTCGGTCACGGCCGCGCCGGAAGCGGTATCGCTTTACACCAACATGGTCGAGGCACTCTGGCAACGCGCCTACAAGGGCCCCGATGGTGCCGGACTTTTGCGGCGCATGCTGCAGCAGGTCTGAGCGGTTCGTTTTTTCCCCCTGAGAGACTATCCATGGACTTCAAGACGGTTACAGAGCAGTTTGCCAGCAGCGTGCCGGGGACGGACGCATTCCTCAAGGTCAAGGAGCAATCGCTGGCGCTGATGTCCGCCGATCCGGACCACGCCGCCGCGTACTTCCTGGTCTACGGTTTCGCGCGGTCGTATGTGATCCTGCATGACGACGAGGGAATTACCACCGAGGTAGCCAATGCCGCCCAGGCGCAGCTGCTGGGCTATATGCGCTCGATCGAGCAGGCGCTTGGCGGCGGGGAGCAGGCGCTGCTGGGCGCGATGAACCGGATCGTTCTTGACTATGATGGCCGGCGCCAGCTCTTTTGAATTGGCCGGATGGGGGCTTGTCCGTGCCTGACGATCGCCCGCCGCGCTACTGCACCGACTCCGGCACCTCATCCTGCTCTTCACCCAAAAAGCCGCCGCTCTGGTGCCGCCACAGCCGCGCATAGGTGCCGTTCTTCGCCAGCAGTTCGGCGTGCGTGCCCTGTTCGATGATGCGGCCCTGGTCCATCACGATCAGGCGGTCCATCGCGGCGATGGTGGAGAGGCGGTGGGCGATCGCGATCACGGTCTTGCCCTCCATCATTTCGTCGAGGCTTTCCTGGATCGCGGCCTCGACTTCCGAATCGAGCGCGCTGGTGGCTTCGTCCAGCAGCAGGATGGGCGCGTTCTTCAACATCACGCGCGCAATCGCGATGCGCTGGCGCTGGCCGCCCGAGAGCTTGACGCCGCGTTCGCCGACCAGCGTGTCGTAGCCGGTGTGGCCATGCTGGTCGCTCAGCTGGCGGATAAAGTCATCGGCCTGGGCGTGCACCGCGGCGTGGCGGATCTCCGCATCGGTGGCGTTGGGGCGGCCGTAGGCGATGTTGTCGCGGATCGAGCGATGCAGCAGCGAGGTGTCCTGCGTGACCATGCCGATGGCGCTGCGCAGGCTGTCCTGCGTCACCGTGGCGATGTCCTGCCCGTCGATGCGGATACGTCCGCTGTCCACGTCATAGAAACGCAGCAGCAGGTTGATCAGCGTGGACTTGCCCGCGCCGGAGCGGCCCACCAGCCCGATCTTCTCGCCGGGACGCACGGTCAGGCTGAGGCCGTCGAGCACCTGCCGTTCGCCGTTGTAATTGAAGCTGACCTGGTCGAATTCCACTTCGCCGCGCCGGATCTGCAGCGCCGGCGCGCCGGGCGCGTCCTGCACCTTGGCCACATGCGTCAGCGTGGCAATGCCGTCCTGCACCGTGCCGATGTTCTCGAACAACGAAGCCATCTGCCACATGATCCAGTGCGACATGCCGTTGATGCGCAGCGCCATGGCGGTGACCGCGGCCACCGCGCCGGTGCCGATCTCGGCGCGATGCCACAGCCACAGCGCATAGCCGCCCGCCGCCAGGATCAGCGCCACCACCAAAGCCTGGTTGACGATCTCGAACTGGCTGACGAGGCGCATCTGCCGGAACCCCGTCTCCTTGAAATCCTCCATCGCCGCGCGCGCGAAGTGCGCCTCGCGCCTGGTGTGCGAGAACAGCTTGACCGTGGTGATGTTGGTGTAGGCGTCGGTGACGCGGCCGGTCATCGACGAGCGCGCATGCGCCTGCTCCTGCCCGACCTTGCCCAGCCGCGGCACGAAATACAGCATGGCCAGGCCGAACAGCACGATCCAGCCGATGAAGGGCAGCATCAGCCGGAAATCGAAGCCGCCCGCCAGCGCGATGATGGTGATGAAGTACACGCCGATGGCGAGCACGATCTCGATAAAGGTGAACAGCACCTCGCGCACCGCCAGCGCGGTCTGCATGACCTTGGTGGTGACCCGTCCGGCAAATTCATCGGAGAAGAAGGACAGGCTCTGCCTGAGCATCAACCGGTGGAAATCCCAGCGCAGCCGCAGCGGCAGGTTGATCGCCAGCACCTGATGCTGCACCATGGTGCGCAGTGCCACCAGGCCGATGCTGGTGACCAGCACGATGCCGATCCCCCACAGCACGCGCTGCTCCTGTGCCGAAGCTTCGCGGTTGCCCTGCCACGCCGCCAGCAGATCCACCACTTGCCCGAGGAAGGAGAACAGCCAGGCTTCGTAGATCGACACGCCGGCGCTCAGCAGCGCCAGCGCGACGAAGTAGCGGCGGGTACCGCGGGTGCAGGCCCACAGGAAGGCCGCCAGGCCCTTGGGCGGCGGCGGTGCCTCGTCGGGCGGGAAGGGATCAAGCAGACGTTCGAACGCGCGCAGCACGGGGTCCTCCGAAACGGCAGAAGGCCCGCGATCCGGCCGGCATGCGGACCGGGCGGCCTTCGACGGTGTGAGGCGCAGATTCTACCCCCGTAAGCCAGGCGGTGCAGGGCGTGGCGGCAGAGCCTATTCCGCGATGATCTTGCGTTCCACGGCGATGCGCTTCCACTGCGCGAGGTCCTGCTTCATGCGCGCGCCGAACTCCGCAGGCGTCGCGGCCAGCGGGCGCGAGCCGTCCGGCTCGAGGATCGCGCGCACTTCCGGCGACGCGGCGATTTCGGCAATCTCGCGATTGAGCCGCTGCACCAGCGCGGCCGGCGCGCCCGCCGGCGCCAGCACGCCGACCCAGATCTCGATGCCATAGCCCGGCACCGACGCGGCCAGTGGCGGCAAGTCCGGAAACGCGGGGTTCGGCGCCGCCGAGGTCACGGCCAGCGGCCTGACCTTGCCGGACTTGATCTGCGTGGCGATCGAGCTGTAGTTCGACATCATCACGTCGATCTGCCCGGCGGCCAGGTCGATCAGCGCGTTGGCCGCGCCCTTGTACGGCACGTGCATCATCTGGACCTTCGAGGTGTCGCACAGCAGTTCGGTGGCGAGCTGGCCGAGCGAGCCGACCCCGGCCGAGCCGTAGCTGATCGCCCCAGGCCGGGCGCGCGCCGCGGCGACAAGATCGGCCGGCGTGCGGATCGAGCGGGATGCCGCGCTGCTGGACGATACCGCCAGAAGCAGCGGACCGTCGGCCACCAGCGCCACCGGCGCGAACGCGGTCAGCGGGTCATACGGCGAGCGCGCCTGCGTGGCGGCAGCGGTCAGGAAGGTCGACGACGTCAGCAGCAGCACGGAGCCGTCGCGCGGCCCCTTGGCCACGTAGTCGGCGCCCAGCACGCCCGCCACACCGGGGCGGTTCTCCACGATCACGGTGTTGCCGAGGCGCTTGGCCAGTGAGGGTGCGATGGCGCGCGCGATCACGTCATTGCTGGCGCCCGCCGAGAACGGCACCACGATCCGCATCAGCGGCGGGACCGAGGCCGCATGATCGGGCGGCGCAGCGGTGGCGGACAGCGGGGAGGCGGCCATCGCCGCCGCGGCCACCGCTACGGGCAGGC
Organism: Cupriavidus nantongensis; assembly: GCF_001598055.1. NCBI lineage: Bacteria > Pseudomonadati > Pseudomonadota > Betaproteobacteria > Burkholderiales > Burkholderiaceae > Cupriavidus > Cupriavidus nantongensis. Next base: position 1,749,561 of record NZ_CP014845.1, on the reverse strand, counting down.
GGCATGCAAGCCGGTGCAAGATGCGCTTGAAACAGGTCTTGTCCATACGTCGTTCCGAAATCGTCGTGTTGCAGCAGCGCGGCAACGCTGCGGAAGCGGCCGGCGCGCGGCCCGGACCATCCGGGCCACGGCGGGCCGCGCGGAAAGATCAGGCGGGAATCTCCAGCGTCAGCAGCGGCGCATATTGCTGCGCGCCGAAGATATCGCCATCGCCCGCACTGCCGCTGGGCTGCGCGCGGTACATGGTGAACTTGATGGCGAAGGCCGGCTCGTATTCGACGAAATCCGAAATGCGCGAGACCGGCACGCCGAACAGCGCGGCCATGCTTTCGCGGGTCAGCACGCGGGAGCGCTTGACTCGTTCATATTCGGCTTGCTCGCGGAAAATGATGTCGAAGGTAATCTTGTTGACGCCGGCGTTCTTGCTGCGGATGGTCTTGGCGAGCGCGTGCAGCGGCTGCGTCGATGCCGCGGTGGGGGCGGCGGCCGGGTAGGGCGATGGTTGGCTGGCAATGGTCATGGTGGCTTCCTTGGCAACGGGGCGCATCAAACGCCGGCTTCGACGACATGGGTGGGGAACAGCGCGAGCGGATCGCGCACTGCCATCGTATGGTTCAGCGTCCAGCGATAGGCGGGGCTGGCGTGCAGTACCTCGTCCAGCGGGAACGACACCGAGCCGGCGGTGCCCTTCACATCCGGCAGCCGCGCGTAGAACATCTGGCGCAGGCCGATCATCGCGACTTCCTCCGCCATCTCGCGCGTGGGCGCGACGCCCTGCACCATCACGCAAAGCTCGTGGCCGGGGCGGTCGCGCAGCGGTTCCAGTTCGCCCATCACTCCGTCCCGTCCATATACGTTGTAGTGCAGCGAATAATCGGTGTCGCCGAAGCGCGCGCGCACCTGTTCGCGCGCCCAGGCAATGACGCGGTCGACGTTGGCGATGGTGTACGGGTCGCGGATGCCGCACAGGCCCACGTAGCGCTCGCCGACCTTGCCCGAGCCCTCCAGCTTGACGCGCACCTGCGGCGCGGGTTCGAAGCGTGCGCCGGTGATGCGGGTGGTGCGCGGATCGAGCTGTTCGTAGCGGCACTGGCTCATGTCGAGCCTGCCGCCGGCGACGAATTCCTCGAACGGATTGGAGCGCTCGTACATCGCATGCCCGGCCACCGAGGCAATGGTGCAGCGCTGCTCGGGATGCATGGCCGTGACGCGGACATCGTCGCGGGTGATTTCGCCCAGCACGGTTTCCTTGCCGCCGTACGGCTCCGCGCAGAACGAGGCGCACTCCAGCACCTTGCCCAGATAGTAGGCATGGTCGGCGGCAAAGCCGTGGTGCAGCGCCGGCGCGGCGAACACCGCGGCATCGGAGCTGCGGCCGCCGACGATCACGTCGACGCCCTGGCGCAGCAGTTCCAGGTATGGGTGGACGCCAGCCATGGCGACGATGCGGTCGGTGGCGTCGAGTTCGGACAAGGTCAGGTCGGCAAAGCCATCGAGGCCGCGGATGGTTTCCCCCGCGCCCATTTGGTCCCGCACCAGCGACTTCGGTACTTCGGAATAGAAGTAGCCGATGCGAAACCGCGGCAGGCGGTGCCGTTGCGCGAGCTCGCGCAGGATCTCGACATAGCGGTCGACGCGGCTGTTGGTGCCGGTATCGCCGGCTGAACCGATGATCATCGGCACGCCCAGCCGCCGCGAGGCCAGCAGCATGTGCTCGAGATCGTGGCGCTGCCACGCTTCGGGGCTGGTCGAGGTATCCGAGCCAAGCGGCACCGGCCCGACATCATCGCTGCCCGAATCGGCCGCGATGTAGTGCGGTCCGGCGGCCACGCCGATCTCGAAACTGCCCGTGCGCAGCGGGGCAAAGCCGAGATGGCCATTGGGGCAAATGATCTTCAGCGACTGCATTCAACATTCTCCGGTTAGGTGTCGCTTCGTTAGAGCGAGTCACGCGACACCGAATACGCAGAAGCTGTGCCAGCCGGGCGATGCTGAAATTTCCTTTGAAGATCAAAGGCTTGTGACAATGGGATGGGTTGGTGCGCGATCTTCACGCGCCTGGTCGGCGTGAATTCCACGCCATTGCGCGAAGTACGCGCCGCGTCAGCCGGCGGGAAATCCGAGCTTGCTCATCTGGTGGCGCAGCGCATGGCGGCTCAGCCCAAGCCGGCGTGCGGCCTCGGCGAGATTGCCGCCGCAGGCCGCCAGGGCCTGTTCGATCAACCCCGCCTGGAACTGCGCCGTGGCGGCGTGGTAATCCAGCGGGCCGGCCGGCGCAGCGGTCAGGGGCATCGGGTCGGCCGGAGCCGCCGCGGCCAGATTCATCTCGCGCAGGATGCGCGCCGGCAGGTGGGCCGGCAACACGCAGTGGCCCGGCTCGAGCAGGCAGATCCGCTCCAGCAGGTTCTCCAGTTCGCGCACATTGCCGGGCCAGCGGTAGGCGCGGAAGATGCGTTCGACTTCCGGGTCGAGCCGCTCCATGCGGCTGCCGTACTGGCGGTTGTAGCGCTGCAGCGCGTTGTGCGCGAGCAGCAGGATGTCGTCGCCGCGTTCGCGCAAGGGCGGGATATTGATCGAGATGACCTGCAGCCGGTAGTACAGGTCCTCGCGGAACTTGCCGGCATTGACCTCGCTGAGCAGGATCTTGTTGGTGGCGGCGATAAAGCGCACGTCGACACTGATCGGCCGGATTGCACCGACGCGACGGAAGCGCCGGGCATCCAGCAGCGTCAGCAGCTTGGACTGCATCACCAGGTCGAGCTCCCGCACCTCATCCAGGAACACCGTGCCGCCATTGCCGGCCTCGATCAGCCCTTCCTTCTTGCCCACCGCGCCGGTGAACGCGCCGCGTTCATGGCCGAACAACTCCGACTCCAGCAATTGCCCCGGGATTGCCGCGCAATTGATGTCGATGAACTCCGCGTCCGCGCGGCTGGACTGCTGGTGCAGCAGGCGTGCCACCAGGCTCTTGCCGGTGCCGGTTTCACCGTAGAGCAGGACGGTACGCGCCTGGCTTCTTGCCACGCGCGCGACCAGGTCGCGCAGGGCGGCGACCGACGGATGGTTTCCGACGAGTTCCAGGGGAGCATTCATTGCGCACGGTGTGAATGACAAGGCAACGCGCCGGATCCGTCCGGAATCGCGGCGCGTGCGAGGCATTCTAAACGAGCGGCCAGGGCAGCCGCGGCGCGGGATTCAGCAGCCCGGCGCAGGCCAACGCATGCCGAAGCTTCAGGAAGCCATCTTCATCATCACCAGCCCGCTGACGATCAGCCCGGCCGCCAGGATTCTGACTGCGCTGGCCGGTTCGCCCAGCACGAACAGCCCCACCAGAAACGCGCCCACGGCGCCGATGCCGGTCCAGATGGTATAGGCCGTGCCGAGCGGCAGGCTTTTCATTGAAAGCGAGAGCAGGGCGAAGCTGGCAATCATGGCCACGATGGTGATGGCCGAGTAGCCGGGGCGCGAAAACCCCTCGGACAGCTTCATGGAGTACGCCCAAAGGACTTCGAGCACTCCGGCGATGACGAGATATATCCAAGCCATGATGGCTCCTTGATCAAGAGCCGGGCCGTCCCGGACATTCATACCCGGTGCGGGCGAGGTCGTCCTCGAAAGTGGGGGATTGTACCGGATCGCTGGGGCAGGCGAGCGAGGGGCGACGGGCCACATGGTATCGTCGGCATGTCATTGGTCATGCCCGGGGACATCCAGAAATCGGGGGAAATAATGAGAACGAGGCTGGTGCTGTGGTTCGTCGCGATGGTCTTGCTCTTGCCGCGGTTGGCACTGGCCACCGAATTCGGCAGCAAGGGCGGGCCGGAACCGGCCAATCTCGAACAGATCGCGTCACGCCTGCGCGAAGACCTCTATGACATGGAACTGCTGATCAGCTTCGGCACCTCCAAGGGCGGATCGGCCGGCCATATCGCGCTGGCGCTGCGTGACGATGCGGCGGGCGAAGAGAGGGTGTACTCGGCCAACTTCTACGCCGACCGCGACCCCGCGCACGCGAGCGGCCGCTACACCACCGACCTGATGGTCTCCATCCCCAAGCAGGAATACCTGTTCAAGACCGTATCGACGGTCGCCGCGACCGCATCGTTCGGGCTCGACTTCGGCGAGATCTACAAGCGCTCGGTCATCGGGGTGCGGGTGTACGGCGTGCCGGCGGCGGACAAGGCGGCGCTGGCGGCCTATTTCCGCCGCATCAACGACGACTATCACCAGCAGCGCAGCAACACCGAATATCATCACGGCCCGATCCGCTATGACTACCTGCGCCTGAACTGCGCCAAGACCATCGGCGCCGCTTTCAAGTATGGCGCCGGCTACCGCAACCTGGAGGTGACCGGAGCGACGCTGTTGTCTGCGCAGCGGCTGGTCGCGGCAGCCACCGCCAATATCCCGACCGAGATGGCGATGAAGCTGATCCGGGAATGGGGCCAGCGCCACTACGGCATGGATGTGGTGCTGTACAAGAAGTACCGCGGCTCGACCTATGTCGATCCGCAAGAGGAAGAAAAGATCGCCTTCAAGGACCTGCCCGACCGCTTTCCGTCAGTGCTGTCGCTCGACTTCCGCCGCGAGGCCGGTGCGTACCAGGACTATGACAACCTGCTGGCGATGTACCTGCTGTTCCATCTCGGCAAGTACAGCGTGCGGGTCAACGAACAGACCTTGCTGCTGGAAATCGAGAAAACCAAGGACCCGATGCCCTATGCCGAGGCGCTGCAGGCTGCAGAGCGCAATGCGCGGGCCGACAGCGAAAAATTCCAGCGCCATATCGAATTCCGTCCGAGCGGCGAGGGCGTCAGCGAGGCGCCGGACAATACGCACCTTTATTACTTTAACGAGCATGCGGAGGGGAAGCTGGCGCGCTAGGGTGCCGCCCCTTCAGCCCAGCTCGAGCCCACCCTGCGCCAGCAACCGCCGAAAAACCGCCAGCCGCGCATCGCCGGTTTGGGCCAGCCGGTCGCATACGTGGAGGTATTCGGACATATCGCTGTGTCCGCGCAACGCATCCTTGCACTCGCGCTCCGAAATCTCCAGGTGGACCCCGGTCAGCAGCGCGCGGCCTTCGCCGACCTGCGCGCTGACGATGGCGGGCGGCGTGCCGGCGATGTCTGCGTAGACGGCGAGGATCTCGGTCCCGGGCCCGGGGGTGTCGGCGAAGTCGAAGCGGCAGCCGCCGTGATAGTGGGTGTAAAGCGATAGCGGGACTTCGGTCAGCTTGTCGGTGGTCCGCAGTTCCACCGCGGCCGTGGTGCGCGGGGTGCCGTCATAGAGCTTGCCGCCGGTCAGTTCAGGCAGCGAGCCGACGGCCACCGCATCGACCAGCCGCAGTTCGCGCGGGCCGCAGATGGCGCCGCGGGTGCCGGCATGGAAGGCGAGTTCGCGGCAGGCGTAGTAGGCGCCCGCGCAGATGCCCAGATAGACGCCGCCGTGCTCGACAAACTGCCGGATGCGCGCGTTCGGCGCGCCGTTCAGCAAGGCGCAATAGGGCAGGTCGGCGCCGCCCGGCATGACGAACATCACCGCGTCGTCGAACAGCGTGGTGTCGTGCCGGATCTCGCTGGCCATCACCGCGCGGATTTCATAGGCCCCGGCGCGCAGCTGATGGCCGATGGTCCGCATCAGGCATGCGGTCCAGTCCGACGCGCCGGCGTCGACATAGGTGAGGATCTGTGGCTTGGGCATGGCCGCATCCGTGTCTTGTCGTCTCCGACTCTAGCCGTTTGGTATCGAAAACGCCATGCCGTCGTCGCCCTGAAAGCAAGGCAGAACCAACCTGCTATGCTGAAAAAGCCGAAGCTGGCGCTGTCGGCCTGACCGTCGCAAGTTGACAATGCAATTTACGCCGCGGCGGCGCTGGCTCCGATCCGGAAACTCCCCGGTAACCACTCGGTAAGGGAAGGAGGCAGCCATGCGTATCTCTGCTGTTCTGTGCGGATTTCTTCTGACGGCGGTGTTTGCGCTAGCCGGTTGCGCAACGCCGGATCGTGCCAAGCCTGCCACGACTTCGTCGTTATATGACCGGCTTGGCGGCATGCCGGCGATTACCGCGGTGGTCGACGATTTTGTCGGCAATGTGGCGACCGACACGCGCATCAACGCCCGGTTCGCCAATGCCAATATTCCGCGGCTGAAGACCCGGCTGGTCGAACAGATCTGCGCGGGTACGGGCGGGCCCTGCACCTATTCGGGCCGCGATATGAAAACCGCCCATGCCGGCATGGCAATCAGCAATGACGATTTCGATGCGCTGGTCGATGACCTGGTGAAATCCCTCAACAAGTTCAAGGTGCCGGCACGCGAGCAGAAGGAATTGCTGGGGATTTTGGGGCCCATGCGCCAGGATATCGTCTCTCGCTAACCGGTCGCGCAAGGCGGTCAGCACGCTCGGGCTCAGCCGCGCGCGGCGGCGCGCCATGCTCCCGGCGGTAGCCCGAAGCGCCGCGTGAAGCTGCGTGTGAACGTGGTCTGGTCCGGGTAGCCTGACATCAGCGCGATCTCGGCCAGCGGCAGCCGGGAGTTCGACAGCCACTGCAGCGCGTGGTCCAGCCGCAGCCGGGTCTGGTAGCGGTGCGGGGTATCGCCGAAGGCCTCGGCGAACAGCGTCTGGAAGCGCCGCACGCTCCAGCCGAAATTCGCGGCCAGCTCCGGCACGCGCAGCGGCGCGGCCAGGTTGGCGCGCAGGTAGGCGTCGACGGCCATCAGCGGAAAGACCTCGCCGTCGGCGGGCATGCCGAGGCTGTCGGCCAGCGTGGCGGCCAGGGTTGCCGCAAGGTGCCAGTCTGCCTGCGGCGGCCGTGCCCCGAACGCCGTGCGCCCGGCCGCCAGTGCCCGCACCCGGTTGCCAAGGGCGCCGTCCAGCGCGAACGCGCGCGGACGCTCCATCAGCCGCGCGGGCAGCGCCACCGAATGCGCGGGGAAGTCCGCCACCAGCTGCAGGTTCCCCTGATAGCCCATGTAGTCATGATGGCTGCCGGCCGGCACGATCAGGCCGGTGCGGTCGTCGACGCGGTAGAGGTGGCCGTCGAGTTCCAGTTCGGAGGCGCCGGCCAGGCCGAACAGCAGCTGGTGGTAGCCGTGTTGGTGGCCCTCCGGCTGCGGCCGGTAGCGTCGGTGCTCGACCAGCGGCGCGGGCCGGGATTCAGCCGGCTTCGGCATGCCGCATCCTGCCACGGGTCTGGCACAGCCAGACGCCGGCCCCTGCCACCGCCATGCCCAGCGCCTGCACCGCGTCCAGGCGCTCGCCGAACAGCAGCCAGGCCTGCAGCGCGGCCAGCGGCGGCGCCAGGAACATCAGCGCCGCTGCGTTGGCGGCCTGGCCGCGCCGCACCAGGCTGACCAGCAGCCAGGTGCCGGCGCCGGACAGGCCGATGGCGGCCCAGGCCAGCCCGGCCCACAGCGCCGGCCCGCCTTGCCAGTGCAGCGGCGCGCCGGCTGCCTGGATCGCCACCATCGCGGCGGCGACCAGCATGGCGCCCAGGTTCTGCCACGCCGAGCTGGCGCGCAGGTCACAGGTGGCGATGGCGGTCTTCTGCAACAGGGTTCCCATGGTGATGGAGACAATGGCCAGCACGCCCAGCAGCACGATCCCGGGCGATACCGCGCCGGCCGCGCCGTGCGGGCCGGCCCGCAGCGCGGGGGCGACCACCAGCGCAACGCCGAGCGCACCCAGCGCCAGGCCGTGCCAGGTCCGCCTGGAAGGTAGCTCTTTCAGCAGGGGGATGGCAAGCAGCGCGGTCAGCAGCGGCTGCAGCGCGCCCAGCAGCGCCATGATCGCCGGCGGCAGGCCGCTGGCAACGGCGCCGTAGCCCGCGCACAGGTAGAGGCCCTGCATCAGCGCGCCGGCCAGCAGGTGGCGCGGCGCCTCGCGCAGCGGCGGCCAGGCCGCGCGCGCGGCCAGTGACCACGCCACGAACATCAGCCCGGCCACGGCAAAGCGGCCCAGCAGGAACAGGCTGGTGTCGGCCAGCGGCACGATCGCCTTGCCGACGATAAAGCCGGTGGACCAGATCAGGACGAAGGCCATGGCGGGCGGCCAGGCGACAGTGGACAAGGGGCGCGACATGTTGGCAGGCGTTTCCGCTGCGGTAGCGGGAAGGGCAAAGCGCAAGGCTAGCGAGGCGTGGCGCCGCTGTCTTGGCAATTCCGGCAATCGCCCGCTGAAAGCATTGGTAACACTCGTGTAGCGTCGCCGCGTCAACCGGCCCGGGCTTGCCACGTAACATGTGGATGGGGATCGAATCGAAAGAGGTGGACCACATGGATCCAGCACAGCATCCGCAACCGCCCGGCCGTGGGCGCCTGGCCGCCTGGCGCACCGCCGCGGCGCTGGCGCTGGCCGCGTGCCTGGCAGGCTGTGCGCAGCTGCAGGCCGGGACAGGCCAGGGCGACGGCCATGGCGCCACGGCCGCCGCCGACCTGCGCTGGCTCAATACCGTCACCTATGGCGCCGACCAGGCCTCGCTGGACGCGCTGCGCCGGCTGGGACGCAAGGACTTTCTTGCGCAGCAGCTGGCGCTGCCGCTGGCCGATCCGCCCGAGCTGGCGGCCGCCATCGCCGCGCTGCCCAACCTGCGCGACGGCGCCGCCGCGCAGGTCCGGGCCGCGCGCGAGGCGCGCCAGCGCATCGATGCACTGCCTGACGACGCCAGCCGCCAGCAGGCGCGCCAGGCGCTCAACCTGCAGGGCCGCGAGATCGTGGCCGATGTGGCGCGGCGCCACCTGCTGCGCGCGCTGTATTCGCCGGCGCAGTTGCGCGAGCAGATGACATGGTTCTGGATGAACCATTTCAACGTCTATGCGGGCAAGGGCCAGGTCGGGCTACTGCTGGCCGATTACGAAGAGCGCGCGATCCGGCCGCATGCGCTGGGCCGTTTCCGCGACCTGCTCATGGCCACGGTGACCGCGCCGGCGATGCTGGTCTATCTCGACAACGCCCAGAGCAGCGCCAACCGCGTCAATGAGAACTACGCGCGCGAGCTGATGGAGCTGCATACGCTGGGCGTGGCCGGCGGCGCCAGCGGTTCGCGCTATACGCAGCAGGACGTGCAGGAACTGGCGCGCGTGCTGACCGGCGTGGGCGTGAACCTGCGCGGCACGCCGCCGCCGAAGCTGCCGCCGGCGCGCGCAAGCCTGTATCGCAGCGACGGCCTGTTCGAGTTCAATCCCGCGCGCCACGACTTCGGCGCCAAGCTGCTGCTGGGCCAGCGCATCGAGCCGTCCGGCTTCGACGAAGTGGCGCGCGCGGTGTCGATGCTGGCGCGCGAGCCGGCCACGGCACGCTTTGTCAGTGCCCGGCTGGCGACTCACTTCATTGCCGACAACCCGCCGCCCGCGCTGGTCGAGCGCATGGCGCAGACCTTCACGCGCACCGACGGCGATATCGCCGCGGTGCTGCGCACCATGCTGCTGGCGCCCGAGCTGGACCGGCAGGCTGGCGCGTCGCCGCGCAAGTTCAAGGACCCGATGGTTTATGTGGTGTCGTCGCTGCGGCTGGCGTATGAAGGCCGGCAGGTGGCCAACCTGCGCCCGGTGATGAACTGGCTGAACCAGCTGGGCGAGCCGCTGTACGGCCACGTGGCGCCCGACGGCTACCCCTCGGCGGAAAGCGCGTGGGCGAGTTCGGGGCAGATGGTGCGGCGCTTCGAGATCGCGCGAGCGATCGGGTCCGGGCCGGCGGGATTGTTCGCGGGCGATGGCGCCACGCCGCGCGGCGCACGCTTCCCGACGATCGGCAACAAGCTCTACTACGACGCGATCGAAGCCACCCTTGGCCCCGCCACGCGCGCCGCGCTGAGCCAGGCCGAGTCGCAGGCGGAATGGAACACCCTGCTGCTGGCTTCGCCCGAATGGATGCAGCGCTGAAGGCAACGGAGAACACCATGCAACGCCGACAATGGGTCAAGACGATGGGTGGCGCCGCGCTGGGGCTGGCGCTGCCGGCGATCGCCTCGCGCGTGTACGCGCTGCCGGCGCAGGCCGACGCGCGCTTCCTGCTGGTATTCCTGCGCGGCGGCTATGACGCCGCCAGCGTGCTGGTGCCGGCCGGCAGCGATTTCTACTACGCGGTGCGGCCCAATATCGCCATCCGCCGCCCGCCGGCGCCGGGTGCCGACGCCGATCCCAATGCCGCGGTGGCGCTGGCACCCGCCTTTGGCGTCGACAGCGCTGCGCGCGGGATCGGCGACTGGGCCCTGCACCCGGCGCTGGCGCCGACCCTGCTGCCGCTGTGGCAGCAGTGCCAACTGGCTTTCGTGCCGTTCGCCGGCACGCATGATTTGTCGCGCAGCCACTTCGAGACCCAGGACGGCATCGAGGCCGGCCTGCCTGGCCATGACGAAAGCCGCCAGGCTACGGCCGCGCTGCGCGGCAGCGGCTTCCTCAACCGGCTGGCCCAGGCCATGGGCGGCCAGGCTGCGCCGGTGGCGTTCACCGACGGGCTGCCGCTGGTGCTGTCCGGCCCGCGCGATCTTCCCAATGTCTCGCTCAAGGGTGCCGGCCGCGCCCCGTTCGATGCGCGTCAGGCCAGGCTGCTGGCACAGATGTACCGCGGCACGCGTTTCGAGTCACTGATCGACGAGGGCTTCGAACTGCGCGAAACCGTCGCGCGCCAGGCGCAGGCGGAAGCGCCAGGGGGCGGCATGGGCGGCATGGCCGGCGCCGGCCCGGCCACGATGGCGTCGCGCCAGCAGGAGATGCAGGCCGCCAGCCGCCGCGCGCTCAGCGCGCGCGGCTTCGAGGTCGAGGCACGGCGCATGGCAAGGCTGATGCGCGAGCGCTTCAACCTGGGCTTTATCGACGTGGGCGGCTGGGACACCCACGTCAACCAGGGCGCCGCGCAGGGCCAGCTGGCCGGGCTGCTCGACAACCTGGGCCGCGGTTTGTCGGCCTTTGCCTCGGAGATGGGTCCCGCATGGAGCAAGACCACCGTGGTGGTGCTGTCCGAGTTCGGCCGCACCTTCCGCGAGAACGGCACGCGCGGCACCGACCACGGCCATGGCACGGTCTACTGGGTGCTGGGCGGCAGCGTGCGCGGCGGCCGCATCGCCGGCGAACAGGTCGCGGTGGAAGCGGCCACGCTCAACCAGGATCGCGACTGGCCGGTGCGCAACGAGTACCGGGCGTTGCTGGGCGGGCTGTTCCGCAGGTTGTACGGGCTGGATGCGGAGCGGCTGGCGCAGGTGTTTCCGGGGGTGGCGGGGCGGGATATTGGGTTGGTGTGAAAGAGACCGAGCGCAACCGGCGCATCGAACGCCTGGTACGCAATCGGAGTTTGAATCGCCCCGAGGCAATTGAGGCTGCTGCGGGTTTGCTCCCCTCTCCCGCGTGCGGGAGAGGGGCCGGGGGTGAGGGCAAGCACTGGCATACCGACGCGCATTACTTCGTCGAAACGCCTGGCCCTCACCCCGACCCTCTCCCGCAAGCGGGAGAGGGAGTACGCAATCGGGAGTTTGAATCGACCCGAGGCAACTGACGCTGCTGCGGGTTTGCTCCCCTCTCCCGCTTGTGGGATGTATAGACCGGGGACATGGTGGACGCATGTGCGAGGACATGGTGGACACATTGTAGACGTCAGGGGGTTACGTCCCTAGGTGATGCTTGTGGCCTGCACGCCGCAGCGGCGTGCAGGCTAATTTCGCCGATTTCAAAGCGGCTGAACCATATGGCCAACACGCCGTCGCGCCGGGTCGGGCGTAGCGCGATCCACTGGCCGATGAACGCCTTGCCGATCTTGATGCGCCGGTTGCCAACTATGATCCGTGCGCTGCTGTCGACCTTGTAGACACGGTCGCCGCTCTGGTACTGCACCTCCGGTAGCGCCTCCGGGTAGGCCACGCTGCTCACGCGATAGCGTTGGGCCGGCACCTGCATGTCCAGGGCCTGATGGGGTCGCTCGTGGTTGTACACGTAGCGATATCGATCGAAGACCTGCTGCGCCTCGGTGTTGTCCACGAAGCGGCGGTGCTGCAGGACTTCGGCCTTCAGGGTGCGGTGGAACCGCTCGTCCTTGCCCTGTGTTTGTGGGTGATAGGGCCGTGAATGGCTGACCCGGATCCCTAGTTGCATTAACCAGACCGTCAGCCTGGTGTAGCCCAGCCCCTCTTCGTCGCCGCCTCCCCATGGAGGGCCGTTATCCATGGTGATGCGCCGGGGCAGGCCGTAGCGGCGGAAGGCCCCAATCAGCTGCTGCTGCACCGTCTGGCGGCGCTGGTCCGCGCAGGCTGCCAGGCACAGGTTGAAGCGGGAATGGTCGTCGATCAGCGTGAGCGGAAAGCAGACGCCCTGCTCATTGGGCACCTGACCCTTGAAGTCCATCTGCAGCAGCTCGTTGGGTTCGTCGTGCTCGAACCGCCGCCAGGGGGTGGCCTGGGCGCTGGCCTGCGGATCGATCAGACCATGTCGATGCAGGATCGAGGTCACCGTGCTGGGCGCAGGCACCTCGGCGTGGCCCAGGTCGGACAGCCTGCGGCTGATCTTGCGCCCACCCCAGGTCGGGTGTTCGCGGCGCAGCATCAGCACCAGTTCCTCCAGGAAATCAGCGGTGCGCTCGGGGCTGTGGTGCGGCCGCCTGGGCCGGTCGGCCAAGCCCGCGGCGCCTTCCTGCCGATGCCGGGCCAGCCACTTATAAGCGGTTTGCGGACTGATCGAGAACCGTCGGCACAGCTCCCGACGGTTGCATCCCGGCTGGGAAGCCAGGGCAATGAACTCCAGGCGAAGGCTCATGGTGTCTCGGGCGCTCCACGGCATGGTTCGTTCTCCCGGGCAGATATCTGCCCGGGAGTGTCAACCATGTCCTCGCACACCTGTCACCTATGTCCCCGGTCCATACAGTGGGAGAGGGGCCGGGGGAGAGGGCAGGCACTGGCATACCGACGCGCTTTACTCCGTCGAAACGCCTGGCCCTCACCCCGACCCTCTCCCGCAAGCGGGAGAGGGAGTACGCAATCGGGAGTTTGAATCGCGAGGCAATTGAGGCTGCTGCAGGTTTGCTCCCCTCTCCCGCGTGCTGCGGGAGAGGGGCCGGGGGTGAGGGCAGGCACTGGCATACCGACGCGCATTACTTCGTCAAAACGCCTGGCCCTCTCCCCAACCCTCTCCCGCACGCGGGAGAGGGAGTACGCAATCGGGAGTTTGGAAGGCCTGCAGCAAAGGGTGTCGCTGCCGGGGCGCATGCTGCGCGGACGACTTCAAGCGCGTGTTGCCCTGGACGGCAGCGGCTTTCCGCGGGGCGGCAACGTTCCAACCTCAGCCCGGTGCCGCGTTGGGCAAGGCGCCGCTTGCCGGCGCCGGAGCATTGGTGGGTGGAACATAAGCGGGCGGGGCAGCAGGCGCAGGCACCGCTGGTGGGACCGGGACTGCGGGACCGGCGGAAACGCCCGGATAGGCGGCCGAACCTGAAGCCGCTGGCGACACCGCCGCCGCCGATGCTGCCGGCGTATCCGCACCACTTGCCGCCGACGCGTCCGCAGCGAAACCCGGCGGCACCGCCATCACCGTCTCCCCCCGATCCAGCGCCAGGCTGGACTCATCGTGGTCCCCGTCCGCCACCGCCGCCGAGGCCGCGCCTGCCGGCGGCGCGAGCTCGGCTTCCTGCGCCGGCAAGGCCGGGCGGCGCGGTGCCGGGCGCGGCGCCGGGGTCTCGCTGGCCTTGTCGCGCGTGAACAGCTGGCTGAACCAGCCGCGCAGCTGCGTGCCCAGCGAGGCGAACACATGCGTTTCCTCGTGCTCGGCAAAGCGCGCGCGGCCGTCGATGATGCGCGCGCGCAGAGCGCGCTGGTAGAAGTCGCCCACCATCGGCAGCGCGCTGTGCGCGCCCTGGCCCCAGTAGTCGCTGCGCAGCGTGATGCGGCTGTCGTTGAAGCCGACCCAGGCGCCCGCGACCAGTTCCGGATGCATCAGGATGAACCAGCCGTCGGCATTGTCCTGGGTGGTGCCGGTCTTGCCGGCGACATCGGCGCGGATGCCGAAGCGCGAGCGGATGCCGGCGCCGGTGCCGCGGTCGATCACGTCGCGCATCACGTCGAGCAGGGTTTGCGTGGCGGCGGCGGACAGCGCGTGTTCGGCGCGCGCGGGGCGGAACACCTGCAGCACATTGCCCTGGCGGTCTTCGATGCGCGTCACCATGGTCGGCGCGATGTAGTCGCCGGCATTGGCGATGGTGCCGTAGGCAGCCACCATTTCCTTGAGTGTGACCGGGCTGGTGCCCAGCGCCAGCGACGGCACCACGTCGAGCTGGCTGTCGCGCACGCCCATGTTGCGGGCCAGCCGCGCCACGCGCGCGGGGCCCACTTCCTGCATCAGTTGCGCGGTGATGGTGTTGCGCGAATAGACCAGGCCGTCGCGCAGTGTCATGGCGCGGCCGGTGGGGCGGCCTTCGTCGCTGGGCCGCCAGATCTCGCCGCCGGCCAGCTCGATTTCCACCGGCTGGTCCACCAGCGTATCGTCGGGGGTCTTGCCCTCGTCGAAGGCCGCGCCGTAGACGAAGGGCTTGAAGGTCGAGCCCGGCTGGCGGCGCGCCTGCTGCACGTGGTCGAACGCGTCCTGGGTGTAGTCGCGGCTGCCGACCCAGGCGCGGATCTCGCCGTTGCGCGGATCGAGCGCCAAAAAGCCGGCCTGGATCCGGGTCTTGCTCTGGTGCAGCGCGCGCAGGAAGGCGCTGTCGGCCATCAGGTGGCGCAGCGCCTCGTCCGGCGCGGTGCCGGCGGCGACGGCGGCGCGGTACTCCGGGGTCTCGCGCACGAAGGCCTGCACCAAGGGCTTGTTGGCGGCCCAGCCAGCGCGCGGCGCCCAGGCGGCGTTGGCGACCGCCTGCAGCCGGTTGCCCTGCTGCGCCACGGCCTGCGTGGCCATGGCCTGCAGGCGCGCGTCGATGGTGGTGTGGACCACCAGGCCGTCGGCGTAGATGTCGTAGCCGTTGCGGTCGGCCCAGCCGATCAGCCACTTGCGCAGCTGCTGCGCAAAGTGTGGGGCGGGGCCGGGCGGCTCGGTCTGGCGCTCGAAGTCGATGCGCAGCGGGCGCTTCTTCAGCTGCTCGTAGCGCGCCGCGTCGAGCTTGCCGCGCTTGACCATCTGCCCCAGCACGGTATTGCGCCGGTCCAGCGCGCGCTCGGGGTTGAGCACCGGGTTGTAGTAGCTGTTGCCCTTGAGCATGCCGATCAGCGTGGCGCTCTGCAGCACGTCGAGCGTGCGGGCGGGGCGGTCGAAGTAGGTGCGCGCCGCCATCTCGATGCCGAAGGCGTTGTACAGGAACGGCACCGTATTGAGATAGGTCTCGAGGATCTCGTCCTTGGTGTAGAGCGCCTCGATCTTGAGCGCGGTGATCGCTTCCTTGAGCTTGCGCGTCAGCGTGGGGGCGCGGCCGATCTCGTCGGGGTAGAGGTTGCGCGCCAGCTGCTGGGTGATGGTGGACCCGCCCTGGCGGTCGCCGGAAAACGTATGCAGCGCGGCCGAGGCAATGCGGCGCCAGTCCAGGCCGTGGTGCTGGTAGAAGCGGTGGTCCTCGGTGGAGATCAGCGCCGCCACCACGTTGGGCGAGATCTGCTTGAGCGGCACCCAGTCGCGGTTGGCCCACTTGAACACCGCCAGCTCCTTGCCGTCGGCGGACAGCACCTGCGCCGGCTGCTCGGACTTGGCCTTGCGGATATCGCTGATGCCCGGCGTGAACGGGATCAGCACCAGCACATAGAGCAGCAGCGCTGCCGGAATCGCAGCCACGCCGAACAGCAGGCCGCGCCGGGTGGGACGCAGCGTGCCGGGGCGGGTCAGGCCGGCGCGCGCGGTGCGCGCCGCCAGTCGAGACAGGCCTTGCCGGACGGGGGCAGGCAGTGAGGCGGGGAACGAGGCAAGCAGCGGGGCAAGCCGGGTCTTGATCTCAGCCAGCTTCATGAGGCGAAGCGGGCGAGGCACAGGCGCGGGGCGGCACGAAACACTGGCATTACCGTCGTCGGAAAAGCCTGCATCCTACCAAAACGTTCCCGCCCGTTACAGGGAAAACCCCCATCCGGGCGCGATGCGCCACTTCCTGCTGCGAAGCATGGGTCACAAAGCTTTCATATTGCGCCGCCACAATGCCGGGGCCGCCACTCGTGCGGACGATGCGCCGTTGCCGGGTTGCCCGGCTGGGCTCCGATCGCCATGACGATCGTGCCCTGGGTCCGGTGCGGTGTCGTGCCTCAAACAGAACACAGAGAAACTACAGTGAAGAAAGCTCTCATTGCAATGACGGCAGCAGCGGCCGCGTCGGCCGCATCCGGGGTGGCGTCGGCCCAGTCCACGTCCAACGTGACGCTCTACGGCATCGTCGATGCCGGCGTCGAAGTGATCAGCAACGTGCCGGGCAGCGGCGGCGCCGAAGGCACGGCCGTGCGCCTGAACTCGGGCAACCTGTCCGGCTCGCGCTGGGGCCTGCGTGGCACCGAAGACCTGGGCGGCGGCCTGAAGGGCATCTTCGTGCTGGAAAGCGGCTTCGACGTCGACACCGGCACCTCGGGCCAGGGCAACCGCCTGTTCGGCCGCCAGGCCTACGTCGGCCTGCAGGGCGGCTGGGGCGCGGTCACGCTGGGCCGCCAGCAGAACGCGCTGTACGACCTGTTCGGCGCCTTCGACCCGATGGGCGTGGGCCCGCGCTACTCGCTCAACAGCGTCGACTCGGCCTTCAACGGCCGCGCCGACAACGCCGTCAAGTACACCGGCAAGTTCGGCGGCCTGACCGCCACCGGCTTCTACAGCTTCGGCCGCGACAACACCGAAATCCCGGGCGAGACCAAGGTCGGGCGCAATTTCGGCGGCGGCCTGTCGTATGCGGCGGGCGGCTTCTCGGTCGGCGCGGCGTACGACCAGTTCCAGGGCGGCACGGTGGCGCTGCAGGACCGCGCCGCCAAGCGCGCGGCCGTGGGCGCGGCCTACGCCTTCGGCGGCGCCAAGGTGTTCGCGGGCTACCGCTGGCTGCGCGACGACGGCGTGTCCAGCGCCACCGCCGCCACGACCCGCAGCAACGTCTACTGGGCCGGCGCGCAGTATCGCTTCACCCCGGCGTTCCAGCTGACCGGCGCGGCGTACTACAACGACACCCGCAACAGCGACGCGGATCCGTGGATGTTCGTGCTGTCGGCGGACTACTCGCTGTCCAAGCGCACCGACGTGTACCTGAACGTGGGCTACTCGAAGAACAAGTCGGGCTCGGCGCTGGGCCTGAACGGCGTGGGCACCGTGGTCGCCGGCGAGAACCAGACCGGCGCCACCATCGGCCTGCGTCACCGCTTCTGAGTATTGGCTGCCTGATGCCCGCCCGGCAGGCGCGGCCTGCACGGGCGGGTGCTTAACTCTCATATCGACACCTGCGGCTGGTCTTGCGGGGTTCGTTGGGCCGGTTGTTTTGATCGGCCCTTTTTTCCTTGTGTTGTCTTGATCCGGGGACTTATCTTGAGCCTGCCCCTGTCGCGCCCGTGATCGTTCCTGCGACCGGCCTCGATGCGAGCGCGTTGACGCGACGGCTACCTCGGCATCGAAGTTGATACGTGTTGAAATATGGCTTGGCTGATGTCGATACTCTCATCGACATTGATTGGGGCTGATCATGCGAAAGAGCGCAACCTCGACGATTCAAAAATGGGGCAACAGCCTGGCTGTCCGGATTCCGACTGCGGTGGCTCGTTCGGCAAATTTCTCCGAAGGTCAGGAAGTCGAGTTGTCTGTTGATGAAATCGGCATAACCATTAGGCCAGTCGGTCGCCGCGCACTCACGCTTTCGGAAAAGCTTGCCCTGTTTGACCCAGACAAGCATGGTGGTGAAGTCATGGCCGCTTCGCGCGTTGGCGCGAAGGTCATGTAATGGATGCCAGCGTGACCAACACTCGCAAACATGCAATCGCACAGCAGGTCAGCGGCGGTGCCAGCGAGCGGCAGCGATTTACCGATACGGCTACCGATACCCCGCCGCCCCAATAAACTGCCCGAACCGCTCGCACCAGATCACCACCGCCGCATACCGGGACGGATCCACCCCCGCCGGCAACTCCACGGTGAAATTGCCGAAGGTCTTCAATTCACCGACCTGCAGGGACTGGTCCTTGATTCGCAGGAAGGCTTGCTTGTTGTCGACGAACGCCGGTGCCAGGTAGATCCGGTAGTCCGGCCCCGGTGCCACGCTGCCTTCGAAGGCGAGCGCGCTGGCCGAGACATGGAGCCGGCCGCTGGCCCAGTGCAGCGCGTCGCTGCCGGCCAGGTCCTTGCGAAAGGTGCCGGCATAGCGCGCCTGCTGCGATACCGCCTGCACCTGGGCGGCGCTGGCGCCAGGCTGCGCCGTCAGGATCGGCAGCACATAGATGCCCGCGGCGAAGCCGACTGCCAGCATGGCGAGGTGGGTCACGGCGAGAATGGCGGGCCGGGCGGGCATGTCAGGCTCCAGGAGGGACGAAGATGCCGGTATGTCGGCGCTGGCGCCGGAACCTGACAGCAACGTGGCATGTTGCCGGCGTTGGCACATTCGCAACGGTTTCACCAATCCAACACATGGAAGTGGTTATGATTTGGTAGTTGCCCTGTCGAGAAGCTGCCTATGACCCTCCACGTCACGATCCGCACCATCCGTACCGGCACCATGCAATCCGCGCGCTACCAGGCGCGCGTCTACCTGACCACCGATGCCGAGGCCCTGCCGTTGCTGGCAACGGATTGGAGCGAGCGCGAGGCCGAAGCCTTCCGTACCGCACAGTTCTGGGCGCAGCGCCACGCTTATGTGGTGTCTAATCCACGCGCAGGAACGTTCTACGGCGTATCGGGCCGGCGCTGAAGCCGGCCAGCGCGTCCCCGCAACCCTTATCTGACCTGCGTCCCGGACGCTGCCGGCGGCCGGGCAGGCCTTGCCTGGCCCGGCGCGGCGCCGGCCGGGCCCATCGCGTCCAGCGTCTTGGCAGCGGCCAGATGCTGCGGAATCATCAGCCCCTGGCGCGCCGTGGCCACCGCGATCTGTCCGCCCTGGGCGCTGCCGCGCGCGACCAGGTCGCGCCCGTTGCGGTAGACCAGCCGCGTCAGGTCGGCCACTTCGGCGTCGGACAGGTCCGGGCCGGTCACCAGCACGGCCGCGGTGGCGATGGTGCGCACCGGCGCGCTCAGGCCGGGATAGGTGCCGGGCGCGATCGATGCGCGGAAATAGCCCGCCTTGCGGCCCACCAGCGCGGCGATGGCCTTTTCGTCGAGCGGCAGCAGCCGCAGCGGCATTTCGGCGAGCGCATCGCGGATGCTGTCGGCAGGCACGCCGATCACCTGGATCACGGCGTCGACCTGGTTCTGGCGCAGCGCCACCAGGCCGGTGCCCAGCCCCACTTCCTCGGCCTTGAAATCCTTGTCCGCCAGCCCGTGCGCGGCCAGCACGCGCAGCGCGGTGCCGCGCGAGGCCGAGCCGCGCTCGCCCACCGCGATGCGCTTGCCGCGCAGGTCCGACACCGAGCGCGCCGGATCGCCCTCGCGCACCAGCACATGCACCGGCTCCGGATAGAGGCTGCCGATGGCGCGCAGCGATGCCTGCGGGCCGTCGTCGGCGAAGGCGTCCTTGCCTTCGTAGGCGTCGAGCACGGCATCGCCCTGCGCCAGCGCCACCGAGACCTTGCCCGCGCGCAGCAGGCGCAGGTTCTCTTCGCCGCCGTGCGTGACCAGCGGCATCGCGCGCACGCGCGTGCCGGCCACCAGCGCCTGCGCAAAGCGCAAGTACTGGCCGTGCTCGGCGCCGGCGGCAATGGCATAGCCCTCATTGACCCGCGCCAGCCGCGCGCGGATATTGGCGTGCGCGGTGGTCAGCTCCTGCTCGATCACCGCGCGCTGCGCCGGCGAGGCATCCTTCTGCACCGAGTCGATCACCTTGCGCATCGCGTCGAGGATCGCCGCCGGGCCGGTCTGCGCATTGGTGGCAACGGACGGGGCCTCGGCCGGGCGGTAGCCGGCCGGCAGCACGCCGACCCAGCGCTCGCCGTCGCGCCGGTACAGCGCGGTGCCGTGGGCGCGGATGATGTCGCCGGCCTTGTTGCCGCCGCTGGTGATGCCGGTGATGCCGCGCGGACCCGCGCCCAGCGCCGACACCAGCCCGGCCACGCCGGGCGAATCCCAGGCGCCGAAGTCATAGTCGCGCAGCAGCTTCAGTTGCGCGTCGAAATAGACGATGCGGCGGGTTTCGCCGGCGGGGGCCTTGGTGTCGGCCTGCGAGCCGCGGCGCTCCAGCTCCACCACCTGCAGCGTGCCCGGCGGCAGCGCCAGCGCCAGCCGTTCCTCGACGCCGGCGCGGATGCCGTCGGCGGGTGGGCCGCCGCCGCATCCCGCGAGCAAAACACTGGCCAGCACGGCGAACAGCAGGGGCAGCAGTGTCAGCAGGGTGTGGCGCCGCATCTCAGCTCCCATCTCAGCCTCCAATCAGCGGCAGCGCCAGCATCATGGTCAGCACGAACGCGTTCATCAGGTCGACGAAGAACGCGCCGGCCAGCGGCGTGATCAGGTAGCTGGTCGGCGCCGGGCCGTAGCGCGCGGTGATGGCGCGCATATTGGCCATGGCGGTGGCGGTCGAGCCCATGTTGAAGCCGATGAACGCGGCCGAGCTGACCGCGGCCTCGTAGTCGCGCCCCATGAAGCGGAAGCACACCAGCACCACGTAGAGAATGATGAACACCACCTGCATCGCGATGATCAGCAGGAACGGGCCGGCGGACAGCGCCACGTCGGCCAGGTCCAGCGCCATCATCGTCATCACCAGGAACAGCGACAGGCAGACATTGGTGATCAGGTCGGTGGCGCGGTCGTCGAAGCGCATGCCGGCAAAGGGCAGCAGGTTGCGGATGGCGATGCCGAGCATCATGCACCAGAGAAAGCCGGGGATGGTGATGGTGCCGGTCGGCATCTGCGCGGCAATCCAGCGCCCGCCGATCACCGCGGCCAGGATGCCGGCCAGCGACGCCAGCGCGCCGACCGTGGTGATGGGCGAGACCGCCGCCGCTTCTTCCTCGGTGTCGCCGGCCTCGCGCGCGGTCGAGCGCAGCCGGTAGCGCGAGATCAGGTATTGCGCTACCGGTCCGCCGATGATGCCGCCGATGATCAGGCCGACCGTGGCGACCGTCATCGACAAATCCATCACCGCCTGCAGGTTGTTGACCTCGGCAAAGCGCTCGGCGTAGGCGGCGCCGGTGCCGTGCCCGCCCACCAGCGTGATGGAGCCGCTTACCAGGCCGAAGATCGGATGCAGGTCCAGCGCCCGCGCCATCGCCACGCCGACCACGTTCTGCACCACGATATAAGGCAGCAGGATGACCAGGAAGATCACCAGCGCCTTGCCGCCGCGCCGGAGCATGCGCAGATCGGCGCAGAGGCCGACGCCGCCGAAGAACATCAGCAGCAGCACCGGCTTCATGGCGGGATCGATTACCACGCGGAAGTTCACCGCCGCCATCGCCGTCGACGCGACGATCGCGAACAGCAGGCCGCCGGTGACGGGATCGGGGATGTTGTAGCGCGACAGCACGCCGACGCTGCGGTTGACCAGCGTACCGATCAACAGCACCACCACGGCAGTCAGCAATGAGGCCAGCAGGTCAAGGTTCATCGGGGGGCGTCCTGACGCGTAGCATGCATCACTACGGGTTGTAGTCGGACACCGGGGAGAAGGCAAGGAAAGGATGGGCGGCGCAAGGGCGATGGTGTTCTCCCTCTCCCCTCATGGGGAGAGGGCTGGGGTGAGGGGTGGTCTAGCTGGGAACCACATCGAGCGGGGGCAGTGGTTTTTCAGGACATAACTGTCGTGGAGGCGCTGGCCCTCACCCCCGGCCCCTCTCCCGCAAGCGGGAGAGGGGAGCAAACCAGCGGGCGGCGTAGCATCAACCATCAACGCGCCCGCAACGCCTCCACAATATTCATCCGCGCCGCCCGCACCGCCGGCAGGAAGCCCCCCACCAGACCCATCGCCATCGAGAACGCCAGCGTCTGCAGCGCAATCGCCGGGGTCAGGATAAAGCGGAACGACAGGTCGGCGAAGGTCTGGAAGTTGGTGGTCGAGAACGAGGCGAACTGCATCAGCGCCGCGCAGGCCAGGCCCGCGGCGCCGCCGACCAGGCCCAGCAGCGCCGCTTCGGCCAGGAACGCGGTCAGCACGCTGGCGCGCTGGAAGCCGAGCGCGCGCAGCGTGCCGATTTCCGCCACGCGGTTGGCCACCGAGGCATACATGGTGATCATGGCGCCGATCATCGCCGCGATCGAGAAGATGGTCGACAGCGTAAAGCCCAGGATATTGATAAAGCCGGACAGCGCCTTGGACTGGTCGCTGTAGAAGGCCTGCTCGCGCTTGGCCTCGTCGGCGAGGCGCGGATCGACGTCGAGATCGGCGCGGAAGCGCTCGAACAGCGCGGAATCGGCCAGCCTGACCACCATCGACGAATACGAATTGCGCCGGAACGATTGCATCAGCTGGTCCACATCGCCCCAGATCTCGGAGTCGAAGCCGCTGCCGCCGGCATCGAAGTGGCCGACCACGGTCCAGTCGCGTTGCGCAAAGCGCAGGTGCTCGCCGATCTGCACGCCGGCAAAGCCCCCGGCGATGCTGCTGCCGACGATGATCTCGGACGAGCCCGGCCGGAACATGCGCCCGGCCACCAGCCGCACCTGCGGGCGCAGGTCCATGCCCGCGGGCGAGATGCCGCGGATCACCACGTTGGACGGCTGGCCGGTGCTGGCCTTGGTCAGCGAGATCAGCACCACCGCCTCGCTCGACGCCAGCGGACGGCCGGCGCCGCTCATGGCCACGGCCGGGTGCATCTCGATAATGCTCGCCT
The DNA here is from genome assembly GCF_001598055.1 of Cupriavidus nantongensis. NCBI lineage: Bacteria > Pseudomonadati > Pseudomonadota > Betaproteobacteria > Burkholderiales > Burkholderiaceae > Cupriavidus > Cupriavidus nantongensis. Next base: position 1,726,744 of record NZ_CP014845.1, on the reverse strand, counting down.
GGTCGCGGTTGACCGCGCTCTGGATCTCGGTCTCGGCGCCCTTGCGGATCACCACCACGTTGTCGTGCTCGCCGGTGGTGACCAGTGTCTTCTTCAGGCCGGCGTCGAGCATCAGCATGGTGGCGAAGACGAATACCACCAGCGCCAGGCCGGCCGCGGTCAGCGCGGTGGTCAGGCGTCGGGCCCAAAGGTTGCGCGCGATATAGGTCAGCGGGATGGCCACGGCAGTTCCTTCGCGCTAGCCGATGGCCCGCAGGCCCTCGACGATGCGCACGCGCGCCGCCTGCACCGCCGGCACGATGCCGGCAAAGATGCCCACCGCCAGCGCGCACGCCGCCTGCAACTGCATGGTCTGCGGCGACACCGTGAACACCGGGAACACGCCGCCCACCGCCTGCTTGAAGGCAGTGGCCACCGGCGGCGTGGCCAGCATGCCGAGCGCGCCGCCGGCCACGCACAGCGCCAGCGATTCGCCGAACACCAGCAACGCCAGGAAGCCGGGACCGAAGCCCAGCGCCTTGAGCGTGGCGTATTCCACGGTGCGCTCGCGCGCGCTCATTGCCATGGCATTGGCCATCACTGCCATGATGATCACGATCACCACGTACGACACCACGCGGATCGCCGCGATGATCTGGTTGGACATTGCGACAAAGCCCAGCTGGAAGGCCTGCTCGGTTTCGGTCAGGGTTTCGGCCAGCGAATTGCGGAACACGCCGTCGACCTGGCGCGAAATCGCCGCGGTGTTGTCGGGGTTGCCGACGCCCAATATATAGACGCCGACCTGGTCCGCCTGGCGCGGGGTGCGCTTGCGCACGGTCTCGTTCAGGTATTCCCAGTGGAACACCATCTGGCGCGTGATGGTGCTCTCGTCGCGCCCGTCCATGATGCCGCGCACCACGAATTCCCAGGTGCCGGGGTAGATGGTGCCCTTGATCGGGATCACGTCGCCGACCTTGAAGCCGAACTGGTCGGCGAGCTGCCGTCCCACCAGTGCGCCCTTGCGGTCGCGCTGGTAGTCGGCGCGCTGCGCGTCCGGCACGATGAACTCGGGGTAGAGGTCGAGGTAGTTGTCGGAGACCGCGAACTGCGCGAAGAAGTTCTTCGGATCGCGATAGACGCCGCCGAACCAGTTGGAGCGCGCCACCATGGTCACGCCGTCGATGCCCTTGATGCGGCTTTCGTAGCTGAGCGGCAGCGGAAACACCAGCGAGATCGCATTGCGCGTGACCAGCCGTGCGCTGGACGCGGCCGAGGCGCCGGCATACCAGGCATCGATCACGGTCTGCAGCAGCCCGAACGCCAGCACCGCGATCACCAGCCCGAACACCGTCAGCGTGGTGCGCAGCTTGTGCCGCAGCGCATTGCGGGAGATCAGCTTGAGCGCGTACATGGTGGATGGAGGCTACGCCGACTCGCCACGGATCAGCTCCCCCTTTTCCAGGTGCACCAGCGAGCCGGCCGCGGCGGCCGCGTGCGCGTCGTGCGTGACCATGATGATGGTCTTGCCGGCATCGGCATTGAGCCGCTGCATCATCGCCAGGATCTCGGCCGCCGAGGTGCGGTCGAGGTCGCCGGTGGGCTCGTCGGCGACGATCAGCGCGGGGTCGGTGATCAGCGCGCGCGCGATCGCCACGCGCTGCTGCTGGCCGCCCGACAGCTCCGACGGATAGTGGCTCATGCGGTCGGCCAGGTTGACCATGTCCAGCACCAGCTCCACGCGCGCGCGCCGCTCCGCGCGCGGCAGGCGCGTCAGCATCAACGGCAGTTCGACGTTTTCGAACGCGGTCAGCACCGGCATCAGGTTGTAGAACTGGAAGATGAAGCCGACATTGGCGGCGCGCCAGTCGGCCAGCGCCGCTTCCGGCAGCTGCGTGATGTCCAGCCCGGCAACGCGCAGCGTGCCGCGGTCGGGCCGGTCGATGCCGGCAATCAGGTTCAGCAGCGTGCTCTTGCCCGAGCCCGAGGGGCCCATCAGCGCGACGAAATCGCCTTCGCCGATCTCCAGCGAGATATCGGTCAGCACCGGCACGGTCTGCACGCCGCGCCGGTACGACTTGGCGACATGGTCGATCTGCACCAGCGGCGCGGCGCCTATGCGGCCCTCGCTCATGCGGCCCTCGCTCATGGCTTGGCCGTGGTCACGCGGCTGCCGTCGCCGATCTGGTCGCCGGGCGACAGCACCACCACGTCGCCGGGCTTGACGCCCTGCACGGCCACCAGTTCGCCCAGCTTGTCGCCGGTCATGACCGTCATCTCGTGCGCCTTGCCGTCCCTGACCACGTAGACCACCTGGCGGCCGTCGCGCGTGGCGATCGCGGCCGGCTGCACCGCGACCACCGGCTGGCGGTCCTGCGCGGTGGCCGCGCGCGACAGGAAGGCGATCTTGGCGCTCATGTCCGGCAGCACGCGCGCATCGCGGTCGACAAAGCGCACCTTGACCAGCACCGTGGCCTTGGAGCGGTCCACCGTCGGCACGATGCGCGAAACCTGCCCGGCCAGGCGCAGGCCAGGCAGGGCGTCGAGCAGCAGCTCGCAGGGCTGGTCGACGCGGATCCTGGCGATATTCGATTCGGCGACATCGGCTTCGACCTCCAGCGTCTCCATGTCGGCGATGGTGACGATCGCACCCTTGGTGTCGGCCGCGGCCGAGAAGGGCGTGATGTTGTCGCCCACGTTGGCATGCTTGACCAGTACCACGCCGTCGAACGGCGCGCGCACCACGGTCTGCTCGACCGCGACCTCGGCCGCGCGCGCATTGGCCTGCGCCGACACCACCGACGCGCGCGAGCTGTTCACCGACGCGCGCGCCTTGTCGAAGCGCGCGACGTCGGCATCGTACTGGGTGCGCGAGATCGCGTTCGGCACGATCAGCACCCTGGAGCGGCGCAGGTTCACCTCGGCGTCCTTCAGCTCGGCCTGCTGCAGCGCCAGGTTGGCCTGCGCCACCTGGACCTGCGCCTGCGCCTGCGCGAACGACGCGGCCACGTCCTTGCTTTCCAGCCGCGCGATTACTTCGTCCTTCTTCACGCGCGAGCCCTCGAGCACGCCCAGCCATTCGAGCCGGCCCTGCGCCTTCGACGCGACCGCCGCCTTGCGCTGCGGCACGACATAACCGGTGGCGTTCAGCAGCGTGAAGTTCTGCGTGGGGTAGGCGGAGGTCACGGTGGCGGTCTGCACCGGCCGCGGGCCGGCCAGCCGGATGGCAATGCCGGCCAGCACCAGCAGCACCACCGCGACGGCCGCGTAGCGCAACCACCGGCGCCGCGGGCGGATACGGACGCCGGCCGCGGCGGCTTGCCGGTCGATCTTGAGCCTGGACAGGTCGTGGTCAGCCACTGCGCGCTTCCTCTCGCTGGAATGGGCGGGGCTGTCAGTATAGCGGTGATGGAGTAGGCTTTCGTTGCTTGCGAGGCGAGCAAACCGGCAGCTAATGCTCGCCTTCCACCGCCAGCTTCAGCTTGCCCAGCGCAAACTCCCATTGCCGCCCGATCGCTTCCAGCGACCGGCGTGCGGCATCGAGCTGGCCGGGCTCGAACTGCCACAGGCGCTCGCGACCGGCGCGGCTGTCGCGCACCAGCCCGGCCTGCGCCAGCACCTGCAGGTGCTTGGTCACCGCCTGCCGCGTCATCGCGCTGCCCGCGGTCAGCTGCGCGATCGACATCGCGCCGCCGGCGCACAGCGCCGCCACCAGCCGCAGCCGGGTTTCATCGCCGAGGGCGGCAAACACCGCGGCGGACTGCCGCAGCCCCGGCGCGTCCGGCAGCGTATCAGGCTGTGCCGGCAACATGCTGGCGGATATTGTCGACCTGCGCATCCCAGCCGCCGCTATTGATACGGAACGCTTCCTGGCGGCGTTCCGGCGGAATCCGGTCAAAGCCGGACTCGACCACGGTCAGCATGGTCCCGCCGTCCACCTCGCGCAGCGTGAATTCCACCAGCGTGGCCGGCTCGTCCGAGTAATCGCGCCCGCGTTCCAGCGGCGCCGGATGCCAGCGCCACGACAGCAGCCGTTCCGTCTCCATGCGTTCGACGTGGACATCGAATTTCAGGTACTCGTAACCCGGATAGGTGATGCTGCCCACCACGCGCTCGCCGGGGGCAAAGGTGGCGCCGTCGAAGCGGACGCCGAACCAGCTGCCGAAGGTATCGGCATCGGTCAGCGCGTGCCAGACGCGCGCGATGGGGGCTTCGATCAGGATGCTGCGTTCGATGCGGTCGGTGTCGGAAGGCATGGGCGGTCTCCTGAGTGGATAGATATGCAACTATAAGGTTGCATATTAGGCGACGCGATCGACTACCGCAACCGATGGCTCTGGAGCTTTGTACTGGCACTCCGTCCGCGCGCGAGGTTTCACCGCCACGGGCGATGAAACCGCTAAAAGGCCAAAGTCTCGCTCAGAGTGCCTAAAAGTGATGCAAAGGGCTTCCTGGCCCTTTGAATCGGCGACTAAGATCGCATAACATATCTATGTTTTGTAGATACACATGAGGGTGAGATGGAACTCGCGAAAATCTTCCGCCATGGCGGCTCTCAAGCCGTACGGCTGCCCAAAGACTTCCGGTTTGACAGTACGGAGGTCCGGATCCGTCGGCACGGGGCCGCGGTGATCCTGGAACCTGTCCCGCAAGACTGGGCATGGTTGACCCCGCTCATCGGACCGGTTGATGCCGATTTTGAGTCGGCAGCAGTCACCCAACCGGCTGGACAGGAGCGTCCTGGATTGGATGTCTTCGAATGAAATATCTGCTCGATGCCAACGCAGTGATAGCAATGCTCAAGGGAGAGCCAACCATGCTTGAACGACTGCGTGCGCACCTGCCGTCCGATTTCGGGCTGCCAGCAATCGTTGCCCATGAACTGTTTTATGGTGCCTACAAGAGTCAGCGGGCGGCTGCGAATCTGGCACGCATCGAAGCGTTGCAGTTCGAGGTGGTACCGTTTGATGCCGAGGACGCTCAGCATGCCGGCGAGATTCGCGCGCAGCTGGAGGCCGTCGGTACGCCGATCGGCCCTTATGACGTCTTGATTGCAGGGCAGGCGCGGGCGCGCAACCTGATTCTCGTGACGCACAATATCCGGGAATTCGCGCGCGTCGCGCAATTGGCAGTCGATGATTGGCATACCGGTCGCTGACCGCCACGCCTTCGACCGCCGCGATCAACGGCTTGCGCGCGGGCCGCTTGAACACGCCAAAGCCGCCGCGCGGCGGGCGTTCGCGCAGCTCGCCGCGAAGGTGCGCGCAGTCACGCGGCCTTTGGCGACCTGATCCTGTCGTCGCGCACACGGCAGCGCGTCTATCTGGACGGAGAGGTCGAGGCGGGCATCGTGTCGCTCGGTCCGGCGGGTGGTTTCGCGGATGCGATCGAACCGGCCGGGCGGATCGTGGCCCGGCTGGTGGCGGATGCACGCGCCGCGTGCGACGCGTTGGCCAGCCGGAGGGCTGCCTTGCCGGCATGAGCCGCCGGCTGCGTTACAGATCCAGCACCAGCCGCCGGCCCCTGCACCGCGACACGCACAGCATCATGGTCTTCTGCGCCGCCTTCTCGGCGTCGGACAGGTACTGGTCGCGATGGTCGGCCTCGCCCTCGACGATGGCGGTTTCGCACGAGCCGCAGATGCCCTCGCGGCACATGCAGTCCACCTTGATCCCGGCCTTCTCGATCGCGCGCAGCAGCGATTCGTCGGCGCCGACCTGCAGCGTCATGCCGCTCTTTTGCAGCACGGCCTCGAAGGCGCCGCCGGTGGCGTCGACTTCGTTGCGGAACTGCTCGAAGTGGATGCGTGCGGCGTCCCAGCCGGCGGCGCGCGCGGCGTTGACCACGGCGTCGTTGAGCGGGGCGGGGCCGCATACGTAGACGTGGGTGCCGGCAGGCTGTGCCGCGATCAGCGCGGGGATGTCGAGCAGGGTGCCGTTGTCGCTCTCATACAGGTGCAGCTGGCCGGGCTGCAGCGTGGCGGGCAGCACGTCGAGGAAGGCGGCGGACTGGGTGTTGCGGAAGCAGTAATGCAGCTCGAAGGCGGCGCCGCGTGCGGCCAGCGCCTGGATATGCGTCATGAACGGCGTGATGCCGATGCCGCCGGCGATCAGCAGGTGGCGGCCGGCGCCGTGGTCCAGGCTGAACAGGTTGCCGGGCGCGCCGATATGCAGCTCGTCGCCTTCGCGCACCTGTTCGTGCATGTAGCGCGAGCCGCCGCGCGAGGCTTCCTCCAGCCGCACCGCGATCTGGTAATGGCCGGGCTCGCCCAGCGTGCTGGTCAGCGAGTAGGCGTTGCGCAGGCGGCCGCCGTCCATGTGGACGACGACATGGCTGCCGCTGTCGAAGGCGGGCAGCGCGCCGCCGTCGCACGGTTGCAGGGTGAAGCGCTTGATGCCGGCGGCCAGCGGCTCGACGCGGCCGACGCGTACGCGGAGCGTTTCAGTCATGGCGGTACCTCGGAACTCAGGAATTTGGGGAATGCGGGAGGGAAGGCGGACCGGCACGGCGCCGGCCCGCCCGGGCCATCAGGTAATGACCGTCAGCCTGGCGGCAATCCACACCACCAGCCCGCCGACCACCAGCGCCACATAGGGCAGCACGCCGGCGCGCGCGTTGGGCAATTCCATGTCGCGGCGCATCGACTCGGGGAAGCGGCCCTTGTCCTGGATGTAATGGCGGTAGATAAACACCGGCACGATCAGCAGCGCGGCGATCAGGCCGTTGCGCAGCGTGTGTTCGCCCTGGAAGTTGGCGCCGGCGCCGACGAAGGCCAGGTCGAAGAAGCCCAGGAACGCGCCCAGCGCCAGCAGCCAGTTCTTGCACTTGTACGGCCGCGGCCAGTCGGGGCGGTCCATGCGGTGGATCCAGCCCGACTGCAGGTTCAGGAACACGAAGATCATGTAGCAGACGTTGCTGATCGACAGCACAGCCATGTAGTTCGACATCAGCAGCAGGAACAGGTTGAACAGCAGGTCCGTCCACATCGCGCGGGTGGGCGAGCCGTGCTCGTTCACGTGCGACAGGTAGCGCGGCAGCCAGCCGTCGACCGAGGCCTGGTACAGCGTGCGCGACGAACCCATCATCGAGGTCATCACGATCAGCAGGATCGCCAGCACCAGCATCACCACGATCACGTTGAACACCACCGCGCCGCCGCCGACGAACCTGGCCATTGCCGCGCCCACGCCGGAGCCGTCGATGATGTCCGGCGCCAGCATGCCCTGCAGCCCGAGCGAGCCCTGGAAGGCGATCGGCACCGCGATAAACATGAACAGGCACAGCACGCCGGACCAGAAGATCGCCTTGAAGGTGTCCTTCTGCGGGTCCTTGAACTCGCGGGTGTAGCACACCGCGGTCTCGAAGCCGAAGGTCGACCAGCACGCCAGGAACATCGCGCCCATCGCCGTGCTGATGCCCGCGGCGTTCCAGCCGCCCAGCACCGCGGCACCGGAGGCGTCGTGCGTCAGCGGCAGCAGCGGGAAGAAGCTGGTCGAGGGCATGTCGCCGGTGAACAGCGGCACCAGCGCGATCACCACCAGCGGCGTCAGCGAGGCGATGCCGAGGATGCGCTGCGTGGTCGCCGCCGCGGAAGCACCGCTGTGCTGCAGCTTGAAGGTGACCAGCAGGAACGCGGTGGCGAGCAGGAAGGTGGAATTCACCCGCAGTGTCAGGCCCTTGCTGACGAAGCCCAGGTCCACCAGCGTCAGCTGCCAGGTGTTGATGACGGAATCGGCCGGGAACAGCGCGCTCAGCATGTAGCCGGCCGCCAGGCTGGTGCCGAGCGCCAGCATCGGCGACCACGCCACCCAGTTGCACCAGACCGAGACCGGTGCGACGAACTTGCTGTACCGGACCCAGCCCATCGCGCCGTACACCGACGCGCCGCCCGACTTGTGCGGGTACAGGCCCGAGATCTCGGCATAGACGAAGCACTGGGCGAAGCCGACCAGGATGGCGAGGACCCAGATCACCCAGGCCGGGTTGCCGATGGTGGCGGACACGCCGCCGATGGTGAAGAGCACGCCCGCGGGCACGCCGCTGGTCACCCAGAAGGCATCCTTCCAGGTCAGGGTGCGCTGCAGTTCATGCGATGGGGCTTGTTGCTGGGTTTGCTGCTGCGGTTGCTGCGTAGGGGCGAGCGGCGCCTGCGCGCCGAGCGACAGCACGTCTTTTTGTGAATACACGATGTCTCCTTGCTTCCCGGTTGCCGTGTTGCGTGTTGCCGGAGCGAGGCTCCGTCACGGTCTGCCGTCTGCGGTCTGAGTGGGTACGTTGCGGTACTGCCTGCCGGCTTACGACGGTCGGGAATGTGTGGCGGGGATTTTGGGCGGCTTCGTCATGGTTGTCTCCTGTTGTCATCCCGGGGTTGCCAGACACCCGTTTCCAAGGGTGCGTGGCGTTTCCGGTTCTTTTGATTCACTATAGGTAAATTAGATAACCTATGGTGTTTCGGTGAGTATAGGAACGGCGGGGAGCCAAGGCAACGGAAGATTTGTATCGCCGTTGCCAGGCGACTAGGCCGCCCTGGCTATTGCTGCACGGGCTGGCCGGGACGCGGCCCGCCCAGCGTTTCCACCACCGCCCGCCCACTGTGGCCCCGCCGACGGTTGCGCCACCAGCCCAGCAGCGTCAGCGCCAGCCAGAAGCACTGGGTCAGGAACGACGCCAGGTTGAACGCGCCCGCCAGCGAGATCAGGATGCAGCTCGGCCCGATCACGTTGAGGACGACGGCCAGCCTGCCAGTCGGGGATTTGTGCAGGACCTGCACGGCAAAATGCGCGGCAACGTAGGCGGCAACGCCGACAAGTCCGGTTGCGTCGGTAAGACCCAGGGAGGCCATGGTGGTGTGCTTCGTCAGGCAGGGGTACAGCGGTTGATGAAGGCCGTCAGAACGTCCTGGTCAGCGAGACCAGGAACGTGCTTTTCAGCGGATTGGAAACGGACGGGTTGCCGGAGGAATCCAGCGCGCCGGTGGTGTATTTGTCGTAGACGTCGGTGCGGCCCCAGCCGCGCGTGTAGGCGCCGGTCACGGTCCAGCCACCCTCGAAGGCCTTGGACAGCGCCACGCGCACGTCGCGGAAGTTGTAGGCGGCGAAGTTGCGCACGCGCTCCTGGCCGTAGTGCAGCAGCAGCGTGACGCCGTGGCCCAGGTCGAAGGTGCCGTTGAGGTCCAGATAGCCGGAGCCGCGGCTGTGCAGGCTGTTGCCGGACAGCAGCGAGGCGCTGTTGTAGCCGAAGTAGTCGGGCGTATAGGTCAGCCAGTACTTGACGTTGAACCACTTGTACGTCAGCGACGCGACCGCTTCGCCATAGTTGTATCTGGTCTGCGCGTATTGCAGCTTCGCGCCGGGGTAGAGGTAGTAGTAGACCTGTCCCGCGTAGACAAAGTCGCCGACGCTGCCGGTATAGCCCGCATACAGGTCCCATTCGACCGTGCCGCCCTCGATGAACTTGTCGCTGATGCTCGACATCCACGTGCCGGCGGAAAAACCGCTCGGGTGGCTGTAGTCGACGCCGCCCTGCACCGCGGGCTTGCCCCAGGTCTGGCGGAAACCGCGCGACACGTACTGGGACGTCAGCGTCAGGTTGGCGCTCCAGGGCGAAGTTGCCGCGGCGGTCTCGGCGGGCGGCGGAACGGTGGCGGCGACCTGCGGCACCGGCGCGACCGCCAGCGTGGTGTCGCCGTCGGACTGCGCCAGCGCGGGCAGCGCCTGGCACAACAGCAGGGGCAGGGCGCCTGACAGGGCGCATCTTGCTGCAAAGCGTTTGCGCAACATGGTTGTGTCTCCTCCGTGTGGCCGGTCTGGGTTGGTGTGTTGGCTTGCCGGCTTTGGTGGTGGTGGAGGCGCGACGCGTCCGAGCGGGCGCACGCTGCCCGCCGGGACGCTGGTCCCGGCAGCACAGGTGCCGCAGTCAGGGTTCGGGCCGAAGGCCCGCGCGCCGCGCCGCTCGGGTCAGGCAGGCATCGGCAGGGGCATGCGCGTGGCAGGCGGTTGCGCGCGCTGCGCCACCGTCTGCATGCGCGCGGGGGCCGCCTTGTAGTAAGGCGCCGTCGAACGCTGCAGTGGCGCGCGGCCGCGGATCACGTCGGCGAGCTTCTCGGCCATCATGATGGTGGGCGCGTTCAGGTTGCCGGTGACGATCTTCGGCATGATCGACGCATCGACCACGCGCAGGCCCGACAGCCCGTGCACGCGGCCCTGGTGGTCGACCACCGCCATCGGGTCGGAGGCGTCGCCCATCTTGCAGGTGCACGACGGGTGCAGCGCGGTCTCGGCATGCTCGCGCACGAAGGCGTCGATCTCGGCATCGCTCTGCACCATCATGCCGGGCTTGATCTCGCGGCCGCGGAACTGGTCCATCGCCTGCTGGCCGATGATCTCGCGCGTCTGCCGCACCGCGGCGCGGAACTCGCGCCAGTCGACCTCGTGCGCCATGTAGTTGAACAGCAGGCGCGGCTTGACGCGCGGATCGCGGCTGGCCAGCTTGACGAAGCCGGTGCTGGGCGAGCGCATCGAGCCCACGTGGCACTGGAAGCCGTGCGACTTCACCGGGTTGCTGCCGTCGTAGTTCATTGCCAGCGGGATGAAGTGGTACTGCAGGTTGGGCCAGGCGAACTCGTCGCTGCTGCGGATAAAGCCGCCGGCCTCGAAGTGGTTGGACGCCGCCGTGCCGGTGCCGCGCAGGTACCACTCGATGCCGATCGCCGGCTTGTTCCACCACTGCAGCGCCGGGTACAGCGAAACCGGCTTGGTGCATTCGTACTGCAGGTACATCTCGAGGTGGTCCTGCAGGTTCTCGCCGACGCCTTTCAGGTCGACTACCGTATCGATGCCGAACGCGCGCAGCTCGTCGGCATTGCCCACGCCCGAGCGCAGCAGCAGCTGCGGCGACGCGATCGCGCCGTTGCTGACGATCACCTCGCGGCGCGCGCGGGCTTCGCGCACGTGGTCGCCCTGCAGGTACGACACGCCGATGGCGCGCTGGCCGGCGAACAGGATGCGGTCGGCCAGCGCACGCGTATGCACGGTCAGGTTGGGACGTTCGCGGGCCTGGTCGAGGTAGGCCAGCGAGGTGCTGCAGCGGCGCCCGCCCGCGGTGGTGGTGCGGTCCATCGGGCCGAAGCCTTCCTGCCGGTAGCCGTTGAGGTCATCGGTGCGGCCGTAGCCGGCCTGCTCGCCGGCCTGGATAAAGGCGTCGAACAGCGGGCTGATGCCGGCCTTGGGCGTGGTCACGTGCAGCGGTCCGTTGCCGCCGTGGTAGTCGTTGGCGCCCTTGTCGTAGGTCTCGGCCTTGCGGAAGTAGGGCAGGCAGTCGGCGTAGCTCCAGTTCTCCAGCGACGGGGTTTCCGCCCAGCCGTCGTAGTCCATCGCATTGCCGCGGATATAGCACATGCCGTTGATCAGCGACGAGCCGCCCAGGCCCTTGCCACGGCCCTGCGTCATGCGCCGGTTGTTCATGTGCGGCTCGGGCTCGGTGACATAGGCCCAGTTGTAGGTGGTGCCCTGCAGCGGATACGCCAGCGCGGCCGGCATCTGCGTGCGCCAGTCCAGGCGCCAGTCGGGGCCGCCTGCCTCCAGCAGCAGCACCGAGACACCGGCGTCCTCGCTCAGCCGCGCCGCCAGCACGCAGCCGGCCGAGCCGGCGCCGACGATGATGTAGTCGTACTCATGGATTGCCTGCATGGTGCAATCTCCTTGTTTGCGTGACGCCGTGCGTGGCGGCCCTTTGGGGGCGGTGCCGCCGCGCACGCGGTTGCGAAGTCGGCTGCGCTCAGGCGCCGAACCAGCCCATCGCCTTCGGGGCGAGGTTGATATAGCTGTGCTTGAGCTCGGTGTACTCGTCCAGGCCGATGCGAGCCAGCTCGCGGCCGATGCCGCTCGCCTTGTAGCCGCCCCACGGCGCCTCCGGGAAGTACGGGTGGTAGTCGTTGACCCATACCGTGCCGAAGCGCAGCGCGCGCGACATGCGGTTGGCCTTGTCCAGGTCGCGGGTCCAGACCGCGGCGGCCAGGCCATACGGCGTGTCGTTGGCGGCACGCAGCGCTTCTTCCTCGGAGCGGAAGCGCTCGGCCGTGATCACCGGCCCGAAAATCTCCTCCTTCGCAATCTTCATGTCTGCCGTCACGTCGGCCAGCAGCGTCGGTTCCAGCCAGTAGCCCTGCTTGTACACGTCGCCGGCCGGCCGCTTGCCGCCGTGGACCAGGCGCGCGCCCTCGGCGATGCCGGCCTGCACCATGCCGAGGATCTTCTCGTGCTGTTGCGCCGACTGCACCGGGCCCATCTGGGTTTCGCCATGGAAGCCGTTGCCGATCACGATGCGCGGCAGGCGCTCGGCCAGCCGGCCGATGAATGCATCATAGATGCTGTCTTCCACCATCAGCCGTGAACCCGCGGAGCAGACCTGGCCGGCATGGAAGAACGCGGCGTTGAGCGCGTAGTCGACTGCGGCATCGAGGTCGGCATCGGCGAAGACGATGTTCGGGTTCTTGCCGCCCAGCTCCAGGCCGATGCGCTTGAAGTTGCCGGTGGCGGCCTTCATGATGCTCTCGCCGGCAAACGCGCCGCCGGTGAAGGACACCAGGTCCACGTCGAGGCTTTCGGCCAGTTCCGCGCCCACTTCGGCGCCGCCGGTCACCAGGTTGAACACGCCTGGCGGCAGGTCCAGCTCGTCGATCAGTTGCGTGAAATGATGCGTGGTCAGCGGCGTCAGGTTGCTGGGCTTGATCACCACAGTGTTGCCAGCGCCCAGCGCCGGCGCGATCTTCCACGCGGCCTGCAGCAGCGGGTAGTTCCACGGCGTGATCAGGCCGCACACGCCGACCGGCTCGCGCAGCGTGCGGCTGATCACGTGGTGCGGCGCTTCGTTGACGGCGCCCGATTCCGACGCCACCAGCCCGGCAAAGTAGCGGAAGGTCGCGGCGATATCGCCCATGTCGGTGCGGCTTTCGGTCAGGGTCTTGCCGGTGTTGAGCGACTCGAGACGGGCGAGCTTTTCGGCATCGCGGTCGATCAGTTCGGCGATCTTGTTCAGCAGCCTGGCGCGGTCGCGGATGGTGGTCTGGCGCCACGGGCCGTCAAAGGCGCGGCGCGCGGCCGCAATCGCCAGGCGCGCATCGGCGCGCGTGGCTTCGGCGGCCTGGGCAATCACCGATTCGTCGGCCGGGCTGACGATGGCGCGCGTGCCTTGATCGATGGGCGACTGCCACTGGCCGTCGATATAGAGCTGGGTCTGGATCATTGCTGCGGTTCCGGTTGATCTGGTGGGTTCAGGCGGCCAGGGCGTCGAGCACCATCTGCTGGAAGTGCTGCACGCCGTGTTCGCCGATGGCGGAGGTCTTGTCGTCGGTGACCAGCAGCGGGCCCTGCCCGTTGCGGTAGCCGCGCGACTTCAGGCCGCGCTGCACCGATTCGACGATGCTCAGGTCCTCCGGCTTGAGCACGTTCTTGTAGTACTCGATCAGCTGTTCCTGCTCGGCCGTGGGCGTGCTGTCGCGGAAGTAGAACTCGAAGTGCTGGATGGTGGTGTCGGCGTCCACCGGGAACATGTAGAACACACCGTAGTTACCGTCGCCCGGCAGCACGTTCAGCGTCACGTTGGGCCACAGCCAGTAGGCGGCGAAGTCGGTGTTGGGGGCGTCGCTGTCATAGGTGAAGGCATCGCTGCCCGAGCGGGTCTGGCCGACCTGGCTGGTGTAGAGGCCGCGCACTTCGTGCTTGTAGGTCTCCATCCGGATCGACTCGACCAGCGCCGGGTGCGCGGTCTGGCAGTGCAGGCATTCCAGGTAGTTGTCGACCACCACCTTCCAGTTGGCCTTCATCTCGTAGCTGAGCTTGTGCGCCGGCACCAGCTTGTCGACGTCCGGGCAGCGCGCGCGGATCTCGTCGTTCAGCCCGGCGGCGAGTTCTGCCAGCGGCTTCGCGTCCATGTCGAGGTTGACGAACACCAGGCCGCAGAACTCTTCGACGCGCACCGGTGTTAGGCCGGCGTTGTCCTTGCAGAAGCCCGGCACGTTTTCGGCGTTGCGCACGTGGATCAGCTTGCCGTCCAGGCCGAACGACCAGGCGTGGTAGGGGCAGGTGATCACGTTTTTCGCCTTGCCGGCGCCGTCGGCGAACAGCTCGTGCGCGCGGTGCGGGCACACGTTGTAGAACGCGCGCAGCACGCCGTCGCGGCCGCGCACCACGAAGATGTTCTCGCCTGCTACCTGGGCGGTGGCGTACTGGTTGTTCTCGGCCACCTGGCTCTTGTGCATCACGCACACCCAGCTGCGCGCGAAGATGGTCTTCTTCTCTTGCTCGAAGATTTCCTGCGAGGTGTAGTAGTGGGCTGGCAGCGTGTAGGCGAGCGGCGGCGTGGTGCAGACGGGGGCGGCGGTCTCTTGCATGGGGTGTCTCCTCGTTAGTGTCGGTGCTTTATCGATTCACCAATAGTAAATTAAATTACTGCTGGTGATGTGAAGAGAAGTCTAGTGAGGCGGGCCGGGTTGTTGCAATTCAAAAAAGCGATGAATTCGCTTATTTAGATTGAGGCGATCTATGGATTCGCACGTAATCCGGGGATGGTGTAAGGTTCGAGTTACTCAATTCACCATCGGTTGAAAAAAAGCGGAGGAGCGCCCATGACCGAAGACACTTTTGCCACGCGCCTGAAGGGGGTGCTGGAAGGCAAAAGGATCATGCTCAAGCAGGTCGCCGAGGCCCTGTCGGTGTCGCCGTCGGCCGTGCACAAGTGGACGCGCGGCGGCGAGATCGAGTACGAGCGCTTGCTGGCGCTGGCCCGCTTCCTGGGCGTCAACTGGCTGTGGCTGCGCTACGGTGAACAGGCCATCGCCGACCTCGAGGCCAGCACTGCGTCCGACCCGCATATCAAGGAACTGCGCCAGAAGCACCTCGCCGAGATCATGGAGAGCGAGGCGCGGATGAAGTTTGCGCAGGAGGTCTCGGGCATCGTCACCTGGGAATGGAACGTGCTGACCGATGGCCTGACCTATTCCTCCAACGATGTCTCGCTGTTCGGCCGCCATATCCGCAACATGGACGACTTCTGGGCCTGCGTGCATCCCGGCGACGTGGCACGGCTGAAAGAGGTGCTGGCACGCACCCTGGGCGCGCAGGAAATGCACGAGTGGGAATTCCGCGTGGTGCATCAGGACAACACGCGCTGGATCTCGTCACGGGCCACGCTGGTGCGCGATTTCGACCAGCGCCCGGTCAAGATGATCGGCGTCAGCCTCGACATCACCGAGCGCCGCCGCGCCGAGGCCGCGCTGCGCCAGAGCGAGGCGCTGTTGGCCAAGGCGCAGCAGATTGCCCACCTGGGCGGCTGGTACTGGAACATCCAGACCGACGATTGCGCCTGGACCGACGAGGCCTATCGCATCTTCGGCTGGGCCCCGCAGGCGTTCAAGGTGACCATGGAGCGCTACCTGGCGTCGATCGTCGAGGAGGACCGCCCGCGCGTGCAGGCCGCGATCCGCGCCGCCATCGTCGACAAGGCGCCGTATCGCGTCGACTACCGCATCCAGCTGCCGGACGGCAGCCATCGCGACATCCACGAGGAAGGCGAGGTCACGCTGGACGAGCACGGCAACGCGCTGACGATGGTGGGGGCGTCGCAGGACGTTACGCCCGGGTAGGGCTGCTAGCACAGGCTGGCCGGCAGCGGCCGGGTCATTGAAAGGCGGCATTGCCGCCCTTTTTCATTGCCGGATGCGCAGGGCGATCTCTGGGTGAGTGTAACGAATGTTGCGTGACGCAGATTGTCTTGCTTGCCGGCCTTTGCTCGCAGGCTGCCCGAATGAATGGCGCATTTGTGAGGTGGTTGAAACAAACGTTGCATTGGCCGCGGCAGTGCCCCTATACTGCAAACGTTTGACCGAGCGCACTGCCACCCACCACCTCATCATGACCCACGTATTCCATCGCAACCCACGCCAGCAATTGCCCGTTGCCGTCGCCGGGCAAGGCATCGAACTGATCGACAGCACCGGCCGGCGCTATCTCGATGCCTCGGGCGGCGCCGCCGTGTCGTGCCTCGGGCACGGCCATCCGCGCGTGATCGAGGCGATCAAGGCGCAGCTCGACACCATCGCCTATGCACACACCTCGTTCTTCACCACCGAGGTGTCGGAGACGCTGGCCCAGACCCTGGCGCAGGCCGCGCCGGGCGATCTCGACCATGTCTATTTCGTCTCGGGCGGGTCCGAGGCGGTGGAATCGGCGCTGAAGCTGGCGCGCCAGTACTTTGTCGAGGTGGGGCAGCCCGCGCGCCGCCACTTCATCGCGCGCCGCCAGAGCTATCACGGCAATACGCTCGGCGCGCTCGCCATCGGCGGCAATGCCTGGCGGCGCGAGCCGTTTCTGCCGCTGCTGGTGCCGGCGCACCACGTGTCGCCTTGCTATGCCTACCGCGAGCGGCTGCCGGGCGAGAGCGATGCGCAATATGCGCAGCGCCTGGCCGAGGAACTGGAAGCGAAGATCGTGGACCTCGGTCCCGAAGGCGTCGCCGCGTTCGTCGCCGAAACCGTGGTGGGCGCCACTGCCGGCGCGGTGCCGCCGGTGGGCGACTACCTGAAGCGCATCCGCGCGGTGTGCGACAAGTATGGCGTGCTGCTGATCCTCGATGAAGTGATGTCGGGCATGGGCCGCACCGGCTACCTGTTCGCGTGCGAAGAGGACGGCGTGGTGCCTGACATCGTCACCATCGCCAAGGGACTCGGCGCCGGCTACCAGCCCATCGGCGCGATGCTGTCGACGCGCCGGATCTATGACGCCATTGTCGGCGGCAGCGGCTTCTTCCAGCATGGCCATACCTATATCGGCCACGCTACCGCCTGCGCCGCGGCCCTGGCGGTGCAGCGCACCATCGCCGAGGACAAGCTGCTGGCCAACGTGCTGGCCCGCGGCGAGCAGCTGCGCACCCGGCTGCGCGAGGCGCTGGGCGACCACCCCAACCTGGGCGATGTGCGGGGGCGCGGCCTGTTCGTCGGCGTGGAATTCGTCGCCGACCGCGACAGCAAGGCCGCGCTCGATCCCGCGCTGAAGACGCACGCGCGGCTGAAATCCGCGGCGATGCAGAACGGGCTGCTGGTTTATCCGATGGGCGGCACCGTCGATGGCGTGCATGGCGACCACGTGCTGTTCGCACCGCCGTTCATTTGCACGCCGCGGGATATCGACAATATCGTCGACCGTTTCGCCGCGGCAGTACAGGCGGTTCTACCGGTGAGCGTCACGGCGTGATTCACTGAAAGCCACCAGCTTGCTGGTGGCTCCCCTCCCGCAAGCGGGAGAGGGAGCACACAAGCGGGCCGGCTATGCCGGCTCCGCATCCAGCCGGAACTCTCCCACCACCTGCTGCAACTCCGTCGCCCGTCCCGCCAGCGCCTGCGATGCGCTGGCTGCCTGCTCCACCAGCGCCGCGTTCTGCTGCGTGACGGTGTCCATCTGTGCGACCGCTTCGTTGACCTGGGCGATGCCGGCGCTTTGCTGTTCCGACGCCGCGGTGATCTCGCCCAGCAGGCCGGTGACGCTGGCCACCGCCTGTACGATTTCCTGCATGGTGGCGCCGGCCTGGCCGACCAGGGCCGAGCCGCTGTCGACCTGCTGCACCGAATCGTCGATCAGCTGCTTGATCTCGCGCGCCGCGGCGGCGCTGCGCTGGGCCAGCGTGCGCACCTCGCCCGCGACCACGGCGAAGCCGCGGCCCTGTTCGCCGGCGCGCGCTGCTTCGACCGCGGCGTTCAGTGCCAGGATATTGGTCTGGAAGGCGATGCCTTCGATCACTTCGATGATGTCGGTGACCTTGCGCGAGCTGGCGCTGATCGCCGACATGGTCTGCACCACGTTGCCGACCACTTCGCCACCGCGCGCGGCGATGCCCGAGGCGCTGGCGGCCATGCCGTTGGCGGCGCGGGCTCGTTCGGTGTTCTGCTGCACCATCGCGGTCAGCTCACCCATGCTCGATGCCGTTTGCTGCAGCGCCGCGGCCTGCTCTTCGGTACGTTGCGACAGGTCGGTATTGCCGGCGGCAATCTGGTGCGAGGCGTCGGTAATGGAGTCGGTGGCGGTGCGGATGCGCGTCACCAGGTCGGTCAGCATGTCCTCCATCTCGCCCAGCCCGCCGAGCAGCCGCCCGAACTCGCCGCCGCGGTCGGTGTTGAACTCCTGGCTGAGGTCGCCTGCCGCCACGGTTTCGGCAATGTGGACGGCTTCGGACAGCGGCGCCTCGATGCTGCGCGACAATCCCCAGACCGCGCCTATCGCCAGGCATAGCGCGGCCGCGGCCAGCGCGATCAGCAGGCGCCGCGCATCGGCGGCGTCCTGCATGCGTGGCATGGCCACCGCGGTCCCGATCGCCATCAGCGACCACATGGCGCCAAACGCCGCGCCCAGGCGTATCCGAATGCCAAGATTCTGCATCTCTGTCTCCCCGTCTCCGTCCCATGCAATGCCATTGCGACCCCATTGCTTAACGGACGGGAGGGGCGAGGGCTTTAGCCTTCTGGCGAGCGGCGCGGCTTACATTTGCAATTGAGTTGCGTTATGATGGCGCCCGTCGAAACCGCCAGCGCCACCTTCAATGCGTCTGCATGCGAACCTCGTGCGTCTCGCCTGGGCCGTGCTCCTGCTCGTTCTCGTGCAGGCGTGGGCCGCGGTGACGCACGTGCACGCAGTGCCGGAAGCGCGGCCGCTCGCGTCTAGCTCGGCCGTGGCCGCGACTGCGGACCCGTCCCACGCCGCCGCCGCCACCGGATCCGAGCGTGCGCCCGCCGACGACGAGACCGAGTGCGATTGCCTGTGGTGTTCGCCCCGGCTGCACCTGTTCCTGTGCATCGCGTTCGCGGCCCAGCTGCTGGGCGTGATCCGGCGCTTGCTGTCGCGGATCCGGCCGGTCGATGTCACCACGCCGCCCTGGCGTACCCGCTTCCTTTCTCCCCCTGCCTTGCGCGCGCCTCCCGCGCTGCCCTGCGCCGCCGGCTGATCGCCGCGGCGCCGCCTTCCGCTTACGTTTGATTCCGCGCCCGCCATGCAGTCGGGCGGCTTGCTCACGTCTGGATTTGGTACGGCCCCCCCGGTGCCCGCAGCGGCTGCCGGTCGCGCCGCCGCAAGGGTTCATGAACAACAACAACGAAAACACGGGTACCGCGCGCGCCTTCGCTTGCGCGCTGTTGCCGCTGGCGGCGGGCGTCGCCAGTCCGGCCGCCTCGGCCGAAGCCGGTCACGCCACGCTGCCCCAAGTCAGCGTGGTGGCGACGCAGGACGAGCGGCCGCACGACCAGCGCAACGTCGTCACTACCGACAGCGCGGGCCTGCCGGCAGCGGTGTCGGTGATCACGGCCGACGAGCTGGCCACCATCAATATCGGCCGGGACATCTCCAACATGTTCCGCCGCGTTCCCGGCGTGGTCGCCAACAATATCGACCAGGGCGATACCGGCAATGGCTTCCGCATGCGCGGCTTTGCCACCCAGGGCACGCACGGTGCCGACACCGCGGTCTATGTCGACGGGGTGCCGCAGAACATGCCGTCCAGCCAGGCGGGGGCGGGGCACGGTCCGGCCTTCCTGGAATGGCTGACGCCGGACATGATCGGGCAGATCGACGTCATCAAGGGGCCGGTGTCGGCGCTGTACGGCGACCAGAACCGCGCGGGCGCGGTGCCGATCCAGACCCAGTCCGGCGAGGTGCCGTCCAGCTTCGGCATCGGGCTGGACCGCTACGACGGCAAGCGCGCCACCCTGGTGCTGTCGGGCCGCCACGCGCTGCGGCCGGAGGCGGAACCGATCCAGTCGCTGTTCGTCGCCGACCTGTACCGCACCCACAGCTACCGCTATGACGGCAGCACCGAGCGCGACAACCTGTTCTGGAAGCTGTCGACCCGCATCGGCGAAGGCCTCTACAGCCTGCGCCTGAATCACTATCGCGCCGAATCGACGGCGGCCGGCTACCTGCTGCTGAGCGACCTGCAGTCGGGCAAGGTGGATCCGCGCTCGACCCAGTACGGCCTGCCTGGCTTTGGCAGCGGCAAGCGCTCGATGTTCGCGCTGAACCGCGCGCCCGCGCACGGCGAGGAAGGCTGGTACGCGACGCTGTACGGCGAAGCCTTCGAGCGCGAGCGCGGCATCGCCACCAGCAGCGTGCAGCATACCGTCGGCTCCGACGACCGCAATATCTTTGGCGGCCGGCTGGCGGGCAACGTTACCTTCGGCGACCGCGCCGCGCTGATGGCCGGCCTCGAAGTGCGCCGCGACCACGGCGACGCGCAACGGCAGATCTGGCTGCGCGGCGTGCCGACCGCCAACTATGTCAATGCCCAGCGGCTGACCCTGCTGACCTACGGGCTGTTCGTGCAGGGGCAGTTCAAGCCGGTCGATTCGGTCAAGCTGAGTGCCGGGCTGCGGCGCGACTGGTTCGACTACGACATCGTCAACCGCAAGCTGCCGGCAGCTAGCACGGATTATTTCAAGGGGGTGACCACGCCGAAGCTCGGCGCGGCCTGGACCGTGCTGCCCGGGCTCGACCTGTTCGCCAATGTCGCCCAGGGCTTCCGCTCGCCGGCCGCCGAGCAGATCAGCAGCAGCGGCGCGCCCGGGCCGCTGGGCGCGCCCGGCGGGTCGGTCTATGACGTATCGCCGTCGAAGGTGAAGTCCTACGACGTGGGCTTCACCGCGACCCCGGCCCGCAACCTGACGGTCACCGCGGCGGCCTATTACACCCTCAACGAGGACGAGATCGTCGGGCAGCCGGACGGCTCGTTCCGCTCGGTGGGCGACACCACCCGCAAGGGCTATGAGGTCGAGGCGCGCTGGCGGCCGGTGCGACCGGTCTCGCTCTATGCCAGCTACGGCCACATCATCCAGGCCGAAGCCAACAACCCGCTGCCCAACACCGGCGCCAGGCTGTCGGTGCCGCGCCACCAGCTCAAGCTGGGGGCGGAGTACCGGCAGCGGCTGCAGGGCGTGCAGCTGACCGTCAATGCCGACGCCTACCTGACCACCGGCATCCCGTACTACATGGGAACGCCGCAGACCCAGCTGCGCTTCATGCCGGCCTACACGCGCTTCGACCTGCGCGGGGTGCTGGACTGGAAGCAATACCAGCTGTCGCTGTTCGCGGTGCTGCAGCCGCACCGGTTCTCGACCGAGGCCGCCTATGGCGCGGCGGCCGGACTGCTGGTGTCGCCGCAGCCGAAATGGCAGTTCGGCATGGCGGCGCGCTACTTCTTCTAACTGCCCGACGGAGATACCAGATGCTTGAAATCCGTGACCTGGTGGTCCTGCGCGACGGCCGTCGCGTGGTCGACGGCCTGCAGCTTTGCGTGCCCACGGGCCGCGTCTATGCCTTGCTGGGCGGCAACGGCGCGGGCAAGACCACCACCATCGACGCGATCCTGGGCTTTGTCCCGGCGGCCGGCGGCATGGTGCGCGTGGACGGGCTGTCGCCGGCGGACGATGCGGTGGCGGTCAGGCGGCGCGTGGCCTACCTGCCGGAGAATGTCGCGCTGTACCCCTATCTGTCCGGCGTGGAGAACCTGGACTATTTCTGCGCGATGGCGGGGATTGCGCTGTCGCGCGCCGACGCCGCCGCGCTGCTGGACCGCGCTGGCCTGGCGCACGAGGCGCAGGGCCGGCGCGTGAGCGGCTATTCGAAGGGCATGCGGCAGAAGGTCGGGCTGGCGATCGCACAGGCCAGGTCGGCGTCGCTGCTGCTGCTCGACGAACCGACTTCGGGGCTGGACCCGGCCGCCGCCGACGACATGGCGCGCAGCGTGCGCGCTGCTGCCGATGCCGGCATGGCGGTGCTGATGGCCACGCATGACCTGTTCAATGCCAGGCAGCTGGCCGACCGCATCGGCATCCTGCGTGCCGGCGTGCTGGTGGCCGAGTTCGACGCGTCCACGCTCGACCACCAGGCGCTGACCGCGGCCTACCTGGCGCATGCACGCGCAGCGGGAGCCGCATCAGGATCGGAGCCGTGCTGCGCAAGGAACTCAAGGCGATGGTCAGGGAAGGGCGGGCCGTGGCGCTGCTGGGCATCGGTGCCGTGGTGCTGGCGATCGCCGTGCTGGTGTCGCTGCAGCGGCATGCCACGGTCGCCGGCGAGATGGCGCAGGCGGCCGCGGCGACGCGCCAGCAGTGGGACGACCAGGGCGACAAGCATCCGCATCGCGGCGCGCACTTTGGCCTGTATGCGTTCCGGCCGGCCTCGGCGCTGGCGGCGATCGAGCCCGGACTGGGCGATTACTTCGGCCAGGCGCTGTGGCTGGAGCCGCACCGGCGCAATCTCGCGCGCTTCGAGCCGGCGCAGGACGCGCTGCCCGCGGCGCGCTTTGGCGACCTGAGCGCCGGCTTCGTGTTCGCTGCGCTGTTGCCGCTGCTGGTGCTGGCGGTCAGCTTCGATGCCGTCAGCGGCGAGCGCCAGCGCGGCACGCTGCGCATGCTGCATGGCGCCGGCATGGCGCCGAAGAGCCTGCTGGCGGGCAAGTTCCTGGCGCTGGCCGCGGGCTTCGCCGGATTTTCGGTCGTGCTGGCGCTGGCGCCGGTGGTGGCCAGCCATGCGCAGGGTACGCTCGATGCCGGGGTGTGGTGGCGCGCCGCCGGCCTCGGCGCCGGCTACCTGCTCTACACGGCGGTCCTGGCGGGCCTGGGGCTGGCGGTGTCGGCGTGGATGGCCGACGGCCGGAGCGCGTTGCTGGCGCTGGCCGGGCTGTGGCTGGCCTTTGTCTTCGTCATCCCCGGCGCGGGCGCGGCGCTGGCACGGCATGCGGTGCCGCTGCCATCGGCGCAAGCGTTCTGGGCCGGGATCCAGCACGACTACCTGGAGGGGCTGCCGGGCGACGGCAACCTGGAGGCACGCACCGCGCGCCATGACGCGGCGCTGCTGGCGCGCTACGGCGTGACGCGCCTGGCAGACTTGCCGGTGGGGGCGGCGCCGCTGCGCCGGCTGCATCGCGACGCCTATGCCGACCGCGTCCACGCCCTGCATTTCGATGCGCTGTGGCAGCGCTACGCGGCGCAGGAGAACGTGATGCGCGCGGCCGCGCTGCTGAGCCCGACGCTGGCGATGCGCAACTTTGCGATGAAGATGGCCGGCACCGACCTGGCGCACCAGCGCCACTACGAGGCCGCCGCGGAACGCTATCGGCAGACCGTCAATACCGCCATCGATAGCTGGGATGCCAGCCATACGCGCGGCCTGACCTCGTTCGACGACAAGTATGCGGGCGCGTCGCTGTGGCGCGCGATCCGGCCCTTTGACTACACCATGCCCCCGGCGGGCTTCGCGCTGCGCGCGGCATGGCCCGAGATCGCCTGCCTGCTGTGGTGGTGTGCGGTGGCGCTGGCCGGGCTTTACGGTTGCCTGCGGAGGATGCGGCCATGAACCAGATCAGACCGACCGGGCGCCTGCTGGCGGCCCAATGGCGCGCCCTGTGGGGCGCGCGTGGCGCCCGCTGGGCGCTGCTGCTGTGCGCTGCCGTGATGTGCGCCTGCGCGGTGGCATCGGGGCTGGGCGCGCGCGCCTGGCATGGCAAGTTCCAGCAGCTGGAAGCCGGCGCGCAGGCAGCGTTGCGCCAGGCCGGCGCGCAGCCGTTGCCGGCCGCGGGGGACCAGGCCGCGATGGCGGCGTTCCGTTTTGCCCGCGCGCACGCGCCTGCGGCGCTGCTGCCCGCCGCCGGCGGCCGCGCGCTGGCCAGCGGCATGCTAGAGCTGCTGCCGCCGGCCATCCGCGTCACCGTGGAAAGCCGCCATACCGACGCCCGCAACGAGGAGAAGCTGGGCAATCCGCTGCTGCAGCGCTACGGCATGGCGGACCTGGCGACGGCACTGGCGCTGCTGGTGCCGCTGCTGCTGGTGTGCCTGTGCGCGGGCATGGTCCAGGGCGAGCGCGAGCACGGCACGTGGCGAATGTCGCTGGCGCAGGGCGCGGCCGGCTGGCGCCTGCTGCTTGCCGGGATGGCGGTGCGGGCGGGTGCGGTGTGGGCGGTGGCGGTGCTGGCTTCGCTGCTGGCGTTCCTGCTGGATCCGGCGGCGACGCTGCGCGCCTTCGGCGCGTGGGTGTTCTGCCTGAGCGCGTTCGTGTTGTTCTGGAGTGCGGCGAGCGCATGGCTGAACCTGCTGCCGGGTTCCGCCGCCACGGCCGTGCTGGCCGGCCTGGGCCTGTGGGCGGTGATCACCTTCGGCGCACCGGCCGTAATCGCGGCGGCGACCGACCGCATGGCGCCGATGCCGTCGCGGCTGGCTGCGATCGTGCAGGTGCGCGCCGCCCAGCAGGAGGCCGAAGCTGCCGCGGCGGACCTGGTGCGGGCGTGGTACCGCGCCAATCCGCAATGGGCGCCGGCCGCGCCGCGCCAGCACAGCTGGCCGGTGTCATTCATGCCGCGCTATCTCGACCAGGCCGCGCGCATCGAGCCGATCGCGGCCGAATTCGAGCGCGTGCGCGCGCAGCGCTTCGAGCGTGCGGAACGCTGGGCCTGGCTGTCGCCGCCGCTGTCACTGCTGCTCGCGGCCGACCGGCTGGCGGGGCACGACGCCCCGCGCTACGCCCGCTTCATGGCGCAGGTGAACCGCTACGAAGCCGAATGGCGCGCGTTCTTCGTGCCGCGCATCATGAGCTATCACGGCGTGGCGCTGCACGACTACGCCAACGCGCCGCGCTTCGCCTGGGTGGACAACCCCCGCTGGCATGCGGTGTGGCGCGCCGGGCTGCAGCAACTGGCACTGGCCGCGGTGCTGCTGGGCCTGCTGTGGCGGTGCCGGGCCCGGCTGGCCCGGCCGTGACACGGCCCTTACGCGGCCTCAGGCCGCTTCCTTCAGCGCCGCCAGCGCCTGCCGCCCCGCGACCAGCTGCTGCGCGACTTCGGCCACGCGCGCACCCAGGTGTTCGGCGGTGCGCAGGTCGGCGGGCGGCGGCGCGACCTCGGCGCTGACATCCGCATCCGACTGCGCGGCCGCGCCGAGGAAGAAGCCGTGGCGGTTCAGCGTATCCTCGGTCGACCTGGAATTGTTGTGGCCCGAAGTCAGGCCCAGGTTGACCCAGTGCATGCCGTGCTGCGCCGCGAAGATCGCGATCTGCTGCAGCGTCGCCAGCTTGTCGCCGGAGCGCGAGGCCGCGTTGGTAAAGCCGGCGGCGACCTTGTTGGCCCACTTGCCGCCCTTGGCGAACACATTGCGCGAGGTCGCGTCCATAAAGCCCTTGAACTGGGCCGAGGCGCTGCCCATGTAGGTCGGCGCGCCGAAGATGATGGCGTCGACCTGTTCCAGCGTATCCCAGTGCTGGTCGATGTCCTCGACCGGGATCAGCAGGCTTTCGGCACCCGCGACGCTGCCGGCGCCGCGCGCGACGGCCTGGGCCTGGCGCGCGGTGTGGCCGTAGCCGCTGTGGTAGACGATGGCAACGCGGGTGGAGGCGGTGGTCATGATTTCGATCCTTTTGATTTCGAAAATCTGAATATCGTTATGCTGCATTGCCTGGGTGGAAGTTTGCGGGCTGCAGCGGCTGGTGGAGGAAGTGTAGGGGCGCGAAGCGGCACCAGCTGGGGCGGTTCCGAAATAAGTTGTTGAAATTTTCTGAATGTTGGATGCGTAGTGTCCCCGGCGCCGGTCCACGGGTTTTCCCCGCGCCTTGGCGCGTAGCCATCGCGCCACGGCCGGGATAAAGTTGCGCCATATCCACCCACGCCCCGGCGCTGCCCGACTTCGCGCCCCCAACCGCTTCCGATTCCCATGAACCCAGGCGGCAGGCAGATCCCGGCGATGCGGCAGCAGCGCCGCTCCCTTCATCGTTTCCCGACCCTTTCGACGCTGGCGTGCGCGGCGATGCTGCTGGCCAGCGCCGCCGCGCGGGCGGCCGACGCGCCCGGCACGGCCGTTGCCGCGGCCACCGGCGAGACCCTGCCGGACGTGGTGGTCAGCGCCACGCGCAGCGAGCAGCGCCGCTTCGACGCGCCCGCCGCGGTCGACAGCGTGCCGGTCGACCCGCTGCGCAGCGCCACGCCGCTGGTGAACCTGTCGGAGGTGCTGGCCGGCGTGCCCGGCGTGGCGGTGCGCGACCGGCAGAACTATTCGCAGGACCTGCAGCTGGCGGTGCGCGGCTTCGGCACGCGCTCGACCTTCGGCGTGCGCGGCGTGCGGCTGTATGTCGACGGCATTCCCGCCACCATGCCGGATGGGCAGGGCCAGGCGTCGACGGCGGATCTCGCCAATGCCAGCCGGGTCGAGGTGCTGCGCGGCCCGTTCGCGCAGCTGTATGGCAATGCCTCGGGCGGGGTGGTGCAGGTGTTTACTCCCGATCCGCCCAAGGACGGGTTCACCGGGCGCGCTTCGACTGGCTTCGGTTCCGACGGCCAGTGGCAGGCCGGCGTGGCGCTGGCCGGCGGCAATGAGCGGCTCGGCGGCTCGCTCGATGCGTGGACCTACCAGACCGACGGCTATCGCGAGCACAGCGCGGCACGCCGCTACCAGCTCAATGCCAGGGTGGTGGCGCAGCCGGCCAGCGGCACGCGCGTGACCGGCCAGTTCAATTACTTCAACCAGCCGCTGGCGCAGGACCCGCTTGGCCTGACCCGCGCGCAGGCCGATGCCAACCCGCGCCAGGCGGTGGCCGCGGCCACGCAGTTCGATACCGGCAAGACCGTCGAACAGGCCCAGGCAGGGGTGGTGGTGGACCACCAGCTCAGCGGCACCGACAGCCTGTCGGCACGGCTGTACGGCGGCACGCGCAACCTGTACCAGCGGCTGGGCTTCAGCGGCGCCGCGCCGACGTCGTCCGGCGGCATCGTCGACCTCGACCGCACCTTCGGCGGTGCGGCGCTGTCGTGGAGCCGGCGCACCACCACGGCTGCGGGTCTGCCCTTGCTGTGGAGCGCCGGACTCGAAGCCAACGGCATGCGCGATGGCCGCAACGGCTACGTGAACCAGAACGGCACGCAGGGGGCGCTGCGCCGCGACGAGACCAATACCGCGACCGACCTCGGCGCCTTCGCGCAGTTCGACTGGAGCTTCCATCCGGCCTGGCAACTGGTGGGCGGCGCGCGCGTGAGCCGGGTGCGGCTGGGCATCGACGACCATTTCATCACCGCGGCCAGCCCCGACGACAGCGGCCACGCCAGCTACAGCAACGTCAGCCCGGTGCTCGGCGTGGTCTGGCATGCGCTGGATTCGCTCAACGTCTACGCCAACCTCGGCCGCGGCTTCGAGACCCCGACGCTGACCGAGGTCGCCTACGGCCCCGGTGGCGTTGGCAGCAACCTGGGTTTGCAGGCATCGACCAGCCGCCAGGGCGAGATCGGCATCAAGTGGCAAGGGTCGGGACAGCGCCTGGAAGCGGCGCTGTTCGATGCCGACAGCCATGACGAGGTGGTGCCGCAATCGAACAACGCCGGGCGCACCGTCTACCAGAACGTCAGCGGCGTGCGCCGGCGCGGCCTGGAGCTGGGCTGGCGCGGGGGCTTTCTCCACCAGGTCGGCACGCCGGGCCAGGGCGGCGGCAGCCGGATCGAGGCGGGGCTGGCCTATACCTGGCTCGATGCGTACTTCGGTGATGGCTTTATCAATGCGCAGGGGCAGGCGGTGGCGGCCGGCAACCGCCTGCCCGGCACCGCGCGCCACAGCCTGGCCGCCGAGCTGTCGTGGCGGCCGCTCGCGCCGCTGACGCTGGGGGCCGAGCTGCGTGTCGACAGCCGGGTCTATGCCGACGACCTCAACACGCAGGCGGCGCCGGGCTATGCCGTGATCAACCTGCGCGCCGGCTATGCCTTCCGCATCGGCCCGACGCGCTTCTACCTGTTCGGCCGCATCGACAACCTGGCCGACCGGCGCTACCTCGGCTCGGTCATCGTCAACGAGGCCAACGGGCGCTACTTCGAGCCGGCACCGGGCCGGCGCTTCTTCATCGGGCTGCGAGCCGCGCTGTAAGCCTGGCGCCGATTGCCTCGGCGGTCGTTGCCCTTTAAGGTGCTAGCTTTGGCCGGCGCGCGGGTCACCGTGGCGCCGGCCGGACCCGGAGCCGCACCATGACCTCGCCCGCGCCCGACGACCGCACCCGCCGCATCATGCTGTGGGTGGTGGCAGTCGGCTTCTTCATGCAGACGCTGGACTCGACCATCGTCAACACCGCGCTGCCGTCGATGGCGCACAGCCTGGGCG
This sequence comes from Cupriavidus nantongensis, assembly GCF_001598055.1. Lineage (NCBI taxonomy): Bacteria > Pseudomonadati > Pseudomonadota > Betaproteobacteria > Burkholderiales > Burkholderiaceae > Cupriavidus > Cupriavidus nantongensis. The sequence continues at coordinate 1,698,615 of NZ_CP014845.1, read as the reverse complement.
AGAGCCCGCTGCGGATGCAGTCGGTGGTGATCGCCTACTCGCTGACGATGGCGGTGATCATCCCGGCCTCGGGCTGGCTGGCCGACCGCTTCGGCACCCGCACCATCTTCCAGACCGCGATCGCGCTGTTCGTGGCCGGCTCATTGCTGTGCGCCTATGCGCCGACGCTGAACTTCCTGATCGGCGCGCGCGTGGTGCAGGGCGTGGGCGGCGCGATGCTGCTGCCGGTGGGGCGGCTCTCGGTGCTGCGCACCTTCCCGCGCGAGCAGTACCTGCAGGCGCTGAGCTTCGTCGCCATCCCCGGCATGATCGGCCCGCTGATCGGCCCCACGCTGGGGGGCTGGCTGACGCAGGCGCTGTCGTGGCACTGGATCTTCCTGATCAACGTGCCGGTCGGCGTGCTGGGCGCGCTCGCCACCGTGCGCTACATGCCCAATGCGCGACTGGCCGGCGTCGGCCGCTTCGACATCGCCGGCTACCTGCTGCTGGCCACCGCCATGCTGGCGCTGTCGTTCTCGCTCGACGGGCTGGCCGGGCTGGGCTTCCAGCACGCCACCGTATTGATGCTGCTGATCGCCAGCATGGCCGCGCTGACCGCCTACGGGCTGCATGCCAACCGCCGCAAGCAGCCACTGTTCCCGTTGCGGCTGTTCCGCATCCACAGCTTCAGCGTCGGGCTGCTGGGCAACCTGTTCGCGCGCATCGGCAACGGCTCGATGCCGTTCCTGATCCCGCTGACGCTGCAGGTCAGCCTGGGCTATGCGCCGCTCGACGCCGGCCTGATGATGCTGCCGGTCACCGCCGCCGGCATGGCGTCCAAGCGGCTTGCCACGCGGCTGATCCAGCGCCATGGCTACCGGCGCGTGCTGGTGTCGAACACCTTCGTGGTAGGCGTGGTGATGGCGGCCTTTGCGCTGATCACGCCGCAGCTGCCGCTGTGGCTGCTGGTGCCGCTGCTGGCGTTGTTCGGCATGGTCAATTCGATCCAGTTCACGGCGATGAACACGGTCACGCTGAAGGATCTGAGCGGCGCCGGCGCCAGCAGCGGCAACAGCATGCTGTCGATGGTACAGATGCTGTCGATGAGCCTGGCGGTGACGGCGGCGGGAGCGTTGCTGGCGACGTTCCAGCACCGTTTTGGCGGGGATCCCGCCGCGGTGCTGCCGGCCTTCCATGCCACCTTTATCTGCATGGGGCTGATCACCTGCGCGTCGGCCTGGATCTTCATGCAGCTGGGCGTGCGCGAGGCCGCGCCGGCGATCCCGGTGCAGCACGGCGAGAAGGAGGTGTAGCACGCATGGGCTGGTCCCGGCGTGGCACATGCGCCGCTTTGCGGCCCGGCGGCGAAACTTACGATGCGCGGCGCGGCTCCTATTTCTAAACATCGGAGCCGGCCGCGGCCGGTACAAGGAGGCGTCCATGCGGCCGACCGGCAAGCCTGATACCGAATCCGCGGTGCCGCCGTCGCCCGCCGCCGCAAGCGGCAGCACGGTGCCGCGCAGCGCCCCGGCCACGCCCGACGGGGCTGGCGCCGTGGCCGGCCCGGCCGCGGCGCCCGGCAAGATCCACAGGGCGGCGCAGCCGCACTTGATCACGCACCGCGACTGCCCGCCGCCGCACACGCTGCCGGGCTGCGCCTGCGCCGACATGCTGTCGCCCGCGGCGCGCTATTGCGAGCTGTTCGTCGACGTCCAGCACAGCGGCCTGTTCGCCGACAGCAAGACCTTCCCGGACTGCATTCCCAACTGCGACCCCGACCTGATCGTGGCGCGCTATCGCGAGGCGCGCGTCACGCCCGGCTTCTCGCTGGCGGATTTCGTGCAGGCGTATTTCACGCGCGCCACGGTGCCGGACAGCCACTACGTGTCCGATCCCGACAGCACCCTGCGCGAGCATATCGACAGCCTGTGGCCGGTGCTGACGCGCGCGCCCGTGGCCCATCCGCCGCTGTCGTCGCTGTTGCCGCTGCCGCACCGCTACGTGGTGCCGGGCGGGCGCTTCGGTGAACTCTATTACTGGGATTCCTACTTCACCATGCAGGGGCTGGCCCGCAGCGGGCTCGGCGACCTGATGGTGGAGATGACGCGGAATTTCGCCTACCTGATCGACACCTACGGCCTGGTGCCGAACGGCACCCGCAACTACTACCTGAGCCGCTCGCAGCCGCCGGTGTTCGCGCTGATGGTGGACCTGCTTGAGCGCGAGCAACTGGCCAGCGCGCTCGATTTCCTGCCGCAGCTGCGCCGCGAATATGCCTTCTGGATGGACGGCGCCGAGCGCCTGTGCCCCGGCCACGCGCACCGCCGCGTGGTGTGCCTGCCCGACGGCGCGCTGCTCAACCGCTACTGGGACGATCGCCCATGGCCGCGCGAGGAGGCCTTCCTGGAAGACATGGAGACCGCGCTGCGCAGTGGCCGCCCGCACCATATGGTGTTCCGCGACCTGCGCGCCGCAGCGGAGTCGGGCTGGGACTTCAGCTCGCGCTGGCTCGATGCACCGGACCCGCGCGCCGGCCAGCCCGCCGACCTGGCCACCATCCGCACCACGGCGATGCTGCCGGTCGACCTCAATGCGCTGCTGTGGCACCTGGAAACGCGGCTCGCCGCGCTGTGCGAGCAGGCCGGCGATGCCGCGTCGGAGGTTTATCGCGCCGCGGCGCAGCGGCGCGAGGCGGCGATCCTGCAATACCTGTGGGACGGCGCCGCGGGCGTCTTCGTCGACTACGACTGGTGCCGTGGCGCACCGCGCCGGTACCTGACCGCGGCCACCGTGATGCCGCTCTATCTCGGCCTGGCCAGTGCGGCGCAGGCGCAAGCGGTGGCGCAGGCGGTGCAGGAGCGGCTGCTGGTCGACGGCGGCCTGGCCACCACGGAGTGCACCTCGGGCCAGCAATGGGACCAGCCCAATGGCTGGGCGCCGCTGCAGTGGCTGGCGGTATGCGGCCTGGAGCGCTATGGGCACGAGGCCCTGGCGCGCGAGATCGCGCAACGCTGGCTGGCCACAGTGGCCAGCCTGTACACCCACGAATGCAAGTTGGTCGAGAAATACCGCATCCGGCGTATCGAAGGCGCTGCACAGGGCGGCGGCGGCGGCGAGTATCCGCTGCAGGACGGGTTTGGGTGGACCAATGCGGTGGCCGGGGCGATGATGGCACGCTACGGCGAGGTGCCGGCAACGTGCCGCGCGGATGATGTGGGGGCTTCGAGGTGAGGGTACCGTGCCCCAAACCTCAAAACCCCATCATTCAAAACTTGACCGCCACGCTCATCCAGTAGCGTCGGCCGTCCTCGACATAGCCGTAGTCGGTGTAGTTCACCTGCTTGTCGAACAGGTTATAGATGCCGGCGAACACCGACACGTTCCTGGTCAGCGCATAGGTCGCGCCCAGGTCGACGAAGGTGTATGACCGCGCCACCACGGTGCTGGAAGATGGCCCGGTGATGGGCTGGCTTTCCTTGCCGCGATAGTTGACGCGGGCCCAGGCGTTGATCTTTTCCGACGGGCGCCAGTTCAGCGTGGCCACCAGCAGGTGCATCGGCAACTGGTTCAGCGGCTGGCCCTGGTACTGCCCGGACTTCTGTTCCGAGCGGGTGTAGGTATAGCTGCCGGTCAGCGACCACGCCTGCGCGATGGGCCAGCGCAGGCTGGCTTCGACGCCGCGCGAGTAGGCGCGGTCGACGTTCATGTACGTGGTCGGGGCGGCGCCGAACTTGTTGGGCCCGTCGGTGCATTGCGTGGGCGGGCAGGCCACGCGCGTGATCTTGTCCTTGAAGTCATTGTTGAACAGCGTCACGCCGGCCTGCAGGCCGTTGCCCTTGTCGTAGAGCAGGCCCAGCTCCTGCGACACCATGGTCTCGGGCTTCAGGTCCGGATTGCCGTACATATTGCCGCCGCGGCTGGTCTGGCCCCAGCCGGCCACGGTCTGGCGCAGGTCCGGCGCGCGGAAGCCGGTGGACACGCCGCCCTTGACGGTCCAGCGCTCGGCCGCGTGCCAGACGCCGTACAGGCGCGGGCTGTAGTGCTGGCCGAAGTTCTGGTCATGGTCCATGCGCACGCCGCCGGTCAGCGCAAAGCTCTTTGCGAGGCGCCATTCGTCCTCGGCAAACAGCGCCCACTGGTAGCGCTCGACCCGGTTCGGGCCGCCCGCGATCTGGTTGCCGGTCTGGTCGTTCAGGCGCTGGTTCAGGTATTCGGCGCCGACCGACAGCATGTGGTTGCCCAGCGGCATGGCCCAGCTGGTGCGCGCATCCAGGTTCTTGATCTTCATCTGCCGGCTGCGGTTGTCGAACTCCTCCTGCTGGATATAGCTGTCGGAGACGCCGAAGCCCCAGCGGCCGGTGTGCGACAACGCGTATTTCTCGCTGCGGTAGTCGGTCTCGGACGACGCGGGGCAGCCGGTGCGCGGGCACGGCGTGCCCGGCGGCAGCGGCGGCACGGTCTTGCCCAGGGTCTCGCTGCGTTGCTGGCGCATGCCGGTGGCTTCGAACACGATGTCGTGCTGGCGCGTGGGCGTCAGCGCCAGCTTGGCGGTCAGGCTCTCGGCGCGGCGGCCGCGGAAGCCGTGGTCGATCTCGTCCTCGATGCGGTGCGTGCTCTGGCCGTACAGCTGCAGCCCGAGCAGGTCGCTCTTGAGCGGCCCGGCCAGGTAGAAGTTGCCCTGGTACTGGTTGCCCGAGTCGCTGTGCTGCTGCAGCGTGGCATCGCCGCGCAGCTCGCCGGTCCATTGCTTCGGCACCTTGCGCGTGATGATGTTGACCACGCCGCCCATGGCATCGGACCCATACAGCGACGACATCGGGCCGCGCACCACCTCGATCCGCTCGATCGCGGCCAGCGGCGGGGTCCAGCTGCTTTCGACGCCGGACGAGTCGGAATTGGTGCGGGTCTCGCGCGAACTCTGGCGCTTGCCGTCGATCAGCACCTGGGTGTACTTGGCGCCCATGCCGCGCAGGCTGATATCGGTGCGGTCGCCGCCGCCGCTGACGATCACGCCCGGCACTTCGACCAGCGCGTCGTTGATGTCGCGGTAAGCCTTGTTTTCCAGTTCCGAGCGCGTGACCACGCTGATCGACGCGGGTGCATCGCGGATATCCTGCGCACTGCCCGCCGCGGTCACCACCACGGTGGCGAGGGTGGCTTCCGTCTTGGGGTCCTGCGCCTGGGCCCACGCCCCGGTCATGCCCGAGGCCGCGCATATTGCCGCCAGGCCGGTCACCCATTGACCCCTCGGCGTGCCCCCCGTTGCTGCCGTCCCAACCACTGCCCGTGCTGCCGCCTTCAATGCCCACCCGCTTCCGGCGGCCTGCCTGTCCTTCATTATTTTCCCCGCTGTATGCAAATAACAATCATTCTCATATTAGAATCGGGGATGCAAATTGCTAACCAGTCACTTTGGAAAGCTTTTGTTTTCTTGACGTTTCTTGACGGAACCGGAGGCCGGCGGCCCGCTCCTTGCCCGCCAGGGCCCCGGCAAGCTGCATGCTGATGTGCTCTCACACGCCGCCCGCGCGCGTGCTGCTGATCGACGACGACCTGGAACTGGCGCAGATGCTGCGCGAATACCTGGAGCCCGACCACTGCACCGTCACGCTGGCGCACACCCGCGAGCAGGGCGAGACCCTGCTGGCCCGCAACGACTACGACGTCGCGCTGCTCGACCTGATGCTGCCCGACGGCAACGGCCTGGAGCTGCTGCGGCTGCACCGCGCGCGCTCGCAGCGCCCGGTGATCATGTTTACCGCGCATGGCGACGAGACCGACCGCGTGCTCGGGCTGGAACTCGGTGCCGACGACTACCTGAGCAAGCCCTTCAGCCCGCGCGAACTGCGCGCACGCATGCACGCGGTGCTGCGCCGGTTCCAGTGCGCCACGCCGGCCACCGGCGCCAGCCCGTGGCTGGAGGCCGGCGCGCTGCGCCTGAACCTGGCCTCCGGCGAAGCCATGCACGGACCGGCGCAGGCCACGCTGACCGGCGCGGAACAGCGCGTACTGGAAATCCTGATGCGTTCGGCGGGCCGCGTGGTCACGCGGGAAGAGATCGGGCGCTTCGCGCTGGGACGCGCTCCCGAGCGCTACGACCGCAGCCTCGACACCCACGTCAGCGCGCTGCGCCGCAAGCTGGCGCTGGACGGCACGGCCTCGCCGCTGCGGATCCGCAACCTGCGCGGCCAGGGCTACCTGCTGGTGCAGGCGCCGTGAACGGCTGGCGCCGCGTGCGCGCGCTGTTTCCGCTGCCGCTGTTCTGGCGCAACTTCCTGGCGTTCTGGCTGGGCATGGCCGCGATCGTCGGCATCGGCATGGCGCTGACGGCGGCGGTGGCCTGGTACCGCTTCGCGGCGCTCGACGGCCTGAGCCCCGCCGCGCTCACCGAAGACGCGGTCGAGGTGGCGCGGACCCAGGGGCGCCCCGGACTGCGGCGCTGGCTGCGGGCGATGGATTCGTACGCGTCGGCGCTGGATGTCTATATCGTCGACCATGCGCTGAACGACATGCTGGGCCGGCAGTTGCCGGCGCGGCTGCGCAACCATCTGGCCGACCGCATCGTGCCGATGTGGGGCGCGGGCATGATCGGCCATGCGGCCGCGCATGTGCCGCGGCCCGGCGCGCGCGTGTCGTGGTGGGACCCGCAACCGATCGCGCTGCCGGACGGCGGCGAGGTGCTGCTGCTGTTCCTGCCGTTCGACTCGTCGCGCTGGGAGGTGCTGCACCTGTCGCCGGTGGCGCTGGCGCTGGGCCTGTTCGCGCTGGCGGTGTCGGCGCCGCTGTGCTGGGCCCTGACGCGGCACGTGACCGGCCCGGTGCGGCGCCTGCGCGAAGCCACGCAGGCGCTCGCCGAAGGGCAGCTGGCCACGCGCACGCCACCGGTGCTGGCCCGCCGCGCCGACGAGCTTGGCCAGCTGGCGCGCGATTTCGATGCCATGGCCGATCGGCTGCAGCGCCTGGTGGACTGGCGCGAGCAGTTGCTGCGCAATATTGCGCATGAGCTGCGCTCGCCGCTGGGGCGGTTGCGCCTGTCGCTGGAGCTGGCGCGCCGCCGCGATGCCACGCTAGCGCTGCAGCTTGACCGCATCGAGCGCGAGACCGGGCGGCTCGATGCCCTGGTCGAGCGCACGCTGCAACTGGCGCGACTGCATGCGATGACGCCGGTGCGCAGCCCCATCGACCTTGCCGGACTGGTCGACGTGATCGTCGCCGATGCCCGCTTCGAGGCCGCGGCCCGCGGCGTGGCGATCCACTGGAGCACGCCCGAAGAACTGGTCTTCGACGCCGATGCCGCGGCGCTGGGCAGCGCCATCGAGAACATCCTGCGCAACGCCATCCGCTACACCGACCCGGCGGCGCCGGTCAGCGTGACGCTGCGGGCCGACGCGCACGAGATCCGCCTCGATATCGTCGACGGCGGCCCCGGCGTGCCGGCCGAAGCGCTGGCGAGCCTGTTCGAGCCGTTCTATCGCGTGCGCAGCGGCCCGGGCCATCCGGCCGGCGCCGGGCTCGGGCTCAGCATCGCGCATGCGGGCATCGCGGCGCATGGCGGCACGGTATCGGCCCGCAACGCGCAGCCGCGCGGGCTGGCGGTATCGGTGCGCCTGCCGCGCCAGGCCTGACGCGCGCAGCGGCGGCCCTGCAACGGGGCTGCCGGTGGTGTCAACGCATCATGGCGTGATGCTGGCATGTCAAAGGGAAAATTCCGAACAAGATCTAAGGCTTGCCTGATTGGTGGCATTAAGCCCCATCCCTATATTCCACCTTGTCCCCGGGGCGGCCGGAACTGCACAAGCTGATCGGCAGTTGCACGCGGCACGGGGCAGGCGGGATCCGCCGGATCCGCAAGCCATTGACCTACCAACCTCTGAATCACCCCATCATGACCAAAAACAAGCTTCTCGCCGCTCTGATCGTCGCCGGTACCACCATGGGCGTGCAGTCTGCGCATGCCGTCGATGGCACCATTACTTTCAATGGCAATGTCATCGGCCAGTCCTGCAAGATCAACGGCAACGGCAAAGGCCCCGGCGAAGCCAGCTTTGCTGTACAGTTGCCGACGGTCTCGACCTCGACCCTGAACGCGCCCGGCAACACAGCCGGACAGACGCCCTTCTACATCGAGCTGACCGACTGCACGCCGGACAGCGGTAGCGTGCATACGTTCTTCGAGGCAGGCCCGACCACCGATGCCACCACCGGCAACCTGATCCTGGAGGCGGGCGGCGCAGAGAACGTGCAGATCCGGCTGCTGAACGGCGGCACCGCCAACACCGCGATCAAGGCCGGCTTCACCGATTCGGCGCAGAACTCGAAATCTGTTCCCATTTCCAACGGCGCGGCCACGCTGTGGTACTACGCGCAGTACTACGCTACCGGCAAGGCCACTCCTGGTGCCGCCAACTCCAGCGTGATGTACTCCATCGCCTACGAGTAAGCCTCGTGCCCCAGGCGCGGAGCGTGATACCGGCGCGCTCCGCGCCTTGCACTAGCTGACGTCGCGCCGGTAAATCAATTTGGCGGCCGATCCGGCTGCCGGTTCACCCGAGCTGGCGACCGCTGCCAGCAAGAACATGACGATCAAGTCCCTGATTTACGCCGGCGTTGTTGCGCTGGGACTCCTGAATGCAGTGCAAGCGCAGGCCTCCGTGGTCATCGCCGGTACGCGGGTCATCTATCGCGCGCAGGAGAGCGAGACCACCATCAAGCTGACCAACGAAGGCAAGGTTCCTGCATTGACGCAGGCATGGATCGACAAGGGCGATGCCAAGGCCGCGCCCGCAGCCATCGAGGTGCCGTTCACCGTGACGCCGCCGGTGTCGCGCATCGACCCGGGCAAGGGCCAGACGCTCCGCATCCTCTACACCGGCGAGCCGCTGGCGCAGAACCGCGAATCCGTGTTCTGGCTCAACGTGCTCGAGATCCCGCCCAAGCCGGGCGCGGACCAGGCCGATACCAACAAGCTGCAACTGGCGTTTCGCTCGCGCATCAAGCTGTTCTTCCGTCCCGCCGGCCTGAAGGGCAGGGCCGAGGAAGCGCCGGCCATGATCCGCTGGCGCCTGGTCCAGGCCGACGGCAAGCCTGCGCTGGAAGGCAGCAACCCGAGCGCGTATCACGTTTCCTTTTCAAAGATCGAACTGGTCGGCGGCGGCAGGACCGCCCGCTTTGAAGACGGCGGCATGATCGGTCCGGGCGAAACCAGGAGCTTTCCGCTGACCGGCGAGGTGCCGCAAGGCCCCGACGCCAGGGTCCGCTTCAACACCATCAACGATTACGGCGGTGCCGCCCGCGGCGAAGCCGCGCTCGACAGCGGCACCGCCCAGGCCGCTTCACGCTGACCTCGCGCCGGGCCGCGCCCGGCGATCTCCCAGGCTGAATGCCTTCGATTGACGATGCCGCGCAGGCGGCAGGGGCAAGTCTTGCCAGCGCAGTGCCAGTTATCCGGCATAAACCATGAAAACCCAGAAGACCTCGTCGTTCCCGTCGCGGCTGCGTCCGGCCAGCGCGGTGGTGTTGTCCTTGTTTGCCAGTGTGAATGCGTGGGGTGCGCCGGGCAGTGCCGGCGCCTCGACCATGCTCGCCGAAGTCGAGTTCAACGACACCTTCCTGCAGCAGCCGGGCGGGGTCCGCATCGACGTGAGCCGCTTCAACAAGGGCAACGTGGCCTTGCCGGGCACCTATCGCGCAGAACTCTATGTGAACGATGTCTGGCTGGGACGGGCCGAGGCAACGCTGCGCCAGGTCGGCGATGACGCCCGCAATGTGCAGCCCTGCTTCGACCGCGCCGGGATCGAGCGCATCGGCATCGACCTGTCGAAACTCTCGCCCGAGGCCTCGGCTAAGCTGGTGGCGGGCTACGTGGCACTGCCGGAGCTGGTGCCCGATGCCACCGCCAGCTTCGACAACGGCGAGCAGCGCCTGGACGTGTCGGTGCCGCAGATCGCCATGTCGCGCACGGCGCGCGGCTATGTCGATCCCAAGTACTGGGACGAGGGCGTGACCGCGGCGCGGCTGCAGTACAACGCCAACGTCTACCACTCGGATGCGGCCGGATTTTCGACCACGCAGAGCTACGTCGGGCTGAATGCCGGCTTCAACTTCGGCGGCTGGCGCTTCCGCCATGTCGGCAACCTGACCCATGGCGATTTCGGGGGCAGCCGCTACCAGAGCGTGCAGACCAGCCTGCAGCGCTCGCTGGCACCGATCCGCAGCCAGCTGGTGATCGGCGAGGCCTATACCGACGGCGCGCTGTTCGACAGCTTCGGGTTTCGCGGCGTGCAGATCGCCAGCGACGACCGCATGTATCCTGAATCGCAACGCGGCTATGCGCCGGTGGTGCGCGGCATTGCCAACAGCAATGCCCGGGTGCAGGTGCGCCAGAGCGGCAGCATCATCTACGAAACCACGGTCGCGCCCGGCGCGTTCGAGATCACCGACCTGTATCCGACCGGATACGGGGGCGACCTGGAACTGGTGATCACCGAAGCCGACGGCAGCGTGCGCACCTCGCGCCTGCCCTTTGCCGCGGCCGTCAACGCGCTGCGCCCGGGCATCACGCGCTACAGCCTTACCGTCGGGCAGTACCGTAATGTGTCGCTCAACAGCCGGCCGATGATGATGCAGGCCACGGTCCAGCACGGCATCAACAATATGGTGACCGGCTACGGCGGCTTTATCGTGGCGCAGGACTACACCGCGGTGATGGGCGGCGGCGCGCTGAACACGGACCTGGGCGCCTTCGGCGCCGATATCACGCAAGCCTGGACCACGCTGCAGGACGCGGGCAGCCGCGACGGCCAGAGCGTGCGGCTGTCGTACAGCAAGCTGGTGGCGCCGACCAACACCAACCTGACGCTGGCCGCGTACCGCTACTCCAGCAGCGGCTATCTCAGCATGGCCGATGCCATGGCGCTGCGCGACCTGGAACAGCGCGGCATGGCCGCGGGCATGTTCATGGGCGGGATCCAGCGTGGCCGGCTGCAGGTGACCATCAACCAGATGCTGCCGCAGGGCTACGGCTCGTTCTACCTGACCGGCTCCACGCAAAACTACTGGAACCGCAGCGGCAGCGACACCCAGTTCCAGGCCGGCTACAACAACAGCTACAAGCGCATCAACTACGGGATCTCGGCGTCGCGCCAGTTCAATATCAACGCCGGCAAATGGGATAACCGGGTGATGCTGACGGTAGGCATCCCGCTCGGCACCGGCCAGCACGCGCCGTACTCGATGACCAGCCTGTCGCACGACACCAGCGGCGGCACTTCGCTGCAGGAATCGGTGACCGGCACGCTCGGCGACGACAACGCCTTCACTTACGGCATCAACGCCGGCTACAGCGGCGGCGGCAACAGCGCCGACACCGCCACCGTCGGCGCCAACATCGGCTATGTGTCGCCCTTTGCCACCGTCACCGCCAGCGCCAGCAAGGGCCGCAACTACTCGCAGGCCGGTCTTGGCATCAGCGGCGGCATCGTCGCCTATGCCGGCGGCGTGGCGTTCACGCCGATGCCGGGCGATACCATGGCCATCATCGAGGCCGCGGACGCCGCCGGCGCGCGCGTGACCAATGGCAGCGGGCTGCGCGTGGATCCGTGGGGCCACGCCATCGTGCCGAGCCTGACGCCGTTCTCGACCAACCAGGTCGAGATCGATCCCAAGGGGCTGCCGATCAGCGTGGCGCTGAAGACCACGCAGCAGAACACGGCACCCACCGCCGGTGCCATCGTGAAGATGAAGTTCGAGACCGAGAACCCGGGGCGCGCCGCGATCCTGCGGGTGATGGGCCCGGATGGGGCGCCGCTGCCGTTCGGGGCCGAAGTCACCGACGCGCAGGGCCAGGCGGCCGGCACCGTGGGACAGGGCGGGCGCATCATCGTGCGCGGGCTGAAGCAGGACAGCGGCGAACTGCTGGTGAAGTGGGGCAGCGATGCGAAATCCTCGTGCGCGCTGCGTTATGCGCTGCCGCCGGAATCGGCGCGCCCGGCCAACCCGCTGGCGGTGCTCGACGCGGCGTGCGTGGCAGCGGCGGCGCGCTGACCCGCGACCACGACCTCGTCCATGGTGCCAGCCGTCGCGACACGGCGGCGTGACTGGGACAGCCGGGATGTTGATGCATAATCCATGGGCAGATCGCCGGCCGTCGGGCGCCGGTCGACGCCCGGTTCCCGAACAGCGTTACCGCGCAGCGCCGGGCAGGTTGCTGAGAAGGAGCTTCGCCAATGCCCAATTGGCTGTCTCGCGCAAACAGGCAGTTCCCCGGTCGCCTTCTCGCCGTGGTTGCCGCCTTGCTGATCGTGGTCATCAGCGGCTGCCTCGCCTTGTTTCTGCACAGCAGGTTCCAGCGCCTCGTATGGGAACAGGCGTGGGCCGCGCGCCAGCACTTTGGCGCGGTGATGGCGGCCAAGGCCACCCACGAGTACTTTATCCGGCGCATGGCCGAGATCACCGGGCCCGAGTACCGGCTGGTGCGCAGCGACCGGCCCGCGACCCAGCTGGAAGCGGCGCTGATGGCGGTGCCCGCGGGCAGTGCGCGCGCGGTCGACCTGCCCGGTCTGATCAATCCCGCGACGCTGATGCGCGGCGCGCCGGTGCCGGGCGCGGACCGGTCCGCGGCGGTGTCGCACATCATCCGCTTTGCCATGTTCGAGCGCGCGTACTGGGGCACGGCGCCGCAAGGCGTGCGCTCGGTGTTTCTGATGGCGGACGGCAGCGAGGCGCTGCTGACCCCCGCGCTGCCGGCGGCGCTGTCGCTGAGCGGGCCGCTGGTTGCCGATGCCGTCAGCAACTGGGCCAAGGCGCTGGCGCGCCGGTCGCGCGAGGCGCGCGCCTCAACGTCTCCCGGCACGTCTCCCGGCACGTCTCCCGGCACGTCTCCCGGCACGTCTCCCGGCACGCCGCCCGGCACGCCGCCCGGCACGCCGCTGTGGGCCGGCCCCTATCCGGGCCTGGCCGGGCAGGAGCCGATGCTGAGCTGCTTCCTCCCGGTTCGCACCGCCACGGGAACGCTGCTGGGCTACGCCGCGACCGCGATTCCGATCCGTGCGTTGATGGGTGATGTCAGCCTGCCGGGCGCAACCCAGGCGGCGCAGCGGGTATCGGGCAATCGTGCCGTGTTTTTCGATGAGCGCGGCAAGCTGCTGTTCCAGGGCCGCGATGCTGGCTGGCTGCACACGCAGGCCATGGGCCAACGGGTCGCGCGCGAGCTGGCTGCCGGCGAGCAGGACGCGGCCTACTGGTTCGAGCAAGGCAGCCTGATGATCGGCAGCATGGCGCGCGACCAGAGCTGGCGCGCGGCCTATGCCTACCCGCTGTCGCAAGCCCTGGCCGACCACGGGCTGGCGCTGGGGGTGGCGCTGCTGCTCTACGGCCTCGGCATCGCCGCGGTGCTGCAAGGCGCGCGCATGGTCCGGCGCCGGGTGCTGGTGCCGATGCGGCGCAACGCCGAACGCATCGAGGACAGCGAGCGCTTCAACCGCACCGTGATGCAGGCCGCGCCGGTGGGCCTGCGGGTGGTGCGCACCGCCGACGCGCATGTGCGCGCCGAGAACGCGCTGGCCGCGCAATGGCTGCCGCTCGATGCGCGCACGCAAGGCCGGCCCTGGCTGGATGCCATCCTGGCGCGGCGCGGCGAGACCCCGGTGCGGCTCGAGGTGCGGGTGCCGGCGGGCGCCGGCGGCGCGCGCGACGTGCTGGTGGTCGGCCGCCGTACCCGCTTCGAAGGCGAGGACGTGTTGCTGTGCGCGATCCATGACGTCACGGAAGAACGCGAGGCGCACCGCGAGCTCGCCCGCGCGCGCCAGCTTGCCGACGAGGCCAGCGCCGCCAAGCTGCGCTTCCTGGCCACCATGAGCCATGAGATCCGCACGCCGTTGTACGGCATGCTGGGCACGCTGGAACTGCTGTCGCTGACCAGCCTTGCGCACAGCCAGCGCGAGATGCTGTCGACCATCCAGTCGTCGTCGCAGGTGCTGCTGCAGATCCTGGACGACCTGCTCGACTACTCGCGCGCGGAAGCGGGCCAGATGCAGCTGGACAGCGTGCCGTTCGATCCGGTCGACCTGCTCGAGTCGACGGTGCGGGCGCATGCGCCGATCGCGCTGCAAAAGGGGATTGCGCTGTCGTGCTATCCGGAGCCGGGCCTGCCGTGCCTGGCCGGCGACCCGGTGCGCGTGCGCCAGATCATCGGCAACCTGATTGGCAATGCGCTGAAGTTTACTGCCGAAGGCCATGTCATCGTGCGCCTGGGCCGGGCGCCGCAGGCAGAGGTGGCCGCTGTCCCGGAGACTGCCGATGCGGCCGGCAGGATCACGATCCAGCTCGAGGTGGCGGATACCGGGCCGGGCATCGCGCCCGAGGTACAGGAGAAGCTGTTCGAGCCCTTCGTGCAGGCCGACCCGTCCACCGCCAGGCGCTATGGCGGCACGGGCCTGGGCTTGTCGATCTGCCGGCGCCTGGCCGCGCTGATGGATGGCAGCGTTTCCGTGCACAGCGAGCCTGGCAAGGGGAGCGTGTTCCGGGTCTTGCTGCGCTTGCCGCAGGCAGGGCCGCGCACGGCACTGGAGCCGGTGCTGCCGCCGGTGGCCGTGCTGACCGAGGACGACGAGATCCGCAACCATGCCATCGACACCCTGCGCGCGACGGGGTGCAAGGCGATCGCCTGCGAGGGGCCGGCGCCGGGACCCGGCATGGTGCTGTTCGTCGCTACCCGACGTATCGCGGCGATTCCGCCCGGCTATGCCGGCGTGGTGTTCGGGCGTGCCGATGGCCCGGCCGAACCGCAGCTGGTCGGCGGCAGCTGGCTGGTCAGCGCCTACCACCAGGCCGGCATCCTGCGCGCACTATGCCTGGCCGCCGGCATGACGCCGGCCAGCGCGCCGCCGATGGCGACCGCAGCCGATCCCGTGCCGCAGCTGGGCCTGGAAATCCTGGTGGTCGACGACCACCCCTACAACCGGCTGCTGATGCAGCAGCAGCTTGGCCGCCTTGGCTGCCGCGCCACGCTGGCGAGTGGCGGCGAGGAAGCGCTGGCGCTGTGGCAGCAGCGCAAGTTCGACCTGGTGCTCACCGACGTCCACATGCCCGGCATGGACGGTAACGAACTTTGCCGCAGGCTGCGCGCGCAAGGCGTGACCGTGCCGATCGTCGGGCTGACCGCCAGCATCGCGCAGGGCGAGGCCGAGCGCTGCCTGGAAGCCGGCATGGACCGCTACCTGTCCAAGCCCGTCCTGCTCGGCCCCCTGGCCGAGTGCCTGCGGGCGGTGCTGCCGGAGCATGCGCCGGGGCCGATGCCACCGGCCGCCGACGAAGCCGGGTTGGCCCGCATCCCCGACAGCGCCGCCAGCCTGGCGCTGCTGGCGCATACCATGCGCGAAGATTTCGCGGCGCTGTCCGCCGCCGCGCGCAGCGGGGAATGGAAGGCGATCCGCCACCACGCCCATCGGATGCGCGGCGCCATGGCGATGGCCGAAGACGGCGAGGAGATCGTGGCGTTGTGCCGGGAACTGGAACTGGATGTGGCACAGGCGCAGCAGGCCGTGCAGGCCCATGTCGACAATCTGGCCTTGTATCTTGCAGCGTACTTTGAGGAGCCCGATGCGTCGGCAAGCGCCCGGAACGACAGCCAGGACGGCAGTCAGGGGAACCATCCTGGTGATTGGCGGAGTACTATTTAAGGAATGTCTTAATTCGGGTTTTTCGGAATACTCCTAATATTCAAGTCAGCAAAGATGACCGGTACTGAAATACCGGCTCGGTTCCACGGCACGCCGCTGCGTGGCCACGGAGCCGAAGAATCAGGGGGTAAGAATGATCAAGATAATCATTGCCGATGACCACCCCGTCGTCCTGGACGGCATGAGTCGTGTGCTGGCGCTCGAAGTAGGCATGCAGGTCGTGGGCAGCGCGACCAATTCGACGCAACTGGTGGCGTTGCTCGAAAGCACCGACTGCGACGTCATCGTCACCGATTACTCCATGCCAGGCGGGCAGTTTGGCGACGGCCTGCCGATGCTGCAGATGCTGCGGCGCCGCTATCCCACCACGCGCATCGTGGTGATGACCATGCTCGATAATCCGGCGCTGATCCGCAATATCCAGAAGGTCGGCATTTCGGTGATCCTCAACAAGACCGATCCGGTCCAGGAACTGATTCCCGCGGTGCGTGCCGCGTTTAGCGGCCTGAGCTACCAGCCGGCCTCGGTGCGCGCCATCCTCGCCTCGGGCGGGCTCGATGAACTGTCGCGCCGCCCGATCCTGACGCGGCGTGAGCTCGAAGTGATCCGCCAATGCGCGGCCGGCGTGCCGGTCATCGAGATTGCGCGCCAGGCCAATCGCAGCAGCAAGACCATCAGCGCGCAAAAAAGCATTGCCATGAAAAAACTGGGCCTGGCAAACGATTATGAGCTTTACGAATATGCCCGCACCAACGGCCTGCTGGGTGGAGCGGGATAATCGCGGCCGCGTGAGCATTTGGGTTTAGGCTTCGCTTCTTCCGTTTCTCCTTCCCTCTCACATTTTCCCTGCCGATTTGCACCGGGCGCTGACCCGCGCCGTTATAGCGGGCCTGCACCCGACGCGCAGCCCCTCGGCAGCTGCTGATCAGAAAATACCGCGGACATTTCAGGCTTGGCTGATTTCGAAAGCCCGGCGCATGGCCCATGCTGAGACCGGGACAACGCTGGAGCGTAAAGCGGTCATGGAAAAAATCCGGGTGATCGTCGCGGACTCGCAACCTGTGGCGCGGCGGCTGTTGGGTCGGCGGCTCGCGGCCAACGCCTGCATCGAGGTGTCGGGCCTGGTTTCGGACGAACGCGGCCTGGTGCAGGCGCTGGGTCAGGGCGGTTGCGATGTGGTGGCGCTGCGGTTCCCGCTCGGCAAAGGCCACGAGACGCGTTCCGGCGGCTACGCGCGCCTGGGCGGGCGGCTGGCCTCGCTGGGGCGGCAACGCGTGGTCGCCATCGCCAACATCGCGGATCGCGCCGGCGTGCTGCAGCTGATCAAGGATGGCTGCCGCAATGTCGTGACCGCCCGCGACCACTCCGACGAGGTCGTGAAGGCGGTGCGGATGGCGCACCTGGATCTCGCCTCGGTTTCGGAGATCGCCTGCGACCTGATCTGGGGCCGGCGCTGCCGCGGCCTGGGCGATTACGACGACTGGGCCGAACTGCTCACCACCCGCGAAAGCGAAGTGCTGCGGCTCTACCTGTCCGGCCTGTCCGTGACCGAAATCGCGGTGCGCACCGGGCGCACCGTCAAGACCATCAGCACGCAGAAGCAGAGCGTCATGCGCAAGGTCGGCGCCGACAACGACGTCGAGCTTGCCGCCTTCGCCATCCAGCGCGGCATGTTGTGAGCAGCCCGCGCGCAACTCGCGCCCGCGCCCGGCGGTTCGACGTGAATACGAGGTAATCAATGAAAAGGCTGATGCCGGCCGACAGCAGCGCCGCATTGCCGTTGAGCATTCGCCAGATCCGCTATCTGGTTTATCTGTTCTCGGCCTGCGTGGTGGGGCTGACCGTATTGTCCTGGGGCGTGCTGCTCCATTACCGCCTGCGCGAGGCGATCGACCGGCAAGGCATGGTGCTGCGCGCACAATCCGAAGACCTGCAGTCGACGCTGCACCGGGCCGAAGCGCTGACCGTGCGCGCGCAGGGATCGCTGACGCGGCTGTCCGATATCGGCCTGGCCGACGATGTCGCGGCGGTCCGCGACACGCAGTGGACCGACCGCCTGCAGCGCCGCGGCGACCGGCCCTACATCGCGTTGCTGGTGCCACCCGCGAGCGCCGGCGTGCCGCGCAAACGGCTGAAGGAACTGGCCGAGGTGATGACGTTCACCTTCCGCCTCAACAACCTGCAATACCGCGAGGTGCAGAACGCCTACCTGATCGACCTGCAGGCCGACCAGCTGTACGTCATCCCGCGCCGGCTCGATCCGGCGCGCATGCTGTTGCAGCGCGACGACGCGCGCCAGGCCTTCCTGCGCGACACCCTGCAGCGGCTGCGCAGCGAGGCGCTGCTGGCGCGCCTGCTTGCCCATCCGGGCCAGGCGGTGATGCTGCCGCCGGCGCAGGACTGGATCAGCGGCATCCGCACGGTGACCTTTGCCACGCTGGTGCAGGACGGTGGCGAGCCGGCCGCGGTGCTCGCCATGGAGTTCCCGCTGTCACCGATGCTGCCCGACGGCCAGGCCGTGGATGGCGACTTCATGCTGGTGACCGATGCCGGCATGGTGCTGGGCCCCGGCGGCATGCCGGCCGGCCCGCTGGCGGCGCCCGTGGCCGCGGCGCTTGCGGCGGACGGCGCACGGCCGGGTACGGTGCGATCGTCGCTGGTGCGGCACGGGCTGCTGCAGCATGACGTGGTGCTGGAGTATCCGCTCGACGCCTGGGGCTGGCGCACCGTGGCCGTGGTCGAGCTCGGCCGCGTGTGGGGGCAGTTCCGGGACAACACCTTGTGGATGCTGGGGCTGACCAGCTCGGTGTCGTTGCTGATCTTCGCGTGGATCTGGCTGGTCGACCGGCGCATCATGCGCCCGGCGCAGCGCCAGTCCCAGCGCCTGCAGGAGAGCGATGCGCTGGGCCGCTTCGTGATCGAGGTGGCGGGGGTGGGGCTGATGATCGTCGAGCGCAGCACGCGCCAGGTACTGCGGTCCAATGCCGCGGCGCAGTCGCTGATCGACCAGGCTACGCCCGCCGGGCTGGCGCAGCTGCAGGACGCGTGCGAGGCCCGCCTGGCCAGCAGCGGTGCCAACGCCGAAGGACCGCCGCAGGTGCTGCCTTGCTTCGATGTCGACATGGCCTGCCGCAACGGCGAGACGCGCTACCTGGAAGTGCGCCTGGTGCAGATCACCTACGAAGTGCGCGCGGCACTGCTGTGCGCGCTCAACGACGTCACCGAGGCACGCCGCGGCGAAGCACGCCTGCGCGAGGCGATCCGCGCGGCCGACGCCGCCAACCGGGCCAAGTCCGCGTTCCTGGCCACCATGAGCCATGAAATCCGCACGCCGCTGAACGGCATGCTGGGCAGCATCGAACTGCTGAGCCTGACCCGGCTCGAGCCGCGCCAGCGCGACCAGCTGGCCGTGATGCAGCACGCCTCGCAATCGCTGATCGACATCATCAACGACGTGCTCGACTTCAGCAAGATCGAGGCCGGGCAGATGTCGCTGCAGCCGCGGCCGTGCCGGCTCGACGAGGTGGTCGAGGAAGTGACGCGGGGCTTTGCCGCCGAAGCCGCGCGCAAGCACCTGCGCCTGCTGTGCATCAACGATCCGTCGCTGTCCGAGCCGGTGATGGCCGACGTGGTCAAGCTGGAGCAGATCCTGAACAACCTGGTCAGCAACGCGGTCAAGTTCACCGAGCAGGGCAAGGTGATCGTCACGGCCAGGCGCCTGCGCTCTGCCCAGGGCGGCGGCGCCGAAGGCGTCGAGATCCGCGTGGTCGATACCGGCATCGGCATTGCGGCGCACGACCAGCGCCGCCTGTTCGAGCCGTTCGTGCAGGCCGAGCAGCCCGATACGCGCCACTATGGCGGCACCGGGCTGGGCTTGTCGATCTGCAGGCGGCTGGTCGAGCTGATGCGCGGCGAGATCCGCGTGGTCAGCGAGCCGGGCCTGGGCAGCTGCTTTATCGTGAGCCTGCCGCTGGCCAGCGCCGGCATCCCAGCGCCCGCGGAGCCCTGGCCGCAGGCCGCGTTGCGCGGGCTGACCGTCGGCCTGAACGTCACCTTGCAGGAGCTCTACCAGGGCGTCGAGCAGCTGCTGCGGTACTACGGCGCACGCGCGGTCAGGTTCGATCCCGGCGCGCCCCCGGTGACGCCGGTCGACGTGCTGGTCTGCGACGAAGAAGCATTGTCCCAATGCCCGGATGCCGATGTCGTGATTTCCGCGCTGGCGCCGATCGCACCGGACCTGACCCAGACCCCCGTGGTGGCCTCGCCTTACGCCTGGCAAGGCCTGGTCGCGGCCATCGCGGCCGCCGCGGGCGCGGAGGTTGAGGCGGTGCCCGCCTGCGCGCCGGCACGTGCCGAGGCGCCCGCTGCGCAGCTGGCCTTGCTGCTGGTGGAGGACCATCCCATCAACCAGGTGGTCATGCGCGAGCAGCTGGAAAGCCTGGGGCAATCGGTCGACCTGGCCGGCGACGGTCCCGAGGCGCTGTCGCTGGCGTCGGGCCGGCACTACGACCTGATCCTGACCGACCTGCAGATGCCCGGCATGGATGGCTTCACCTTGGCGCGGCGCCTGCGCGAGGCGGGACATGGCATGCCCATCGTCGCCATTACGGCCAGCGTGGGGCCCGATGTGGCCGAGCGCTGCCGGCACGCCGGCATCGATCGCTGCCTGACCAAGCCGGTCGGCCTGGCCACGCTGCGCGAGCTGCTCGAAGACTTCTCCGGCACCCGCGTGACCGCACGCACGGTGCCCGACCTGCACGCCGGCGGCGCCGTGCTGCATGCCGATGCGCTGCGCAGCGACCAGCGCGCGCTGGCCGAGGCGCTGCGCGCCGGCGATGCCGAAACCTTCGCCCAGCGCCTGCACGGGCTCGCCGGCGCGCTGTCGGTGATGGGCCATCCGGTGCAAAGCCAGGCCTGCCGCTGGCTGGAACAGACCGTGCGGCGCGCCGGGCTGGGCGCAGTCGGCGCCGACTGGCAAGCCATCGATGCCGAACTCGAGCAACTGGCGGAGCGGCTGGAGGCGCAGTGCGGCAGCCATGCCGCCTGAGGAAGTCGCCGCAGCCGTGTCCCCGTTACAGCAGACCGGCCAGGCGCTGGCGACACAGGCTGACGAACTGCTGTGCCGCGGTCGATTGTCCCAGGCCCGGATGGAAGGCCAGGATGGCGCGGAACCGAACCGGAGCGGTCAGCGGTACGCTACGCAGGCCGAGCGCCACATAGGTACGGGCGACCAGCGGATTGGTGATCGCCAGGCCGGCACCGGCCAGCGCCAGCGAGCATTGCGTATGGCTGTACGGGGTCGTTGTCACGAAGCGCGGCGCGATGCCGAGTTCGGCAAAGCACGCCTGCAGCCGGCGTTGGGCGGGGTCGGCGGCGTCTAGCCCGATCAGCGGTACGTCGGCGAGGTCCTCGATGCCGATCTTCGTGCGCGCCGCGAACGGATGCGTTGCCGGCGCGACGCAGACGGCGTGCACGGCGTAGAACTCGGAAGCGGTCAGTCCGCTGGTGTCCGCTTCATCGCCCATGAAGGCGATATCGAGTTCGCGTTGCAGCAAGCGCTCGCGCAGGCCGCGCGAGCTGTCGACCTCCAGCTGGCAACGCACGCGTGGATAGCTGTGGATGAAGTCCGCCACCGCCGCCGGCATTACGCTGGATGCCATGGCGTGCAACACCCCCACGCGCAGCACCGTATCCTCATGCGCGCGCAGTTGATCGATCCGGCGCTGCACGGCGTCGAGGCCGACATAGACCCGTTCGACTTCATCCATCAGGGACGCCGCCTCGGGCGTCGGCACCATGCGCCCCTTGCTGCGGTCGAACAGCCTCAGCCGCGCCGCCTTTTCCAGCTGCAGCACGATCTGGGTCACGGCGGGCTGGCTGATATGCAGCGCTTCGGCGGCACGGCGCGCCGAGCCCAGGCGCATGACCATGCGGAACACTTCGACCTGGCGGGCGCTGATACCTGAATCGTCGGCGGCTGTCTCCATCTCTACCCTATAAGTTTTACTTAAGTCGATCATCGGCACGCCTGCGCAATGGCGTCGTGGGCTGGCATAGACTCGAGCCACTTTCACTCCGGCCATCAGTCTTTACCATGCGCGCCAGCGGCAATCCGCCTCCGACCCAACCGCTCATCAACCCGGCCATGCAGGCGCTGCGATGCATCACCTGCCACGCGCGCTATCCGCTCGACGACATGCCGGAAGGCTGCCCGGCCTGCGCCGCCGCCGGCCAGCCAAGCAGCCTTGAAGCGGTCTACGACGCCCAGGCACTGGATTTTGCACCGAAAAGCGGAAGTTATACATGGGGCCACTGGCAGCCCTACCTGGACGGCGTGTCCCTGGGGGAGGGCGCCACGCCCTGCATTCCGGTGCCGGCGCTGGCGTTGCTGGCCGACGTGGCGTCGGTCTGGATCAAGAACGAAGGCGCGAACCCGACCGGCTCGCACAAGGACCGCATGTCGGCGCAGGCCGTCAGCCGGGCCCTCGATACCGGCGCGCGCGAGGTGGTGCTGGCATCCAGCGGCAACGCCGCGGTTTCGGCGGCGGCCTATTGCGCCGCCGCGGGGCTGGACTGCGAAGTCGCGACCTACCAGGCGCTGCCCGCCGTGTTCGACGCGGCGTTACGCCATTACGGCGCACGGCGCGTCGTTTGCGATAACGGCCATGCGCGCTGGGCGCATGTGCGCCGGCGCGTCCGGGACGACGGCGCCTTCGCGCTGACCAACTACAGCGTGCCCGCGGTGGGCAGTCCGGTATTCGGCGTGGAAGGCTACCGGGCCGTTGCGCTGGAATGGGTGGCGCAAGGGTGCCGGCCCGACCATGTGATCGTGCCGACCGCGCGCGGCGACCTGCTGTGGGGCATCTACAGCGCACTGCGGGACCTGGTTGCGCTGGGGCACCTGCCGAAGCTGCCGCGCCTGTGGGCGGTCGAGCCGTTTCCACGGCTGTCGCGGGTGCTGGCGGGCGCGTCGCAGCAGGCCGACTTCGCCGGCACGACGCTTCAGTTCTCCACCGCCGGCTCCACCGTGACCGCCCAGCAGGTCCTTGCCGTCAGGCGCTCGGGCGGCGGTGCGGTGGTGGTCGACGACGCGGCGGCACGCAACGGCACCCGCCATCTTTCAGCCGCGGGATTCTGGGTCGAACTGTGCGCCGGCGCGGGCCTTGCCGCGGCACAGGCGCTACGCGCCGACGGGCGCATCGACCGGACCGAAGCCGTGATGCTGATGCTGACCGCGCGCGGCGACCGCGATCCGGGCCAGGCATAAATTCAAACACCTTGGGGAGACACTCATGAAGCTGCGTTACCTGCTGACTGCCATCACCTGCTGCCTCGCGGCGCATATGCCGGCGGCGCTGGCGGCCTATCCGGAAAAGTCGATCCGCCTGATCGTGCCCTGGGCCGCCGGCGGCAGTACCGATGCGCTGGCGCGTGCGGTGGCGCAGCGCATGAGCGAATCGATGGGCCAGCCGGTGGTAGTCGACAACCGCGCCGGCGCCTCCGGCCGCATCGGCGCCGACACGCTGGCCAAGTCCGCGCCGGACGGCTACACGCTGGGCGTGATCGAACTGGCGCACACCGTTGCGCCGTCGGTATTCCGCCAGATGCCCTACGACGTGTTGCGCGACTTCACGCCGGTCTCGCTGCTGGGCGAGGCGCCGCTGGTGCTGTTCGCGGACAGCACGCAGTACCGCGCCGGAGAGATCCAGCGCTTCCTGGCGGATTCGCGCAAGGCGGGAACGCCGCTGCAGCTTGCCACCAGCGGCAACGGCTCGATCAGCCACCTGGCCGCCAAGATGCTGGAAAGCCAGGCCGGCATCCCGGTCGACCCGGTGCCGTACCGGGGCTCGGCGCCGGCGCTGACCGATGTCTCCGCACAACTGGTCAAGGGGCATTTCGCCACGCTGGCAAGCGGCAGCAGCCTGCTTGGCGGCAACAAGATCTCGGCGCTGATGGTGACCGGCCCGGCGCGCGCGGCCGCGCTGCCCGGCGTGCCGACTGCCGCCGAGGCCAGGTTGCCCGGCATGCAGGTCAGCCAGTGGTGGGCCCTGGTCGCGCCGGCGCGGACACCGACGGCGGTGGTGAACCGGCTTGCCGACGAAGTCCGCGCGGCGCTGGCGAGCCCGCAGACCAAGGCGCGGCTGGACAGCCAGGGCATCGACCTGAAGGCGTCGACGCCCGCCCAACTCGGTGACCGGCTGCGCGCGGAGGTAGAGCGCTGGGGGAGTCTAGTGAAGCAATCCGGAATCCAGCCAGAATAGTGTCTACGTCCAGTCCGTCCGGCTCAGGCGATAGATGCGCACGCTGTGGATCGCCAGCGCAAGCGGGAACAGCATCAGCGCTGCCACGGCAACGAACCAGACGAAATCGGCGACGATGGTTGGCCGGATCTGTTCCAGGTACTCCGCCGAAGCGCCGCCTGCCGCCGAAGCGGCGATATAGAGCCCGACCACCAGCAGCCCGGGCGCACCGGCCAGCCAGGCGCAAACGCACAGCAATACCAGGATCCAGCACAATTTGTACCACCACAGGCACTTCCGCATCGGTGCAGGCATGGCGACCTCCGTTTGCGGGGATGGTACATCACCACGCTATGGAAAGCCGAGCGCACATGCTGGCGCAGATCGCGCCTTGACTTCGCCCTGCTGCACACTAGATTCAAGCCAGACTGCCCATCGTGCGGGGACGATAAGCAGGCGCTCTAGACGTCAAGCGCAAGGAGGACTGCCATGACCCCCTGGGAAATCCAAGGCACCGAGCTGATCAACTGCAATTGCTCCTACGGTTGCCCCTGCCAATTCAACGCACTGCCAACCAGGGGCTTCTGCGAAGCCATGGGCGCGATCTCGATCCACGATGGCTACTACGGCGACGTGCGGCTCGACGGCCTCAACATCGCGGTGGTGTTCCAGTGGCCCGGCCCGATCCACGAAGGGAGGGGCAAGTGCCAGCCGATCGTCGATGAACGGGCTACCCCGGACCAGCGCGAAGCCGTGCTGAAGATCATGACAGGGCAGGACACCGAGCCGTTCGCGACCATGTTCGCGGTATTCGCGTCGACGCTCGAGCAAGCCTTCGATCCGATCTTCACGAAGATCGATTTCGACGTCGATGTCGATGCCCGCCGCGGCCGGATCCATGTCGAAGGCGTGTTCGACACCGTCGGCGAACCGATCCGCAACCCGGTGACGGGCGCCGAACATCGTGC
Source organism: Cupriavidus nantongensis (assembly GCF_001598055.1). NCBI lineage: Bacteria > Pseudomonadati > Pseudomonadota > Betaproteobacteria > Burkholderiales > Burkholderiaceae > Cupriavidus > Cupriavidus nantongensis. Next base: position 1,673,751 of record NZ_CP014845.1, on the reverse strand, counting down.
CCGGATCGAGCTACCGCACGGCTTCGAGTACGAGCTTGCCGAGATCGGCTCGGGCACCAGCCGCTCGCAAGGCAATATCGCAGTGGACCTAAACGGCACCTACGCGCAATTCGCACGATTGCACATGAATAACAAGGGACTGATCCGGCATCGCACTACGGCATGAGCAGTTTCGGATGATCAGTCTTGAATACGTCCTCGTACGCGAGCGCGCCATCACGTCGCTCGCCATCGTTGCCATTGTCGCGTTGTCGTGGGGTTATCTGTGGACGGGGGCGGGCACCGGCATGTCTGCGCTCGACATGACGGCAGTCACGCTTTTCCCGCATCGGCTGGCGGGTGGCATGGGTGGCATGGATACGCCGTTGTCCACCGTCATCCTGATGTGGTGGGTGATGATGATCGCGATGATGACGCCCAGCGCGGCGCCGGTCGTCTTGCTGTATCGGCGGGTATTGCGGCATCACGATGCTTCCGTGGGCGGGTCTGCTGCCGCGTCGATGCTTCTGCTGGCCGGTTACCTCACCGCATGGCTCGCGTTCGCCATCGGCGCGGCATCGCTGCAGCTGGCGCTGCAACCGACCGGCCTCATTTCAGCAATGATGCTGTGGTCGAAGAGCGCTCTGCTTTCCGCAACCGTGCTGCTCGCGGCGGGCGTCTACCAGTTTTTGCCGCTCAAGCGAGCCTGCCTGGCGCAGTGCCGCGCGCCGGCAGCGTTCCTCGTGGCGCACTGGCGTCCCGGCGCTGCCGGCAGCTTCGTGCTCGGACTGCGCCACGGCGCTTACTGCGTCGGCTGCTGCTGGGTGCTGATGGCGCTGCTGTTCGTCGGCGGCATCATGAACGTCGTGTGGATCGCCGCGTTGTCCCTGGTGGTCTTTGTTGAAAAAGTCCTGCCTGGCGGCGAGCGCGCGGGCCGTGTGCTGGGTGTCGTGCTGATCGTCTGGGCGGGCGCCACCTTGTTGGTGTAGTGGGGCCTCTGCGAGCTTATTGCGGCGCTCGCCGGCATGACGACCGAGCCTGAGACAGCAGAGCAAGGCCGCGCAAGTTGCCCTATAATTCTTGACAATGCAACGATTGATCGAGCAATAAAATGACCTCCGAACCACATAGTCCCCAGCCCGCCGGCCAGGTGCTGCCGTTTCGCGAATCGTTGCTGGCCATGCTGGGGGTGGCGTTCGTGGTGATGCTGGTGGCGCTGGACCAGACGGTGGTCGGCACGGCGCTGCCCACGGTGGTGGCGGAGCTGCAGGGGTTCGAATACTACGCGTGGGTGGCCACGGCCTACCTGCTCACCTCGGTGATCACCGTGCCGGTGTTCGGCCGGCTGGGTGACTACTACGGACGCAAGCCGTTCGTGCTGGCGTCGATCGTGGTGTTCTCGGTGGCCTCGGCCCTGTGCGGCATGGCGCCGAACATGCCGTTCCTGGTGGCGGCGCGCGCGCTGCAGGGCATCGGCGGCGGCATGCTGGTCGGTACGGCGTTTGCCTGCATCGCCGACCTGTTTCCGGATTCGCACGTGCGGCTGCGCTGGCAGGTGATGCTGAGCGCGGCGTTCGGCATTGCCAATGCGGTCGGACCGTCGCTCGGCGGCCTGCTGACGGAGTGGTATGGCTGGCGCGCGGTGTTCTACGTCAACCTGCCGGTGGGCGTGCTCGGGCTGTGGTTTGCGTGGCGCTACCTGCCGCACCTGCGCCAGCAGGCGCATCGCGGGCCGATCCGCGTGGACTGGCTGGGGGCGCTGCTGATCGCGGCGGGGCTTGGCAGTCTGCAGATGAGCGTGGAATTGTTGCCGGCGCGCGGCCTCGACGCCTATACCGCGGGCCTGCTCGTGCTGGCGGCGGTGGCGCTGGTGGCACTGTGGCAGTGGGAGCGGCGCTGCGCCAATCCGATCCTGCCCGTCGAGATGTTCCGCGATCCGGGGCTGGCGCCGCTGTTCAGGCTCTCGGTGTTCGCCGGTTTCACCATGTTTGCGCTGCTGCTGTATGCGCCGCTGCTGTTCCAGGGCGGCTTCGGCTACTCGCCGAAGGAGGCCGGGGTATTGATCACGCCGCTGGTGGTCTGCATCACCATCGGCAGCATCCTGAACGGCCGCATCGTGACGCGCATCCGCCGGCCGAACACCATGCTCTATGCCGGCTTCGGCATGCTGGCGCTGTCATGCCTGGGGCTGTCGCAGGCCACGCGCGGCATGCCGCATGGCGTGCTGATGGTCATCATGCTGATCGGCGGCCTGGGTCTTGGCTTTATCATGCCGAACCTGACGGTGTTCGCGCAGCAGACCGCGGGGCGCGAGCACCTTGGCATCGCCACGGCCATGCTGCAGTCGCTGCGCATGGTGGGCGGCATGGTCGGCACCGCGATCGTGGGCACGCTGGTGACGCGCAGCTATACCGGCGGCGTTGAACAGGCGCTGTCCGGCGCCAATGCGACCCAGTGGGTGTCGCGCATGGCGGACCCGCAGGTGCTGATCGACAAGGCGTCGCAGCTGGCGCTGCTCGGCCAGCTGGAGCAGGCCGGGCACAATGGCGCATTGCTGCTGGAGCAGGCGCGCGTGTCGCTGGTGGGGTCTATCCATCTCGGCCTGGTGGTGGCGGGCGCGGCGGCCGCGCTGGGCGTGTGGTGCGCGCGCCAGGTGCCGTCGATCAAGCTGACCCGCAGCCCCGCGCCGGCGATGGCGGCGGAGTGAAGCCCGGCGGCAACTTACCCTGAGGAGAATGGATGGAACTGGAGCGACAGAGCGTGGCCGTATTGCAGCAGTTCGGCCGAACCTACCGCGCCTATGCGGGGGCGTTCGAGCAGCGCATGGGACTGCCCTTGCCGCGCTGGCGCATCCTGCATGCGCTGCATCACCAGGAGGGCGCCATCGGCCAGAAGGCGCTGGCCGACCTCGTCGTCATGGACCCCGGTGCGCTGACGCGCCAGCTCAAGGCGATGCAGGAACTTGGCTGGGTCGAGCGCACCACGTCCGAGCGCGACAACCGCGTGACCCATGTCACGCTGTCGCCGGCCGGACGCGAGGTAGTGGCACGCGCCATGCCGCTGCGCTCCGCCTTTCTCGAGGACGTGCTGTCCGAGGTCTCGCCCACCACCATGCGCGAACTGTCGCGCGGCCTGGCGCGCCTGGAGGCGGGAATCGCCCACGCACAGGCCCGCGCGGCGGAGCAGGCCGACGCGGCCTGATGTCGGGGCAGCGTTGCGCTCAGCCGCTCAGCCGCTCAGCCGCTCAGCCGCTCAGCAGCAGCCCGTTGAGCGCGGCAAACTCGAACAGCTCGCGGTCGTTGGTGACGCCGAGCTTCTGCATGGCGCAGTTCTTCTGCCGGCTGATGGTCTTGACGCTGCGGCACAGCTGGATTGCGATCTCGCTGACCGAGCGCCCGGTCAGGTATAGCCGCAGGACTTCCATTTCACGCCGCGACAGGCGTTCCGCGCCAGCCCGGCCCGCGCCCACCAGGCTGCCGGGGTCAGCCTGCGACAGTACTTCCATGGCCGACTTGCCGATGTAATGAAAACCGCGCTGGATGCGGTACACCACCGTGACCAGTTCGGTCAGCGGGGCGTCCTTCAGCACCAGTCCGTGCACCTGGGTGTCGAGGATCGAGCGCAGCACCAGCGGGTTGGTGATCATGGTCAGCACGATCACCGCCAGCGACGGATACCGCCGCCGCAGGCTTGCCAGCAGCCGCAGTCCGTCGCTGTTGCGTTCGCCTTGCGCGGGCATGTGGTAGTCCGTGATGACGACATCGGGGCGCAGGCTGTCGATGCTGTTGAGCAGCGCCATCGCGCTGGTCACGCTGCCGCAGACTTCCCAGCCGGTCTGGGTATGCAATCGGTCGGCGACGGCCGCCGCGACCAGCGGGTGGTCGTCGGCAAGCAGGATCCTCAATGCCATCAGGTTGCTCCTCGGTTCTGGTTCACGCGGCGCAGCCTTTGGCAACGTCAAGAAAACGCCGCACGCCTGGGCGACGTGCGGCGCAAAAATGACGCCAGACTTGGAGGCGCCGGACAACTGCTCGCATGACCGCCGGTCCGGGCCAGACGGGAGATGACCGGACTGCGGCAATGCCATGGCAGCATAGCGGCGAGTGCGTGCGGCGGAACTAGGAGGATTCGTAAATCGCGCGCCGAAAAGATCCTTGCGCCTTCCAGCGCGCGCGCGCGTGTAGCGCGGGCGGTCAGTCCAGAAAACTCATCTCGGCAATCGGATAAGCGACATGGCTGTCGCCGATCCGTGACAACGGCCGGTGATAACAAAGAGCGCTGCCGCCTTGCGGCGAGCAGCGCTCGTTGGCACGCGGGTGATTGCGTCTTGCTTCAGGTCGTCGCGGCCTCGGCCGGGACTGCGGGACGCCCGTTGCGGCGCCCGTCGATGGCCTTGAGCGGGTCGCGCAGCACCGCGCTGCCGACTTCCATGACATCGCGCAGCACGCCCTGGTCGCGGCTGCGCTCCGGCCCCCAGAAATGCAGCGCGGCCCATTCGGGGAAGCTGCTTGGCGGTGCCAGCAGCCGGGTCTTGCGCTCGCGCGTGACCAGCGGCACGTTGAAATCCAGCACCGGGCAGATACCGCCGGCGGAATGCAGCAGCGTGATCTGCGTATGCCAGGACGGCACCACCGTCTCGCGATGCCCGGGCGTGCTGGCCTGCCGGCTCAGGAACGCTCGCAGCGGGCTGCCGGCCTCGCTGTCTTCCTGCAACAGGATCCACGCGCTCTCGCTTTCATCCGGGCTGCCGCCGCGCGTGGCGCTGACCAGCCGGCGCGGCGTGGCCATGATGTTGTGCTGGCGCACGCGTTCGGGATCATGGCCGCTGTCGACGACGAAGGCGCAGTCGAGTTCGCCATCACCCAGTTGCCCGGCGAGGGCGGCGTCGGCAATCACCGGGCGCGTGACAAAGCTGTCTTGCGGAAACTGCTCGCACAGCGCGGTCAGGATTTCGGTGATGACGGGATCGCCGATCGATGAGGAAAAGCCGATGGAAACGCGCCTGCCGCCTTCGCGGCGTTTGCTCAGGCCCGGTTCGCCGGGCCGTACCAGGTGGTTCCACTTGGCCAGGATCTGGCGCGCCGTCTGTTCCAGGCGCAGCGCGTGCGGCGTGGGCTCGAGCATGCCGTTGCGCTTGACGAACAGCGGGTCGCCGGTGATCTCGCGCAAGCGCGCCAGGCTGTACGCCACCGTGGGCACGCGTCCCTGGGTGCAAGCCGCAACCGCGCTCAGGTCACGGTACTCCATGACCAGGACAAAGACATGCAATAACTTTGTGCTGACATGACGCATTCCGACTTCTCCCGATACATGACTTCGCGTTCTTCGTTGTCGGCCTGATGCAAACAGCGATGCGCCAGTGATGGCGCGCATGAAACCAGGGCGCATCGCGGCGCATTCGCCACGGTTGCTCGCGGATCGGTGCCACGCCATGTGAGCCCGTGGGCCAGCATGAGGTCCCGCGCCGAGGGCTCTTGCAGGATGTTTCACTGCACGCGTGACACGCCAGTGCCCACAGTGGCAGGGTCCACAGTGTAGCTACGCTTCGATTCACTAAATCCCGCGCATGCCGACGGCCGGGATGGGTACCGGCATGCAGGGCGATATCTGGGTGGTGCGCTACCGGACCGCGCTTCTGCCGGCACCGCATGGGCGTCGTGCGAACGCGTGTGAAATTTAGTTATGCCGGGGAATCTTAATACATGCTTAGAGAAAGTCCTAGAAACTTGAATTGATGACAGACCTGTCAATTCTTTTTTGACGCTCTTGTATCGCTGCGCAGACATGGCTTGGCATCAGTGTTTGCGGGCCGGGCTGGCGTCAAATGCCGGTACGGGAAACGGTATTCCATCCCCCGCTTGGGTGACCTTTGCATGCAATCAGTTCATGCAATTTCCAAATTGGAATAACGAAATTTGGTGACGCCTGCCAAGCGGTAGTACCGGTGCGTCGCGATAATTTTCTTAACTCGCACTGCGAAGACACTGAATTGCCTTTTGCGGCGGGGCTGGGCTAACTTACGGCGAGAGTCGGCACGGTTGGCGTCGCGGCTGTGCGACGCCTGGGCCCCCGCCGTTGCGAAGCGGAGAGATCGTGAATAGACGCTATTCGGAAGAACAGATCCGCGGTTATCTCGCCGAGGCGGCCAGCGGCGTGCCGGTGCGCGAGTTGTGCGCGCGCTATGGCTTCAGCGATGCATCGTTCTACGGATGGCGCAGCCGCTACGGCCAGCCAGGCAACGGCGAGGCGCGCGATGGTCGCAAGCTGCGCGAACTGCAGGAAGAGAATGCCAGGCTGAAGAGTATGCTTGCGGATGCGCTGCTCAAGCTTGAGTTGATGCGCAACCGTACCGGCCGCCGCGGCGGCAACAGCAAGGACCGCTAGCGACGGACGGTTCCCGCAACATGCCCACGGCGAGACCTTGCCGTGGTTGGCTCTGGAGTCATGGGTTTGATGAAGTTTCTGTTCAAGGCGGGCGTGCTGGCATGCGCCGCCATGGTGGCTGCGCCGTTGTGCGCGGCCGGGAATGCCAGCGCGGCCGCGGCTGCTTCTGCTTCTGCTGCTGCTACGCCGATGGTCGCGCCGCCACCGCCGCGGATGCTGGACGAGGCCACCGCGGTGGTGGAAGGGCCTGGCGGCACGCTGTCGGCATCGCAGCGGCAGCACTGCCAGGACTTGCTTGACCAGATCAACGCACTGCCTGGCGGGCCGCAGTGGTCTGCCGGCAAGGGTTCGGTCACCACGGCTGACGGGCGCAGCTACCCGACACTGGAACGCCAGGCGGATCGCAAGCGCCTGGAAGAAGCGTATCGCCAGCAGTGCGCGCAGGAGCGCCGCTGAGCGGAGCCCTGCGGCGGCCGGCTGTCACTTGCGGACTTGTGGAGCGTCAACATGCATCGTCTTCAACGGCTTTTCGCATGGTGCCTGGCACTGATGCTGATGGCGCCCCTGCAGCCGGCGCTGGCGCAAACCACGCTGAGCCAGGCCCAGCTGGACCAGCTCACCGCGCCGGTGGCGCTGTATCCCGATGCGCTGCTGTCACAGGTGCTGATGGCCGCCACCTATCCGGCCGACGTGGCCGCGGCGGCGCAATGGTCCAAGGCCAATCCCAGCCTGTCGGGCGACGCTGCAACCAAGGCCGTGGCCGGCCAGAACTGGGACCCCAGCGTGCAATCGCTGGCCGCCTTCCCGTCGGTGCTCGACATGATGGGACGCCAGCCGCAGTGGGTGCAGTCGATCGGCGATGCCTTCCTGGCGCAGCCCAATGACGTGATGGACTCGGTGCAGCGCTTGCGCTTGCAGGCGCAGAAGGCGGGCACGCTCAAGACTACCGAACAGCAGAAGGTGGTGACGCAGAGCACCGGCGGCACCACCATCGTGCAGATCGAGCCCGCCAATCCGCAGGTGGTCTACGTGCCGACCTATAACCCGACCACGGTCTACGGCACCTGGCCGTATCCGGCTTATCCGCCGGCGTATTATCCGCCGCCGCCCGGCTCGGTGTTCGCCACGGCACTGGTGTCGGGCATCGGCTTCGGGCTGGGTGTGGCCGCGGTCGATGCGATGTGGGGCGGATTCGACTGGCACGACCACGATGTCAACATCAACGTGAATCGCTACAACAACATCAATGTCAACCAGCGCCTGGACGTGAACCGTGCCAACGTGAACTGGCAGCACAACCCGGCCCGGCGCGGCAACGTGCCTTACAACAACGCGGCGGTGCGCGGCCGCTATGACCAGCAGCGCCAGGCCGGCCTGGCCAATCGCCAGGCGGGCGCGCAAGCGGGCCAGCGCATCGGCGGTGCCGGCGCCGTGCAGCGTGAGCCGTCGGCGCGCGACCAGGCGCGCGATCGCGCCGCGCGCTCGTTCGAAGGCCGTACCGGTCAGGCCATTCCTGGCCATGCCGGCGGCGTGGCTGGCCGCACCGAAGGCGCGCGGCCGGGCGCGGCCGGTGCCGGCACGCGCAATCCGCGTCCTGCCGGTGCCGAGCACCAGCGCGCCGACCAGGCCGCGGCGCGCGATCGGGCACGCAATGCCAATCGCGACAGCGCACTGCGCGACGCCGGCAACGGCGACCGCATGCGCCAGCAGACGCAGCGCGCCGGTTTGTCGCAGCGCCAGGCAGCGCCGGTGCGGCAGGCCGGGTTCAGCCAGGGCGGCATGCGTCACGGCGGCGCGCCGGCAGGCGGAGGCAGGCGTGGCGGCGGCGAACATTTTGGCCATGGCCGGAGGTAATGCATGATGCGCAAGACCGGTACCCTGATCTCCAGCGTCGCCTTCGTCCGCGGTGCGCGCGCGCTGCCCGTCGCGGCCGCGGCCCTGGCCCTGTCGCTGGCCGTTCCCGTCGCGGCCCAGCAGGTCTACCCGAGCCCCGAAGCAGCGGCCGATGCGCTCGGCGACGCCATCGCGCGCAGCGATGGCGACGCACTGCGGCGCGTGCTGGGCAAGCAATACCAGTTGCTGGTGCCGCAGGGCTCGATCGACCAGGACGACGTCTATGACTTCCTGGGCGCCTGGGCGCGCCACCATGCCGTGCAGCCCGAAGGCGATAACCGCGCACGCATTGCAGTGGGAGAGAGCGGGTGGACCTTCCCCGTACCGCTGGCCCGGCAGAAGGGCGGCTGGCAGTTCGACCTGCCTGCCGGCCAGCAGGAAGTGCGCCGCCGCCGCCTTGGTCGCAACGAACTGGTCACCATGGAGACCTTGCTGCAACTGGCCGACGCCCAGCAGCGCTATGCCGAACAAGTGGGCCAGGGCCGCTACGCCAGGCGGCTGATCAGCACGCCCGGCAAGACCGACGGCCTCTACTGGCCCGCGGCCAGCGAACAGGACGCCAGCCCGCTCGGTCCCGATGCACTGGCGATGAGTCCCGAAACGCCTGCCGCCGAAGCGTTCTACGGCTATCACTACCGCATCCTGCCGGCCGCACAAGGCAGCGACGGCGGCTACGGCCTGGTCGCGTGGCCGGCGCGCTACGGCGATACCGGCGTCCACACCTTCCTGCTCGGCAGCGACCGTGTGTTCTACGAACGGGATCTGGGGCCCGGTACGGCATCCCGCGCCCGGGCCATGCGCAGCTTCTCGCCCGAGGGCTGGAAGCGGGTGGCGGATCGCTGACATCTGTATTGCATGCCCGGCGGCGATGGGTCGCCGGGGTCCTCTGCACTGTCAAGGCTTCGTTTCGTTTTTCCGACGCGGACTCGACCATGGCGGGTACGCGGCTCATGCCTGTGGTATGCTGCAACGCAACAATAAAGGCATAGGGGGAGATTCCGTCACACAGGAGTCCTCATGACGAAAAGCCTTGCAGCAGACTGGCATGCCCGCATGCGGCGTTTGAGCCGCGTGCAGAACCGCACCGAGGCCCAGGTGAAATCCTGGCTCCGGCGCATGGATTCGCTGAATCCGCTCACACCGACGCGCCTGCCCGACCCGCCCCGGCCCGCCCGACCCGCGCGTCCGGTCGCCGATCCCGGCATCCTGCCCGGCACCTGGCAGGCGCACCGGCTGCGCCTGGCACCCATGCCGGGCGAACTGGTGCCGCAACTGTCTTATCACCTCTACATCCCGTCGAAGGTCCATCGCGGACCGCTGCCTGTAGTAGTGGTGCTGCACGGCTGTCGCCAGACGCCGGATGACCTGGCTGCGGGCACGCGCCTGAATGCACTGGCCGAACGCGAAGGCTTTATCGTCGCCTACCCGCAACAGCCGTTGCGCCGCCAGGTGCAGCGCTGCTGGCAGTGGTTCGACCTGGGCGCGGCCGACGGCGGACGCGAGGCCCAGGCGGTGGCCGCATTGGTCGACGCGCTGGCGGCACGCCATGACGTATGCGAGCGCGAGATCTACCTGGCCGGCATGTCCGCCGGCGCGGCCATGGCCGCGGTGGTGGCACTGCGCTACCCGGACAAGGTGGCCGCCGTGGCGCTCCATTCCGGCGTGGTCATCGGCGCCGCCGCCAACCCGCGCGCCGGCCTGCGCGCCATGCAGGAAGGCTCCGAGGCCGAGCCCGCCTGGCTGCTCGATGCCGCCGGCGTAACGCCGGGCGGCCCCGAGATGCCCGCACTGGTGATCCACGGCCTGGCCGACGAAGCGGTGCATCCGGTCAACGGCCGCCTGCTGGCGCGGCAGTTCCTCGCCTACAACGGCCTGGAAGACCGCCTCGCCGGCCGCCCCGCGCGCTTCGATCCGGAAGGCGACATGCCGGGCCGCTCGCATGAATACCGCTTCGGGCGCTGGCACCGTGACCTGGTGACGCTGGTCGAGGTGGAGGGTTTGGGGCATGCGTGGAGCGGCGGCGACGACCGCTACAGCTACCACAGTGAAATCGGGCCGGATGCGAGTGGGATGATGTGGGGGTTTTTGAGGCAGTATCGGCGGTGAGGCGCAGTGCGTGGTAGACGCCTGCGTCTGTGCCTGCGGATACTCGCCCGGCGTCGCACCGATCGGCACATGGAAAGCAAAACATGCGAAGCCAAACCACAATCACCTGCGAACTTCGCTCGCTCGGAGTCAATGCCGGCGACCTTGTGATGGTGCATGCCTCGCTAAAGGCCATAGGGCCTATCGAGGGAGGCGCTGTTGGTCTTGTGGCAGCACTTCGCGACGCCGTTGGCACGGAAGGCACGCTGCTAGGTTATGCCTCCTGGGATCGGTCTCCCTACGACGAGACGCTGCATGGTGCGAAGATGGATGATCAGCAGCGGCGCAACTGGCCGCCTTTCGATCCTGCAACGGCAGGCACGTATCGCGGCTTCGGTTTGCTCAACCATTACCTCGCCACATCCCCGGGTGCCTTGCGAAGCGGACATCCTGACGCTTCCATGGTCGCGCTCGGGCCGCGCGCAAGATTCCTGATCGAGCCACATCGGCTTGGTGAAGCCTTTGGCAATGGCTCTCCAATCGAGCGCTTTGTTAACGAGGGTGGCAAAGTGCTGCTGCTTGGCGCTGGTCTCGATGCTCTGACCGTCCTGCACTACGCCGAGGCCATTGCGGAGATCCCCGGCAAGCGCCGCGTCACCTATGAGATGCCCCTGCAAGGCGCGGACGGGCAGACCGTGTGGGAGGCCGTAGAGGACTTTGACTCGAACGGGATTCTGGATTGCTTTGCCATCGAAGGGCAGCCGGACGGGGTAGAAACCATCGCCAGGGCCTATGTGCCCTTAGGCCGGCACACCCAAGGCCAGGTGGGGTGTGCCCACTGCTATCTGTTCGACGCCCGGGATATCGTGGCGTTCGGCGTGAGCTACCTGGAACAGCGCTATTTCGCGCCGTCCGCGAAACCGGGACGCTGATCGAATCCCGGTTTCACTACCAAAAGGGCGTCTGCCCTCCCGCTGTATCTGCCGAGATCGTCCTATTACCCCCGCCCCCTCTCCTTCACAAACAACGCCGTCACCATCCCCACCACACACAGCGCCACCACATAATGCGCCGGCGCCAGCGGATCGTTCTTCAACATCAGCGTCACCACCATCGGCGTCAGGCCGCCGAAGATCGCATAGGACACGTTGTAGGAGAACGATAGCCCCGAGAACCGCACCTGCGCCGGGAACGCGTTGACCAGCACGAACGGCACCGCGCCGATGGTGCCGACCAGGAAGCCCGCGAGCGCGTATAGCGGCAGCAGCAGGTCGGGGCGGGTGAAGATGGTGGTGTAGAACGCGTAGGCGCAGACTGCCAGCAGCAGGCCGCCGAAGAACAGCGTGCGGCGTGCGCCGATGCGGTCGGCCAGCGCGCCGGAGACGATGCAGCCGACGGTCAGGCACAGCGTGGCGACGCTGTTGGCGACCAGCGCGGTGCGGGCGTCGAAGCCGTACAGCTTCTGCAGGAAGGTCGGGGTCATCAGGATTACCACCACGATGCCGGCCGACAGCATCCAGGTCAGCAGCATCGATACCGCGACGCTGCCGCCGTGGTCGCGCATCACTGACTTCAGCGGCATTTCTGCTGCCAGCGCCTTGCGTTGCTGCAGTTCGGCAAAGACCGGGGTCTCGTGCAGCCAGCGCCGCAGGTACATCGAGGCGATGCCGAACACGCCGCCGATCAGGAAGGGCACGCGCCAGCCGTAGTCGGCCAGCTCGGCCGGGGTGAAGACGGTGTTGATGCCGGTTGCCACCAGCGAGCCGAGCAGGATACCGGCGGTCAGCCCCGCGGTCAGGGTGCCGCAGGCGTAGCCGACATGGCGCGCCGGCACGTGCTCGGAGACGAAGACCCAGGCGCCCGGCACTTCGCCGCCGACGGCCGCGCCCTGCAGGATGCGCAGCACCAGCAGCAGCACCGGCGCGGCCAGTCCGATCGACTGGTAGGTCGGCATCAGGCCCATCAGCAGCGTGGGCACGGACATCAGCAGGATCGACAGCGTGAACATCTTCTTGCGGCCGAGCAGGTCGCCGAAGTGCGCCATGATGATGCCTCCCAGCGGCCGCGCCAGGTAGCCGGCGGCGAAGATGCCGAAGGTCTGCAGCTGGCGCAGCCAGTCTGGCACCGACGGCGGGAAGAACAGCTGGCCGATCACCGTCGCGAAGAACACGAAGATGATGAAGTCGTAGAATTCGAGCGCGCCGCCCAGGGCGGCAAGGGAAAGCGTCTTGTAATCCTGGCCGGTAAGGGCGCGCGCGCCGGCGTGCGGCGTGCCGGCACCCGCGGCGGTACTGCTGGTGGTAGACATGGAATGGACTCGCATGGAAGAGAACGCATGCGAAGCGCACAGCACGGAATAACGTGATGGGTGTGGCCGGAGGGTACAGCGCGGGAGAGGCAGGCACGGCGCGGCGGGTAAGCCACAGGCTTGCGACGGAACGCTTCGCAAAGGACGTAAAGATACCAGATCGGCGCACGCGCCGTTGAGCGGTCAAGGCCGGCCGCGGACCGGCGACCGGGTCTGGTCGGGGCGATTTCTTTGCTTTGTATGAAACCGTTGCCATAATGTCGAAAAATGTGAAATCCGGGGCACAAAGCAGCGTGTAACGCCGGATTGCGGGGTCGGAATTTCTGGAACGTCATGGCATTCAAGCAATCCATCCAGGCGGCGGCCACTGTGGCTGCCACGCCGCGCGGCCGGCTGGCCGTGCGCATTGCGGGCGGCGTGGCGGCGGCGCTGGCGGTGTTCGGGCTGGCGGGGTATTTCGGCGGCCCGCCGCTGATCAAGTACCTGGTCGAAAAGAACGCGACCGAGGCGCTCGGGCGCAAGGTCACGCTGGGGCAGGCCCATGTGCGGCCGTTCGAGCTGGCGGCCACGCTGACCGACCTGACCATCTACGAGCGCGACGGCAAGACCCCGGCGCTGACGCTGGGCGAGGCGCAGGCCAATACCTCGCTGGCCTCGCTCTGGCACCTGGCGCCGGTGGTGGACAATCTGCATGTCGACCGCCTGGCGGTGCACGTGGTGCGCGGCGCCGACGGCCGCATGAGCTTTGCCGATGTGCAGGAGAAGTTCGCGGCGCTGCCGCCCAGGCCGGCCGATGCCAAGCCGGCGCGCTTCTCGGTCAACAACATCGCGGTGACCGGCAGCAGCCTGCGCTATGACGACAAGCTGCTCGATACCACCCTGCGCGTCGACAACCTGACGCTGACGCTGCCGTTCCTGTCCAACCTGCCGCACGACGTCGAGATCGTGACCCGGCCCACGCTGAGCGCGCAGGTCAACGGCACGCCGCTGGCGCTGGATGGCGAAGTGCTGCCTTTCGCCGATTCGCGCCAGACCCGGCTCAACATCAACCTCGACGGGCTCGAGGTGGCGCGGATGATGGCGTTCGCGCCGCCGTTGCGCGATGCCGAGGTCAAGTCCGGCAAGCTCGATACGCGGCTGACGGTGGCGTTCCGCCAGCAAAAGGACACGCAGGAGATGGTGGTGCTGGGCACCGCCGCGCTGCGCGAAGCCGACGTCCGCACGCGCGCCGGCCAGCCGCTGATCCGCAGCGGCAAGCTGGTGGTAGATATCGCCAGGCTGGAGCCGCTGGCGCACCGCGCGCAGCTGCGCAGCGTCGAGATCGACGGGCTGGCGGTGGAGGCGGCACGGCGCGCGGATGGCTCGCTGAACCTGGCCACGGCATTCCTGCCGCAGGCGGTGAGCCGGTCCACCGATGGCGTGGCGCCGGCACCGGCGCCGGCCTCGGCTCCGGCTGCTGCGTCGGCGGGCCCGGCCGCGCCCGCAGCCCCCGCGACGGCCGCCGCCAAGGAAGTGCCGTGGCGCTATGCGGTCGACCGCATCGTCGTCAGGCAGGCCCGGGTGGGATTCGAAGACGCGCTGGCGCCATCGGGCCCGGGCAAGCTCGCGCTCGGGCCGCTCGATGCCGAGATCAAGGGCTTTGCCGGCACCGATGGCGACAAGCCCGTGCGCGTCGAGGCCACGCTGACCGTGGCCGACGGCCAGACCCTGCACCACAGCGGCGACCTGCTGCTGCGCGACGGCTCGATGGCCGGCACGCTGGAAACCACCGGCTTGCGCCCGCAGGGGTTTGCCGCCTGGTGGCCGCGCGAGCTGCGCAGCCAGTTCGGCGCCACCGCGGTCAATGCCGAACTGCATTACCGCATGGCGTGGGGCGCTCCGCAGTTCCAGTTCGTGCTGGAAAAATCGCGTCTGGAACTGGCGCCGCTCTATGTCGCCACGCGTGACCCGGTGGTGATGCCGGCGGCCGCGGCAACGCGCGCCAGCGCAGCCGATGCGCATGTCGCGGACAAGACACAGGGCGCCGGCCGCCGCACGCGCGATCGCACCGCCACCCGCAGCAGTGACCGGGATGGCGCCGCGCTGCCGCTGTTGCAGGCGCAGAAGCTGGTGCTCGACGATATCCAGTTCGACCTCGCCAAACAGACCTTCGCCACCAGCCAGGTTACGCTGGCGCAGCCGCAGATCGCCGCCACGCGCGACCATCGCGGCGAGCTGATCGAGATGGCGCGGCTGTGGGCGAACGAATCCGCGCAGCAGGCACGCGCCGCGCCGCGGCGCACGGCCAGCGCTAACGGAGCCAACGGCGGTGGCTGGAAGGCCAATATCGGCAAGGTCGTGGTCGAAGGCGGCAGCGCCCGCCTCGCTGACTACCAGCCGGCGCAGGCCAACCGCGGCCGCCCGGTGATCCACCAGTTCCGCAATATCGGCCTGAGCACCGGCGCGGTCGCCTGGCCGCTGACGCCGGCAGCGGTGCCGGTCAAGCTGCATGCCGAATCCGGCCGCCGTGGCGTGATCGGCATCGATGGCACGGTGTTGCCGGCGCTGCCGGCGAGCCGCCTGCAGCTGGACCTGCGCCAGGTCGACGTGAGCCCGCTCCAGCCTTACCTGGCCGACCGCTTCAACGCCGCGCTGCGCAGCGGCACGCTCACGGTCAAGGGCCGGCTCAATGTCGATGCGCCGGCCGGCAAGCCGCTCGCCGCGCATTTCAACGGCAATGTGCAGGCCGGCAATGTGCGCACGGTGGACCGCGTCAGCGGCGACGACTTCCTGCGCTGGCGCTCGCTGGCGGTGTCGGGCATCGACTTCGCGATGGACGAGCGCAAGGGGCCGATGCGCGTCAGCCTGGGCAATATCGCACTGTCCGATTTCTATGCCCGCGTGATCCTGAATGCCAACGGCCGCCTGAACCTGCAGGACGTGATGGCAGGCGGCGCGGAGAAGGGCGAGGCGGCGCCATCCACCAGCCTGACTCAGGCCAACCCGGCCTCGGCGCCGGCCGCGCCGCCGGTGCAGGCCGGCGACACGCGCACCGCGGAGGTCGAGCAGAAGCCGGGCGGGCCCAAGCCGCAGATCCGCATCGGCGGGGTCTCGGTCGACAAGGGCAACATCAATTTCTCGGACTTCTTCGTCAAGCCCAACTACACCGCCAACCTGACCGGCATGAAGGGCTCGGTGTCCAAGGTATCGTCGGGCGACCCCACCCCCGCCGACCTGGTGCTGGACGGCCGCATCGACGACGATGCGCCGGTCAATATCAGCGGCAAGCTCAATCCGCTGGGCGAGCAGCTGTTCCTCGACATTGCCGCCAAGGCTGCGGGCGTCGAGCTGACGCGGCTCACGCCGTATGCCGCCAAGTACGCGGGCTACCCGATCACCAAGGGCAAGCTGACCGTGGACGTGGCCTACAAGATCGAGAACGGCAAGCTCGATGCGCGCAACCACCTGTTCCTCGACCAGCTTACCTTCGGCGAGCGCGTCGACAGCCCCGATGCGACCAAGCTGCCGGTGCTGCTGGCGGTGTCGCTGCTCAAGGACCGCAATGGCGTGATCGATGTGAACCTGCCGGTGTCGGGCTCTCTGTCGGATCCGGAGTTCAGCATCGGCGGCGTGATCGTACGCGTGATCGTCAACCTGCTGACCAAGGCGATCACCTCGCCGTTCTCGCTGATCGCTTCGGCCTTCGGCGGCAGCGGCGAGGAGCTGGGCTATGTCGAGTTCGCGCCCGGCACCGCCACGCTGACGCCGGCGGCGAAGGACAAGATCGCCAAGCTGGGCCAGGCGCTCAATGACCGGCCCTCGCTGCGGCTGGAAATCAGCGGCCGCATCGATCCCGCCACCGATGAAGCCGGCGCGCGCCGCGCCTGGCTGGATGCGCGCGTGGCCGAGCAGAAGCGGCGCGACCTGCGCGACAACGCGCAGGCCGGTGCCGAAGCCGGCGACGACGAGGCCGGCGAGCAGGGCGCCGAGGTCAAGGTGTCGAAGGCGGAGTATCCCAAGTACCTTGAGCAGGTCTACAAGCGCACCTCGATGAAGAAGCCGCGCAACTTCGTCGGCTTCGCCAAGACCCTGCCGCCCGAGGAGATGGAGAAGCTGCTGATGGCCAATGCCACCGTGACCGAGGCCGACCTCAAGCGCCTGGCCGAGCAGCGTGCGCTGGTGGTCAAGCAGTCGCTCGAACGCGAGGGCAAGGTGCCCGAGAGCCGGCTGTTCCTGACCGCGCCCAAGCTCAGCGCCGAGGGCATCAAGGACAAGGGCACGCCCAACCGCGTGGACTTTTCCATCCGCGGCTAGCGCGGGTGGCGGCGCCGCACCGCGCGGCGCCGCCACGGGCCCTGACGGGAAAACCGGTATGATTCGGCCCGGACAATCCGTTCCATCGCCGAATCAGGAGTGAATTTTGCAGCAGGAGCCAATGGAAGCCGCCGTCGCCTACAAGACGTGGGTGTGCGTGATCTGCGGCTGGGTGTACGACGAAGAGCAGGGCTGGCCGGAAGACGGCATCGCCCCCGGCACGCGTTGGGAGGACATCCCCGATGACTGGCGCTGCCCGGAATGCGACGTCGGCAAGGGCGAATTCGCGATGATCGAGCTGTAACGCTGCAGGCACTTCTCAGGAGTTGGAAGGGGCAGCCACCTGGTTTGCCTTCCACGCTGCGAGTTCCGAAGGGCGCAATCCGTAGCGGGCCAGTACGCCCTCATGCAACCGTCGGAGCTCTTCTATGATCAGCGCTTGCACGTTGTCACGATCGACCTCCGGCACTTTAGCCAGGACGGCCTGCCGAATAACGGCCAGCGCATCCTGATCGGGATGAAGCACGACGTCCCGTATTGATTGTTTGATCACATCACGCCAGGCAAGGCGGAGGGGATCAGGCTCCGCCAGGTCCTGCTTGATGGCCACGTACTCCTGGGTTGAGCGTTCGTAGGCCCAAACGAAGACATCGCGCAGCAATTCGACGCGGGTCATCTCGTACACGCCAAGGATGGCGCGACTATAAGCTGGCTCCGGTACATCCAGGAAAGTCAGGGGGCAGAGGTTCGCACGGAACAGCGGCAGATTGGCAATGAGGCGCGAGGTGCGTTTGTTGACGTCCGCAAATGGTTGCAGGTATGGCAGGTGCACCAGCACGAAGAACGACTGTTCGAAAGGATCATCGATCTGATCCGCTTTCCCGAGCAGGACCTCTAGTGCCTCCTCAATTTGCTGTGGTGCTGACAGGGGCCGGTAAACACTTTGGCCAATGTCCACGACATGCTGTCGGATCCGGCCTTCATCGGCTGGGTTGGGTAGCAGGTTCTCCGACAACGCGCTATGCAGGTTCAGCAAGGTATAGCGGTCGAAACCTACCGTACCGATGTTCTCCACCAGCAGTTCGATGGCTGTCTTGTGGTTGAGGATCATCTGGGTTTCGATGGCCGCTTTGCCTTGCGCCGCCTTCCCGTGCTCGATCAACTTACGGGTGTCGAGGCGGGAATAGGTATTGCCCTCCAAATGACTCGATGCCCATGACAGGTCGATCAGCAGCCGGTTCAGGATGGCCCTGCTGTAGGTTCCGGCGGGCGCATCAGCTTGCGCCGTCTTGCCCATCTTGTGCAACTGACGCCGAAGCGATTCCGAAAGGTATCGCGTGACGTTGGGCTGATAGGCGTCAAGGAAGTCGCGTTGATAGCCCACGGGCTTGCGTGCTTCCGGAGGCTGATCGATATACGTCGCGATGTCGCGGCTGTCGGCCGAAAGTGGAATGTAATCCGGGAAGCGGTCTCGCTCGGGTAAGGGTGCAGAAGCTTCTGTCATGCCCGCTCTGAAATAACGACGTGCGCGCCCTTCGCCGCTTGCTGTGACCTGTCCGTCCTCGATCCATTGGCTGATCCAGCGTTGGGCAGTCCGCCGTGGAACGTCGGGATGCTGGGCGAGCAACTCGGCGAGCATCAACCCGCCAGAGGCGTTCCTGAGGCTCTCAAGGAGGGAATGGGCGGTCGACATAGGGGCGTGGCGCAGTTCGCTTGAGCGGTGGCGCGATTGTGGCGCAGTTTTATAAACTGCGCCACAAACTGCGCCAGAAATGGCGCAGTTTTGTCAACCAAGTGATCCAGGGGATACGTGACTTTCAGCCGTGCCTACGCGGCACCTGCCGGCACAGCCCCGCGCGCTGCCGCTGCACCGCGCACCGCCGATACCGCATCCGGTACGGATGACTGCAGCGCCACAGCGCGCGCAACACGGTAATGCACAGCAACGCCGCCATGATGGCGGCAAGCAGGCCGATCGACATAGCGGGCCCTCCTCCCACTACGTGTGAACCGGACTCCCGGCGGGAGTCAGATCAGCAGCGGTAGTGCCTCCAGCACCAGCACCGCGACCAGTGCGCCGATCAGCGCGCCCATGGTGCGGCAACTGATGCGCAGGAACTTGGCGGTCACCGGGATCGAGCCCATGGCGATCACGCCCACCAGCGCCATCGGAATCAGGAATACAAGATCATGCGCGGTGAAGTGCATGGCGGTCTCCTGTCTCTCTCTTTTGTGATTCCAGTATAGGCAGTGTGTGCGGTATGGACGGTGTGCGCATCGGGATTGTCCCGGATGCGGCGCTTGCGCTTGTGCGCGCAGGTATCCGGGGCCGCACTTGCCTCGGGCGGCCGTTGCGTGACGTACGCAATCCGAGTCTTTTTTCGGCTGGTCGCCCCTGAAGCGCCAAACGCGTGTCCTATGCTGAGCAGAGACGCGGGGCGTGTTTCCCCTTTCGTGCGATGCCCCGCCGACGAGAGAGACGGAGGTGGCTATGGAACTTCACATGCAATCGCACCACTACGTGCGACGCCTGCCGGACTGGACCGCGGCAGCGGTGTCCGGGCTGGCGGCGGGCGCGTTGCTGCTGGTGCTGGAACTGTTCTGGTCGTCGATGGTGTCGGGCGTTAACCCCTGGGTGGCCACGCGCATGATCGCGGCGATCGTGATGGGGCCGGAGGTGCTGCAGACCTCGCTGTTCAGCGTCGGCACGGTGGCCGCGGCACTGGTGATCCACTTCGTGCTGGGCGCGGTGCTCGGCATGATCCTCGCGTTGATCCTGGCGCCGTTCACGCTTGATTCCAGCTTGGGCCTGGCGATGCTGGCGGGCGCGGTGTTCGGGGTGCTGGTCTACGTCTTCAATTTCTATGTGATGACGCGGGCGTTCCCATGGTTTGTCGAGGTGCGCGGCTGGCATACCTTCGTCGGCCACCTGATCTTCGGCATCGCGGCGGCGGCGTGCTACTGGAAGCTGGAAAGCAAGGACGTCTCGCACTGAGCGCGAGCCGGCCGGCACACCGGACCGGCACACCGCAGCAGCGGCGGCGGGGAACCACGGGTTCCCGCCGCCGCTTTTTTCTTGTGCGGCGCACTTGTGCAGCGCGACACCAATGCTGCGGCGTGTCGCCTTGCAGTGACCTGACGGCATGCACTAGTCTTATCTCTACCTGCGTGACTTGCGCATCCCTCGCCGCGCGCGAGGAGGAGGGTGGATATGGCGATGGCCATCGCACTCGTCGTCATGGTTGCCGCATCGGTGCTCTTTCATTTCCTGAGCCCGTGGTGGGCAACGCCGCTGGCGTCCAACTGGAAACAGATGGACGACACGCTGACCATTACCCTCGTCATCACCGGCATCTTCTTTATCGGCATCAACCTGTTCGTCGGCTACATCGTCTGGCGCTTTCGCCATGATGCGCCGCATCCCAACGGCGGCAGCGGCCACCGCGCGTCCTACCACCCCGAGAACAGCCGGCTCGAACTGTGGCTGATCGGCGGCACCACGCTGGGCGTGATCCTGCTGCTGGCGCCGGGGTTGTTCGTCTACGCCGACTACGTGCGCCCGCCGCGCGAGGCGATGGTGATGGAGGTGGTCGGCCAGCAATGGTCGTGGGCGTTCCGCTTTCCCGGCAAGAGCGGGCAGCTGGGCGCGTCGGACGCGCGCTTCGTCACCGGCGCCAATCCGCTCGGGCTGGACCCGGACGATCCGCGCGGACTCGACAACATCGTCATCGTCGGCCCGGAGGTGCATTTGCCGCTGAACCAGCCGGTCAAGGTGCTGCTGCGCTCCAAGGACGTGCTGCATGACTTCTACGTGCCGCCGTTCCGCGCGCGCATGAACATGGTGCCGGGCATGGTGACGTCGTTCTGGTTCACGCCGACGCAGGCAGGTCGCTTCGACATCCTGTGCGCGCAGCTGTGCGGCGTCGGGCATTACAACATGCGCGGCACGGTGGTGGTGGAAGAACCGGCCGCGTTCCAGGCGTGGCTCGCAAAGCAGCAGACCTTCGCCATGACGCTGGCGAAGGCGGCGGCGCCTCCAGCGGCGATGGGCGCGGCAGCGCCCGGTGCTGCGGGTGCGGCCGGCACCGTCGAGAAGGGCCGCGCGCTGGCGCAGAGCAAGGGCTGCGTCGGCTGCCACAGCATCGACGGCAATCCGGGCGTGGGGCCGACCTGGAAAGGCCTGTACGGCAAGACCGAGAGCTTTGCCGACGGCACTAGCGCCAAGGTGGACGATGCCTTCCTGCACAAGGAGATTGCGGACCCGCATGCGCGCCTGGTCAAGGGCTACGGCCCGGTGATGCCCAAGGTGCCGATCAGCGACGACGAGATCGCGGCGCTGACCGCGTATATCAAGTCGGTCGGCAGCGGCGCGGCGGACGCCGGCATGGTAGCGCCGGTGGCGCCGGCCGACGTGCCGCCCGGAGCGGCCGCCACCACCAGCGCCGCGACCACGGCAGCGGCCGGATCGGCAGCGCCCGCGGCGACGGCCGGCGCGGCGTCCGGCAGCTATACGACTTCGACGGCCATCGCGGTGCCGCCTACGGCCGCGCCCGCGCCGCCGCGCCAGTGAGGAGACTTGCATGGCCTACGCCGATGACGCTGCCCATCACGCGCCGCAGAGCTTCTGGACGCGCTATATCTGGAGCCAGGACCACAAGGTCATCGCCGTGCAGTACACCATCGTGGCGATCGTGGTGGGCCTGGTGGGCGTGGCGCTGTCCAACCTGATGCGCATGCAGCTGGGCTTCCCCGGCCGCTTCGAGTTCATCGACGCCAACCGCTACTACCAGTTCGTCACCATGCACGGCATGATCATGGTGATCTACCTGCTGACCGCGCTGTTCCTGGGCGGCTTCGGCAACTACCTGATCCCGCTGATGGTGGGGGCGCGCGACATGGTGTTCCCCTTCCTCAACATGCTCAGCTTCTGGGTCTACCTGCTGTCGGTGATCGTGCTGCTGGCCAGCTTCTTCGTGCCGGGCGGGCCCACCGGCGCGGGCTGGACGCTATACCCGCCGCAGGCCATCCTGCCCGGCACGCCGGGGCATGACTGGGGCATCATCCTGATGCTGGTATCGCTGGCGATCTTCATCGTCGCGGCGACGATGGGCGGGCTCAACTACGTCACCACCGTGCTGCAGGCGCGCACCGAGGGCATGACGCTGCTGCGCATGCCGCTGTCGGTGTGGGGCATCTTCATGGCGACGATCCTGGCGCTGCTGGCGTTCCCGGCGCTGTTCGTGTCGGCGGTGATGATGCTGCTCGACAAGACCATGGGCACCAGCTTCTTCATGCCGGCGATGGTGTCGATGGGCCAGCAGCTGCAGTACAAGGGCGGCAGCCCGCTGCTGTTCCAGCACCTGTTCTGGTTCTTCGGCCACCCCGAGGTCTATATCGTCGCGCTGCCGGCCTTCGGCATCGTCTCGGACCTGATCAGCGTGCATTCGCGCAAGAGCATCTTCGGCTACCGCACCATGGTCTGGGCGATCCTGGCGATCGGCGTGCTGTCGGTGGTGGTGTGGGCGCACCATATGTTCGTCAGCGGCATGAACCCGTACTTCGGCTTCTTCTTCGCCACCACCACGCTGATCATCGCGATCCCGACCGCGATCAAGGTCTACAACTGGGTCATCACGCTGTGGCGCGGCGATATCCACTTCACCGTGCCGATGCTGTTCGCGATCGCCTTCATCAGCACCTTCATCATCGGCGGGCTGACCGGGCTGTTCCTGGGCAATGTCAGCGTCGACATCCCGCTGTCGAACACCTACTTCGTGGTGGCGCACTTCCACATGGTGATGGGCGTGTCGCCGATCCTGGTGGTGTTCGGCGGGCTCTACCACTGGTATCCCAAGGTGACCGGGCGGATGCTGAACGACACCATGGGCAGCATCCACTTCTGGGTGACCTTCGTCGGTACCTATGCCATCTTCTTTCCGATGCACTACCTGGGCGTGCTGGGGATGCCGCGGCGCTACTACGCCTGGGAGAACTACGCCTTTATCCCGGAATCGGCGCATGTTATGAACATGTATATCTCGGTAGCGGCGTTCGTCGTCGCCACGGCGCAGCTGCTCTTTGTCTACAACCTGTTCTGGAGCCTGCGGCACGGGCGCAAGGCCGACGGCAACCCGTGGCGCGCGGCCTCGCTGGAATGGCAGACGCCGCAGACCCCGCCCGCGCACGGCAACTGGGGCCCGCACCTGCCGGTGGTGTACCGCTGGGCCTATGCCTACAGCGTGCCCGGCGCGCGCGAGGACTTTATCGCGCAGAACGCGCCGCCCGAAGAAGGCGGATCCGAGCCCGAACCGCACGCCAGCCGTGGAGCCGTAGCATGAACGCCGACGCCGTCTACAAGGTCAGCCGCGACGACTTCGGCGGCAACCCGTCCGGCGAGAACGCCGCCAACCGCCATCCGCAGCGCCGCGCGCCGGCCAGCATCGGCCTGTGGGTGTTCATGGGCGTGGTCACGTCGCTGTTCGCGCTGTTCCTGACCGCCTACGCGCTGCGCATGGACAGCCCGGACTGGCACCGCATCGCGCTGCCGTGGCAGGTATGGCTGTCGACCGCGCTGCTGGCCGCGGGCAGCGTGGCGATGGCGGTGGCCGCGCGCGCGGCGGGCCGGGGCGAGATGGCCGCGGCCAGGCGTGCGTTGCGCCTGGGCGGGCTGGGGGCTGCCGCGTTCGTCGCGTCGCAGCTGTGGGCGTGGCAGGCGCTGGGCGCGATGCAGGTGATGCCGGCGGGCAATCCGGCCGGCAGCTTCTTCTACCTGCTGACCGCGATGCACGGGCTGCACGTGCTGGGCGGCCTGGCCGGCTGGGGCTTTGCCATGTCGGCGCGCGGCAGCGGCGAGGCCGCGGTGCTGCGCCTGCGGCTGTGTGCGCGCTACTGGCATTTCCTGCTGGCGGTGTGGGCGGTGCTGCTGGCGGCGCTGGGATGGCTCACGCCCGAACTGGTGCGCTATATCTGCGGCACGGCCTAGCGCCGTCGGCAAGGAGGACCGGCATGTCCACGCAACTGTCTTCACCATCGGCCGCCCCCGCGGTGGCGCCCGCGGCGCCCGCGGCGCCCGCGACCCCGGTCGGCGGCGTGCGCGGCATGCTGGCCGACTGGTCGTCGGACCAGCAGGCCTTCAAGGTGTCGTGGGGCAAGGCCATGATGTGGATCTTCCTGCTGTCCGACACCTTCGTCTTCAGCTGCTTCCTGACCGGCTACATGACCGTGCGCATGTCGACCACGGTGCCGTGGCCCAACCCGAGCGAGGTGTTCGCGCTGCATGTAGGCGGCGCCGACATCCCGCTGCTGCTGATCGCGATCATGACCTTCGTGCTGATTACCAGCAGCGGCACCATGGCGATGGCGGTCAACTTCGCCTACCGGCGCGCGCGGCGCGAATGCGCGACGCTGATGTTCGTCACCGCGGCGTTCGGCGCGCTGTTCGTCGGCATGCAGGCGTTCGAATGGACCAAGCTGATCGTCGACGAGGGCGTGCGGCCCTGGGGCAACCCGATGGGCGCGGCGCAGTTCGGCTCGACCTTCTTCATGATCACGGGCTTCCACGGCCTGCACGTGTCGTGTGGCGTGATCTACCTGCTGGTGGTGGCCATGCGCGTGCTGCGCGGGCGCTACGAGGCCACCGGCAACTACCAGATCGTCGAGATCGCCGGCCTGTACTGGCACTTCGTCGACCTGGTGTGGGTGTTTATCTTTGCGCTGTTCTATCTCTGGTGAGGGTGGCCATGGCATCGAACCCTGCAACCCCCGCGGCGCCGGCAACGCCCGCGCATGCCACGGGCGCGGACGCCGCGCACCACGGCCAGCAGCATCCGATCGGGCTGTACCTGAAGATCTGGCTGCTGCTGTTCGTGCTGTCCGCGCTATCCTACATGGTCGACTACTTCCATGTCAGCGGCTACCTGCGCTGGGCCCTGATCCTGCTGTTCATGGGGCTGAAGGCGGGTCTGATCGTGGCGGTGTTCATGCACATGGCATGGGAGCGCATGGCGCTGATCTGCGCCATCCTGATCCCGCCGCTATGCCTGCTGGTGCTGGTCTGGCTGATGGCGGAAGAAGCGAATCATACGTTCGTGACGCGCGGCCTCTTCTTCCGCTGACGGGGAGGCGCCGCCGGCCTCGGGGAGGGCGCCGGCGGCAGGCCGCCCTGCAGAGCGCCCCGGGGTGCTCAGACCTGGGTGATGAACTTGGTCACTAGGTAGCCATCGAAAGTCTCCATGCCGCCTTCGCTGCCGATGCCCGAATCCTTGATGCCGCCGAACGGGGTCTCGGCCAGCGCCATGCCGAAGTGGTTGATGTTGACCATGCCGGCTTCGAGGCCGTTGGACACTTCGGTCGCGGTCTTCAGCGAGTTGGTGAACACATACGACGCCAGGCCGTATGGCAGGCTGTTGGCGCGGCGCAGCACTTCGGCGGTGTCCTTGAAGCGCGTCACCGGCGCCACCGGGCCGAACGGTTCGTCGGTCATCAGGCGCGCGTCGTCGGGCAGGTCGGTGACCACGGTGGGCGCGAAGAAGTAGCCCTTGTCACCAAGGCGCGAGCCGCCCGCCACCACCTTGCCGCCGCGCTGGCTGGCATCGTCCAGGAACTGCTCCATCGACAGCACGCGGCGCTCGTGCGCCAGCGGGCCCATCTGGGTGCCGTCTTCCAGGCCGTTGCCGACCTTGATCGAGCCGATCACCTCGGTAAAGCGCGCCAGGAAACGGTCATAGGCCTTCTCCTGGACGTAGAAGCGGGTGGGCGACACGCACACCTGGCCGGCATTGCGCAGCTTGAAGCGCGCCAGCATCTCGGCTGCCGGGTCGATATCGGCATCGTCGAACACCAGCACCGGCGAATGCCCGCCCAGCTCCATGGTCACGCGCTTCATGTGCGCGCCGGCCAGCGCCGCCAGCTGCTTGCCCACCGGCACCGAGCCGGTGAACGAGATCTTGCGCACGATCGGCGATTCGATCAGGTAGGTCGAGACCTCGGCCGGCACGCCCCAGACGATGTTGAGCACGCCCGGCGGCAGGCCGGCATCGTGGAACAGCTGCGCCAGCGCCACCACCGCGCTGGGCGAGTCCTCGGGGCCCTTCAGGATCAGCGTGCAGCCCGCGCCCACCGCGGCGACGATCTTGCGGATGGCCTGGTTGAAGGGGAAGTTCCACGGCGTGAACGCGGCGCACACGCCGATCGGCTCGCGCACCACCAGCTGGCGCACATTGGGCTGGCGCGGCGGGATCACGCGGCCGTAGATGCGGCGGCATTCCTCGGCGTGCCAGTCGGCGTGCTCGGCGCAGACCATGATCTCGCCGACCGCCTCGGCCAGCGGCTTGCCCTGGTCCAGCGTGATATTGCGGCCGATGTCGCGGGCGCGCTCGCGCGCCAGTTCGCCGACACGGCGCAGGATCTTGCCGCGCTCCAGCGGCGAGGTCTTCTTCCAGCTTTCGAAGGCGCGCTGCGCGGCGGCCAGGGCGCGGTCCAGGTCGGCGCACGTGGCGTGCGGCAGCTGGCCCAGCACTTCCTGCGTGGCCGGATTGATGACCTCCTGCTCGCGCCGGTCGCCTCCCTTGATGAATTCTCCGTCGATATAGAGGGCGAGATCCTGGTACATGCGTGTTCTCCTGGTGGGCGGTGAAAGCGCAAGCTTAACCCGGCCGCCGCGTTCATGCAGCGCGCCGGGTGAGTGCCCAGCAGAAATGTGCGGGAATGGCCCCGCCGGGAGAGCGTTGGACTCAGGCCGTGTCGCGCGTCCTTGCCACCGCCAGTGCATCCGCGCCGCTGCGGGTGGCCTCCACCACCAGGATCACCAGCAGCGTGATCAGGCTGAGCCCGAACACAGCATAGCCGATGCTGTCGCCCTCGATCGCAAACAGGCTGGGCGCATAGGTCGGGCTGGTGCAAATCATGGTGCCGGCCGACATGCCGGTGTAGTGCATGCCGCAGACCGCCACCCCCATCACCACGGCCGCGGCCAGCTGCTTGCCGCCGGTCTTCACCGTGATCGCCAGCCACAGTGCCACCACCGACACCACCACGGCGATCACCACCGACAGCCCGATGATGGCGAGATCCCAGTCGAAGCGGGTATTGGAGCGGATCGCCGCCATGCCGGTGTAGTGCATTGCCACCACGCCCAGCCCGGTCAGCACGCCGCCCTGGACCACGTTGGCGCTGCGGCTGCCGCGCGGGCGCGACGCAATCGCCAGGCCGGCCCCGGCCAGCACCATCACCACCAGCAGCGAGGCCAGCGTGGTGAACAGCCCGAACTCGCGATGGGTCGGGGTCTGGTAGGCCACCATGCCGATGAAATGCATCGACCAGACCGCGCCGCCGCCCAGCGCCACGCTGGCGCACAGCAGCCGGTCGACGTCCAGGCGCCCGTCGGGCAGGCGCACCCGGCGCGACCAGCGCAGGCCGACATAGGCGCCGCACACCGAGATCAGGAACGACAGGCCCACCATCGGCCAGTCATAGGCATACGGCACCAGGGCGCCGGCAACAGGCTCGAAACCGACAAACATGACCCCACCTCCTTGTTTTGACTGCGACGGAAGGCGCTCGCGCATGCCGGATCCATCCGGATAAGCCCGGATGACCCCGTCCGGCAGCCGGCCCGGGACGCGCTGGTCCCAGCCGGAGTATGCGGCGGCGGCCATCGGCCGGAAATAACTCATTCAGGTAAAAAGCCGGGCGAGGCGCCGCGGCCGGCCGGCGCTGGCGGCGGTGCGGATGCCGCGGCATGCTTGTAGGCCCCCGGAGGCAGGAATAGACTGGCCGGATTTCCGCCGCGCGACACCCCATGAAGCCCGATGCCAGACTGACCACCGGCCCGATCGGCCGGACCCTGCTGCTGTTCTCGCTGCCGGTGCTCGGCAGCAACATCCTGCAGTCGCTGAACGCCTCGATCAATTCGGTCTGGGTCGGGCGCTTCCTGGGCGAGGCCGCGCTGACCGCCACCTCCAACGCCAACATCATCCTGTTCTTCCTGCTGGGCGTGGTGTTCGGCATCAGCATGGCCAACACCATCATGATCGGCCAGGCCGTCGGCGCGCGCGATGTCGACGAGGCGCGCCGCGTGGTCGGCACCAGCACCACCTTCTTCGTCGCGCTGTCGGTGCTGGCTTCGGCGCTCGGCTATTTCTACACCCCCGACATCCTGGCGGCGATGCGGACCCCGCCCGATGCCGCGCCGCTGGCGGTGGCCTACCTGCGCATCATCTTCCTGGCGCTGCCGTTCATGTACTTCTACAACTTCGTGATGATGACGCTGCGCGGCGCCGGCGATTCGCGCACGCCGTTCTGGTTCATGCTGCTGTCGGTGGTGCTGGACGTGGTGCTCAACCCGGTGCTGATCTTCGGCGTGGGCCCGATCCCGGCCATGGGCATTGCCGGCTCGGCGCTGGCCACGCTGATCGCCCAGCTGGCGAGCCTGGCGGCGATGATGGCGCTGCTGTACCGGCGCCGGCATTTCCTGCTGCTGCATCGCGGCCAGCTGGCGCTGCTGGTGCCGGACCCGGCAATCCTGCGCGCGCTGGTGGTCAAGGGACTGCCGATGGGCCTGCAGATGGTGGTGATCTCGTCGTCCGCGATCGTGATGATGGCGCTGGTCAACGCCTATGGCTCGCAGACCACCGCCGCCTATGGCGTGGCGTCGCAGCTGTGGACCTATGTGCAGATGCCCGCGCTGGCAGTGGGCGCGAGCGTGTCGTCGATGGTGGCGCAGAACGTCGGCGCCGGGCTGTGGCAGCGCGTGGCGCGCATCACGCGCATGGGGCTGCTGTTCAACGTCGCCATGACCGGCGCGCTGGTGGCGCTGATCTACCTGTTCAACCGCCATTCGCTGGGGCTGTTTCTCGGCACCGACGGGGTCGCCATCGGCATCGCGCAGCATATCAACGTGGTGGTGCTGTGGTCGTTTATCCTGTTCGGCTTCACCATCGTCATCTTCGGCACGGTGCGCGCCACCGGCGCGGTGATGGCGCCGCTGGTGATCCTGTTCCTGTCGATGTGGGTGATCCGGCTGCCGTTCGCCTGGGCGCTGGGCCCGCGCCTCGGCGCCGACGCGATCTGGTGGAGCTTCCCGCTCGGCTCGGTGGTGTCGCTGGCGCTGGCGCTTGGCTACTACCGCTTCGGCAACTGGCGCGGCAGCCGCATCCTGCCCGCCGCGCCGCATCCGGCGCAGGCGGTGGGGCAGGCGCCCGATACCAGCATGGGCACGCCCTGCGAAGATGCGGGCGAGGTCGTCGAGGCGGCGGACAACGCCAGGCCAGCGGCCGAAGCCGCGCGCTGATCGCGCTGCGACTTCCGCATTGAAAGCCTTCCGAAAGATCGATGTGTCATCGTGTCACCGCTGACACTCCTTCCCAGCACGCGCGTGGCCTGCCGCCAGGGCATCGGCACGCGTCTTTGCGGCCGCGCCCTGCATTGATGCCAGGGCGCGCGCCGTCTTGTTTGGCCTGACGTTCCAGTCGACTTTCCCTTCGGATTCCTTGCGTCCAAATACATCACAACGTGATGTATTTGCGCGTGCCTTATCGCCGGATTTGCCTTGTTTTCAGGGGTTATTGGTGAATACCCCTAAAACAGGACAAATGAAAGGCACCTGAAAGATCACGTCTCTAAGGTTCGGGTCAACCGTCGGGGAGCCTGTCCGCTTGCATGGCTATTGCACCTGAGCCGGTGCGCCCCCGGCATGGCATTTCTTGAACTTTGAGGAGAATCGTTTTGCGCATACGCAGCCAAAAGGACTTTGCCTCCGGCCTGATGTTCATTCTGGTCGGGCTGGGCTTTTCCTGGGTCGCTCGCGGCTATTCCATGGGGACGGCCGCCAAGATGGGACCCGGATACTTTCCATTCCTGCTGGGCCTGGTACTCGCGGTGCTGGGGGCGGTGGTGCTGCTGGCCTCGATGTCGCCCAAGGGCGAGCAGGACCACCTGGCCCGCTGGGACCTGAAGACGCTGCTGTGGATCCTCGGCTCGGTGGTGCTGTTCGGCCTGCTGCTCAAGCCGCTGGGCATGGTGCTGTCGGTGTTCGTGCTGGTGCTGGTGTCGTCGATGGCCAGCCACGAGTTCAGCTGGAAGGGCGCGCTGCTCAACGCGGTGGTGCTGGTGCTGATCAGCCTGGGCGCCTTCGTGTACGGCATCAACCTGCAGATGCCGGTGTGGCCGGCCTTCATCACCGGTTAAGGAGCGCCGCATCATGGAATTGTTTGAACACCTTGCGCTGGGCTTTTCCACCGCGCTGTCGCTGCAGAACCTGGCCTACGCCTTCCTGGGCTGCGTGCTGGGCACGCTGATCGGGGTGCTGCCGGGCCTGGGGCCGCTGGCCACCATCGCCATGCTGCTGCCGATCACCTACACGCTGCCGCCGGTGGCCGCGCTGATCATGCTGGCCGGGATCTACTACGGCGCGCAGTATGGCGGCTCGACCACCGCCATCCTGGTGAACCTGCCCGGTGAATCGTCGTCGGTGGTGACCACCATCGACGGCTACCAGATGGCAAGGCGCGGCCGGGCCGGGGTGGCGCTGGCCACCGCCGGGCTGGGCTCGTTCTTCGCCGGCTGCGTGGCCACGCTGATCCTGGCCGCTTTCGCCACGCCGCTGTCGGAGATCGCCTTCAAGTTCGGCCCGGCCGAGTACTTCTCGCTGATGGTGCTGGGCCTGATCGGCGCCGTGGTGCTGGCTTCCGGCTCGCTGCCCAAGGCGATCGCGATGATCGTGCTGGGCCTGCTGCTGGGCCTGATCGGCACCGACGTGAACTCGGGCGCCGCGCGCTTCTCGTTCGACGTGCCCGAGCTGACCGACGGCATCGACTTCGTCGCGCTGGCAATGGGCATGTTCGGCTTTGCCGAGATCATCGCCAACCTGGAGCAGAAGGAAGCCCGCGAGACCTTCACCAACAAGGTCACCAACCTGTTTCCGACCAGGGAAGACTTCAGGCGCATGATCCCGGCCGTGCTGCGCGGCACGGCGCTGGGCTCGGCGCTGGGCATCCTGCCGGGCGGCGGTGCCTCGCTGGCTTCGTTCGCGGCGTACTCGCTGGAGAAGAAGACTTCCAAGAATGCGCATGAATTCGGCAAGGGTGCGATCGAAGGCGTCGCGGGTCCGGAATCGGCCAACAACGCCGCGGCGCAGACCTCGTTCATCCCGCTGCTGACGCTGGGCATTCCGCCCAATGCGGTGATGGCGCTGATGGTGGGGGCGATGACCATCCACAACATCCAGCCCGGCCCGCAGGTGATGACCAGCAACCCGTCGCTGTTCTGGGGCCTGATCGCGTCGATGTGGATCGGCAACCTGATGCTGATCATCCTGAACCTGCCGATGATCGGCATCTGGGTGAAGCTGCTGACCGTGCCGTACCGCTTCCTGTACCCGGCGATCCTGGTGTTCTGCGGCATCGGCGTGTACTCGGTCAACAACCAGACCTTCGACGTGTTCATGGCCGCGGGCTTCGGCGTGATCGGCTACCTGTTCCTGAAGCTCAAGTGCGAACCGGCGCCGCTGCTGCTCGGCTTCGTGCTGGGGCCGATGATGGAAGAGAACTTCCGCCGCACGCTGCTGCTGTCGCGTGGCGACTTCAGCGTGTTCGTGACGCGTCCGCTGTCGGTGGGCCTGCTGATCGCAGCCGCCGCGCTGGTGGCGGTGGTGGCGCTGCCGTCGATCAAGGCCAAGCGCGAGGAAGCGTTCCAGGAAGACTAGCGCCCGCGCGCGCCCCGGAATGGCGCCGGCCCGCAAGGCGGCCGGCGCAAGCAACGCAAGCTGACGGGGTGCCTTCGCGCACCCCGTTGTCTTTTGCGGGCGCGACGCGCGCCGCGCGTCCTGCCCGCCTTATTCCCAGAGAGTGCCCGACTGCGGCAGCAGTCATGGGCTGCGCATGATGATCAGGATTCCCGCACCATCGGGTGCGCCGACAGCGCCCATGAAACCGCCTACCCTTGACCGGTTTTTCTCCAGAATCTATGTGCTCAAGCTGGTCCAGTCGAGCCCGTCGACGGTGCTCAGCCTGGTCGACCGGCTGCGCGAGCGCGGCATCGACAAGAACATCCGCTCGCTGCGGCCGATCCTGCGCAGCCTGATGATGGCGCGCGCCATCACCGCCGAACTGGTCGAAGGCAGCGGCCGCGTCTATTGCATCACCGCGCAGGGGCGGGCCGAACTGGAAACGTATATCTCGCACCTGGCGGTGCTGAAGGCGGAGCTGGAGCCGGCCGCCGAAGCCCCGGCGCGGCCTGACCCCGAGCTTTAAAAAAAAGGCCGGTCCCTCCGGACCGGCCTCCCGCATGCTGCCCGCCTGCCACGGGCAACCGCGACAGCGTTATTGCGTCGTCACCAGTTCCAGGCCGGCTTGCGACTCGTCGTCGCCGCGCGCCACCAGCACCTTGATCTTGTTCGGCGTCAGGCCGGCGATGCCATCCGACGGGATGGTGGTGATCAGCCAGTCGGCGTTGTTCGCCAGCGTCAGCGCGCCCGAGTCGAAGATCACGGTCTTGGTACCGGCCGGCGTGATGCGCAGGCGGTAGGTGGTGTTGCCGTCCAGGTCGATCGAATCCTGACCCGATGCCGGCGAGGCCTGCTTGTAGCCCACCGCGGCAAAGGTCGGCGCCACCGAGTTCAGGTCGATCGCCGGCAGGGTCACGTAGATGTCGATATTCTGCGCGTTGAACGAGGCGTTGAGCGAGCGCACGCGCGCCTTGTTCGACAGCAGGCCCTTGCCGAACGGATCGTCGATCGTCACCGTTTCCGCGGCCGACGCACCCGGCACCGCCACCACGGTGTACTTGTGGCCGGTGGCCGCCACCAGGCTGCCGCGGGCCAGTTCGGTCTGCGTGCCGGCGGCGTTGAACGAGATCAGCTGGTTGCCGGTTTCCACATTGAAGTAGGTCGAGACGAACTTGTAGGGCTTGTTGACCATGCTGGTGAGCGTGCCGTTCTGCAGCACGTCGACATTGGGGCCGCCGGTGACGGCGTGGATCACGCGCACGCTCGGCTTGCTCAGGCCGATGCGGTCGTCGATGCCGTCATCGCCGCCGCCGCACGCTGTCAGCACCGCGGTCGCGGCCAGCGCGAGGCCTAGGAAAAGGGTCTTGGATCGAAGCATGGGTCACCTCTTGCTGTTAGAGTCAGAGACGAGCTGGCCCATGCCGGCGCGGATCGCGGCGGCCCCGTGGCCAGTTGCTATCTGGTATGCAGGCGCGGGATCACGCTTGCCGTGATGCAACGATAGGTTTGAAGCCGTAGGCCAGACAGGCGCGACGCTCCGAATTCAATGTCGGACGATTCCGACAGGAAGTGATGCCTGCGCGAGGATCCAGTGTGACCGGGGTTGGCAGCGCAAGGCGCGCGTGCGCACCAGCCCATGCCTAGCACGACCATGGCCTGTGCGCACACGTGTAACCGGTTGTTGCCGGACCGGCGTGCCGGTGTGGGGCCCTCGTGCATCGGGGGCGCTTCGTATGGACACTGTTCGCGCCCGGCCAGCCGGCAGGGCGGGGTAGGGTACTGTATGTGGCGGACATATTCAACGCGCAGCGACGCCTGCTGATGCCCGGCGTTGCGCCGGCGCCTAGGGGTTTTCGCGAGTCCCGGGACCTGCTTGATTTTTTCCAAGTTTTCGTCACACTTGCTAAATTGCTAGCGGGTAACAATGTCGACAATTACAGATGGGGCAGGGATGGTGGCCAAGTCGGGGGCGAAGTCGGCTGGCGCCTCGCCAGGCTCGGATCTCGATCCGCTGACCGGCGCTGACAATCGCCAGGGCTTTCTGAAACGGCTGGAGGCACGCCTGCATAGCGAGGCAGTGCCGCGCTGCGCATTGCTGCTGGTCGGCATCGACGACTTCCGCGCCTTCAACGACATGCATGGCCATGCCGAAGGCGACATCATCCTGCAACGCGTGGCCCGCCGCCTGCGCGATGCCTCGCCCCGCGACGCCGTGATCGGCCGCATCGGCAGCGATGAATTCGGCGTGCTGCTGCCCTCCATTGCCGATCCCACGCTGGTGCGCCACGTCAGCGCCGCGATCCTGTCGATGCTGTCCTCCCCCCACGAACATGCCGGCCGCCGCCATCACGTGCTGGCCAGCATCGGCGCGTGCGTCGCGCCCGCGGCCGGCGAACAGGCCTCGGACATGCTGGCGGCCGCAAGCCTGGCGCTGGCACGGGCCAAGCACGATGGCGGCCGCACCATCCGCTTTTTCAAGCCGCAGATGCGCTCGGACGTGACCACGCGGCTGTCGCTGGTGCAGGCCCTGCACGAAGCCTACGCCCAGCGCCAGTTCGAGCTGCTGTACCAGCCCCAGGTCGACCTGCGCGACGGCCGCGTCCACGGCGCCGAGGCGCTGATGCGCTGGCGCCATCCCACCCGCGGGCTGCTGTCGCCGGCCGCCTTTATCGACGCGCTGGCCGGCAGCAGCATCGCCAGCGATGTCGGCATGTGGCTGCTGCAGACTGCGTGCGCCCAGGCCCGCGCCTGGGCGCTGGCATTTCCGCGGCCGCCGCGGGTGGCGATCAACCTGTTCGCGGCCCAGCTGTCCGAAAGCCGGCTGCTGACCGAGGTCCGCCACGTGCTGCGGGCGCTGGAGCTGGCGCCGGACTGCCTAGAGATCGAGATCACCGAGACCATCGCCCTGCAGCAGGGCGACGAGGTCTCGGACCAGCTGCAGGCGCTGCGCCGCGACGGCATCACGCTGACCTGCGATGACTTCGGCACGGGCTATGCGTCGCTCAGCTTCCTCAAGTCGTTCCCGGTGGACCGGCTCAAGATCGACCAGTCCTTTATCCGCAACGTGACCGAAGACCCGGTCGACGCGGCGATCGTGCGCTCGGTGATCAATGTGGGCGCCAGCCTGCACATCGGCGTGGTCGCCGAAGGCGTTGAAACCCCGGAGCAGCGCGATTTCCTGCTCGCCAACGGCTGCCATGAAGCGCAGGGCTACCTGTACGGGCGCCCGATGCCGGCCGAGCGCCTGACCGAGATGCTGCGCCAGCAAGCCGCCGGCTGAGCGGCAGCCGGCCCGGACCCGTCTGTCCGGCGCACCGAAGTTGTTTCCACCTTTGACTGCCAAGCGGCCCTGGCCCGGGCGGTGTCGCCCGCCGGCCCGCCCGCAGCCTGCCGCGCGCACCGGCAGGGCGGCGCCGCCCGGGCGCCAGGCGAAATACGAGCTTACAAACTGTGCCGCGCCGGACGCGCCGGCGGCATCCGCGGCCATGTATGGTGACAATAGGGTGGCCGCCGGCGTGGGCCGGCCTGCCCGCCGACCCATGCCGGGTTCCGCTCCTGCCCTTCCATGCCTGATCCTTTCCAATCCGCTGGCCGCAATCCAGGTCGCAATCCAGGTCGCTATCCACGTCACCTCGGCGGCCGGCTGGCGCTGACCGCGCTGGCGGCCGCAACCGGCCTTGCAGTGGCGGCTGCTGCACTGGCGCAGGTGCCCGCCGCGCCGGGCGAACCCTATCTCGATGCCCCGGTGGCCGACGCCGCGCAGCAGCAGGCCGATCCTTCGTCGCGCATCGCCACGCTGACCGCGGTCGACGGCAATCTCAGCTTCGCGCCCGCCGGCTCGGACGCCTGGGCCGCGGCCGGGCTGAACCGGCCGGTCACCACCGGCGACCGGCTGTGGCTGGAGCCGGGCGGACGCGCCGAACTGCACGCCGGCACGGTGGCGCTGCGCTTGGGCGGCGCCACCGCCGCCAGCATCCTGAACCTCGACGACAGCACCACCCAGGTCAAGCTGACGCAAGGCACGCTGCAGGTGCGCGTGCGCGCGTTGCCGGCGGGCCAGACGGTCGAGATCGATACCCCCAACCTGGCCTTCGTGCCGCGCGAGCCCGGCGACTACCGGCTCGACGTGGCGCCCGACGGCAGCACCACCACCGTCACCATGCGCCATGGCAGCGCGGTGGTCTACGGCGACAGCCGCACCATCGAACTGCAGCGCGGCGACCGCATGCGCTTTGCCGGCACCGACCTGGCCGACGCGGGCGGCGGCCCGGTGGCGGACGATGCGTTCGACCGCTGGACCGCGGCGCGCGACGCGCGCGAGGACGCTTCGCAGTCCGCGCGCTATGTGCCGCGCGAGATGCCGGGCTACGCCGCGCTGGACGGCTATGGCGACTGGCAGGAAGACCCGGGCTACGGCGCGATCTGGTTCCCGCGCGTGGTCAGCGCGGGATGGGTGCCGTACAGCGCCGGCCACTGGGCCTGGATCGCGCCATGGGGCTGGACCTGGATCGACGACGCGCCGTGGGGCTTCGCGCCGTCGCACTATGGCCGCTGGGCCTATGTGGGCTCGCGCTGGGGCTGGGTGCCCGGGCCGCGTGTGCGCCCGTGCTATGCCCCGGCGCTGGTCGCCTTCGTCGGCGCCGCCGGCCCCGGCTGGAGCGTGCGCGTCGGCAGCGGACCGGGCGTGGCCTGGTATCCGCTGGGACCGCGCGACGCCTACCGGCCGGTCTATCGCGCCAGCCCGACCTACGTTGCCCGCATCAACCGGGTCACGGTCAACAACTTCGTGATGGGCGACCGCCGCCCGCCGCCCTACGCCAACCGCAACGTGCCCGGCGCCATCACCGGCATGCCGGCGCGCAGCTTTGTCGAAGGACGGCCGGCGCGGGGCCTGCACCGCCCCGAATGGCGCAACCTGCCGACGGGCGAGGCCCACGGCGCGCCGCCGGTGGCGCCGGTCAAGGGCAGCCTGGTGGGTGCGGCGCCGCTGCGGCCGCTGCCGCCGCAGGCGCGCCATGGCTTTGAACGCCAGGCCATCGCCGCGCGCGCGCCGGGCCGCCCGGCCACGGAAGAGCTGGCGCGGCGCTTGGCGCGCGAGGGCGGGGTCGTGCCCGGTGCCGGCCCGGCCTGGCGCGGCGGCAACGAGCGCCGGCCCGGCCGCGACGCCCGGCCGGTGCCGGACGTGCGCATGAGCCAGGCGGCGATCGCAGCGCGCGATCACGCCCCGGTCCAGCCGCGCCCCGGACGTATCGATGCCGACGGCGACGGCCGCGCGGATCGCAACGATGCGCAGGCCCGCGGCGAGCCGTGGCGCGGCCCTGGCCGCGGCCAGAGCACCCGGCCCGACGAGGCGCGCGGCTTTGCCGGGCAGCCTGGCGTGCCGGGCGACGCCCAGCGGCAGCAACAGGCGATGCAGCGCGAACAGCAGCGCCAGCAGGTCGAGCAGCAGCGCGCGCTGCGCGAGCAGCAACGGCAGCTGGAAGAGCAGCGCCAGCAGCGCATGCCGCCGCGCCAGTGGGCCGACGGGCAGGAACGCCCGGATCCGGCGCGGCAATCGCAGGAGATGCAGCGCCAGCGCTTCGAACAGCAGCGCCAGATGCAGGAAGCGCAGCAGCGCCAGGCCGAACAGCAGCCGCGGCAGATGCAGGAGCAGCAGCGCGCGGCACAGGAGCAGGTGCGCCAGCAATCCATGCAGCGGCAGGCGGACCAGCAGCGGCAGATGCAGGAGCAGCAGCGCGCGGTGCAGGAGCAGCAACGGCAGCAGGCCATGCAGCGGCAAGCGGACCAGCAACGGCAGATGCAGGACCAGCAGCGCGCGGTGCAGGAGCAGCAACGGCAGCAGGCCATGCAGCGGCAAGCCGAGCAGCAGCGGCAGATGCATGAGCAGCAACGGGCCATGCAGGAGCAGCAACGCCAGCAAGCGATGCAGCGGCAAGCCGAACAGCAGCAGCGCCAGGCCGAACAGCAGCAGCGCCATATGCAAGAGCAGCAACGCGCGATGCAGGAACAGCAGCGGGCGATGCATGAGCAGCAGCGCCAGCAGGCCATGCAGCGCCAGGCCGAACAGCAGCAACGGCAGATGCAGGAGCGCCAGCGCCAGCAAATGGACCAGCAGCGGCAAATGCATCAGCAGCAACGCGCGCAGCAGGAGCGTGGCCAGATGGAGGCGCGCCAGGGCCGCGACGGCGATCGCCGCTAGCCGCGCCCGGCCGCCGCAATAAAAAACCCCGGCATGCCTCGCGGCATGCCGGGGTTTGTGCTGGCCCGGTGCGGTACCGGCAGCGGGTCTCGCCTTACTTCGCCAGCTCGGACAAGCGGACCTGCGAGATCTTGCCGTTCTGCACCCAGCCGACCACGGTGTCGGCCATCGAGCCGCCCTTGGCGTCGATGCCGTCGACTTCGTTGGGATTGACCTCCTTGGCCAGGCCCTTGACCGCATCCGGCATCTTCGCGCGGATCGCCGCCGCGTCGCTGGTGGTGCCGGCCAGCTTCATCGCCCCGGCCAGCGCATACACCATGGTGTAGTTCAGCGACATCTCGGTGGTGGCATCGCGCCCGTCATGCAGCTTCTTGTAGCGGGCGTTGAAGGCCTGCGCAGCGGGACGGCTGTCGTTGACCAGCGGCAGCACGCCGATCGAGCCCTCCAGCATGCCCAGGCCGTTGGTGACGCGGGCCATCTCGTCCATCTTGGCCTGGTCCATCACGATAAAGCCGCCCTTGAAGCCCAGCTCGCGCGCCTGCTTGACCACCAGCGCGGTCGGCTCCGACGGGCCGCCGACGAACATCACGTCCGGCTTTTCGCTGATGGCGCGCGACACGCCGCTGTAGAAGTCGGTGGCCTTGGTGTACGACATCGGGTTGTTCGCCACCACCTTGCCGCCGGCGGCCTCCCACGCGGGCAGGAAGGCCTGCACCCAGGCCTTGGCGTAGTCGTGGTCGGCCGGGGCCAGCGCCACGTTCTTGCCGTAGCGCTTCATCTGCGCCTTGATAAACGGCTCGATATAGCCGGTATAGGCCGGCGGGATGCGGATGGTCAGCTTGTTGCCGGCGTCGGTGATGCGCGGCACGCTGGAGTAGGCCATCACCAGGAATTTCTCCTGTTCGTTGAAGGCCTGCAGCGCGAAGATGCCGCCCGAATGCGGCACGAACACCGCCGGGGTCTTGTGCTGCTGCACCAGGCGGCGCCCGTTGATGGCGGCCTCGGCGGGCGAGTACTTGTCGTCCAGCGCCACCACCTCCAGCTTGACCTTCTTGCCCTTGACTTCCAGGCCCGCGGCATTGATCTCGTCGACGGCCATCTGCACGCCCGACAGCACGTTCTTGCCATACAGCGCGGCGCCGCCGGAAAGCGGGCCGGTGTAGCCGATCTTGACCACTTCCTGCGCCAGCGCGGCGCCCGAGGCCAGCATCGCGGCCACGGCGGTGGCGGCCAGCGGGAAGATGCGGCGCATGAGGTTGTTTTGCATGGTGTTGTCTCCTGAAAGTACTGCGCTTTGTTTGTTCCGCGGTCCGTGATCGACCGCTTGTTTTCTCCCCTCTCCCGCTTGCGGGAGAGGGGCGGGGGAGAGGGCAGGACGTCGTTATGCCAACGGGTTCACTTCGTTGCGACGCCGGCCCTCTCCCCAACCCTCTCCCGCAAGCGGGAGAGGGAGTACGCAATCGCAACGGGTAAGGCCGTTGCTTCTATCCTCCGATATACGCCTTGCGTATCCCTTCATCCTTCAACAGCGCATCGCGATCCCCCTCCATCACGATCCTGCCGCTTTCGATCACATAGGCGCGATGCGCGATGCCCAGCGCCGCATAGGCGTTCTGCTCCGCCAGCAGCACCGTGGTGCCCGCGCGGTTGATGCGCTGGATGATCTCGAACATCTGCTTGACCACCAGCGGCGCCAGCCCCAGCGACGGTTCGTCGAGCAGCAGCGCGCGCGGGCGGCTCATCAGCGCGCGTCCCAGCGCCACCATCTGCTGCTGCCCGCCGGACAGCGAGCCGGCCGCATCGTCCTTCTTCTGCCGCAGGATCGGGAACAGTTCATAGACTTCGTCCAGCGTCTTGCGGATGCCAGCGCCGTCGCGCCGGTGCACGTAGGCGCCCAGCACCAGGTTCTTCTCCACGCTCATCGCCGGGAACAGCTTGCGGCCCTCGGGGCAATGCACCAGCCCCGCCTGCACGATCTGCGACGGCTTCATGCCGGACAGCTCGCGCCCGTCGAAGCGCATGCTGCCGCCGCTGATGCGGTGGATCGCGCTCATCGCCAGGAAGATCGAGCTCTTGCCGGCGCCGTTGGCGCCGAGCAGCACCACCAGCTCGCCGGCGCCGGCGTGCAGGGTGATGTTGTCGAGGGCGCGGAAGCTGCCGTACGACAGCGAGACGCGTTCAAGCTGCAACATGGTCGGCTCCCAGGTAGGCCTCGATGACATGCGGATCCTGCTGGATCTGCGCGGGCGTGCCTTCGGCGATCTTCTCGCCGTAGTTCAGCACCATGATCTTGTCGGCCAGCCGCATGATCATGTCCATCTTGTGTTCGATCAGGCAGACCGTCTTGCCATGGCGCACCATTTTGCGGATCAGTTCAGCCAGGCCGACGGTCTCTTCCGGGTTGACGCCGCCAGCAGGCTCGTCGAGCAGCAGCAGTTCCGGGTCGGTCGCCAGCGCCAGCGCGAACGCCACGCGCTTGCGCGCCTCCTGCGTGATGTCGGCGGCGACCTCGTGCGCCAGGTGCGACAGGCCGACGAAGTCCAGCGCGGCCTCGGCCTTGTCGCGGCACAGCCGCTCTTCCTCGCGCAGGCGGCGGGTGTTGAACAGCACGTCGCCCAGGCCGGAACGGGTGCGCAGCCGGTGGCCGACGATCAGGTTGTCGAGCACGGTGGCGCGGTCGAACAGCGCGGTAGCCTGGAAGGTGCGGGCCACGCCCAGCCGCGCGATCTGGTCGGCGCGCAGGCCGGCGATGTCCTGGCCCTTGAACAGGATCTGTCCGGAGGAGGGCGCATGGGTGCCGGCGACCAGGTTGAAGAAGGTGGTCTTGCCGGCGCCGTTGGGGCCGATGATGGCGTTGATATGGCCCTGTTCGAAGGTGACCGAGACATCGTGCACCGCGGTCAGGCCGCCGAATTTCTTGGTCAGGTTGCGGATCTCAAGCATGGTCGGCTCCGGCGCGGGTGGTCGGTACAGAGGCGGCGTTGGTCGCGGCATTGCTCGCGGCAGCGGGCTGTGAGAGCTTGCCGCGGCGCTCGGCGGCGGCCTTGCGCGCCTGCCTCTTCAGGTAAGAGCCGACGATGCCGTCGGGCACGAAGATGATCAGCAGCACCAGCACCGGCCCGAACACCAGCATGCGGTAGTCCTGCATGAACTGCAGCGACTGCGTGATCCACGGCACCAGCACCGCGCCCAGCAGCGGCCCGAACAGCGTGCCAATGCCGCCCACCAGCATCGACATCACCATGTCGAAGGTCAGGTCGGTGCGGGCGATGTCCGGGCCCAGGAAGCGCACCTGTCCCGCGTACAGCGCGCCCGCAAGGCCGGCGTAGCCCACCGACAGCACGAACGACAGCACCTTGGTGCGCATCAGGTTGATGCCCAGCGCCTCGGCCAGCGCGTCGCTGTTGCGCACGGCCATGAAGCTGCGCCCCAGCAGCGACGTGACGATGCGGTGCATCAGGAATACGCCGACCGCCAGGAACGCCAGCACCAGGTAGTACTGCGCCTGCACGCTGTCGAAGCTGAGCGGCCCGATCGCCGCCGGCACCGGGATGCCGATCAGCCCCACCGTGCCGTGGGTCAGGCTTTCCCACTTCTCGATCAGCAGGTAGATGATGTAGCCCACGCACATGGTGAAGATCGAGAAGTAATGGCCCTTCAGGCGCAGCGACACCACGCCGACCACATAGCCCAGCACCATGCACAGCACCCCGGCCAGCACGAACGCCAGCCAGAACGGCACCTGGTAGTCCACGGTCAGAATGCCCAGCGTATAGGCGCCGATCGCCATGAAACCGCCGTGCGCCAGGTTCAGTTGCCCGGTATAGCCGGTGATCAGGTTCAGCCCGAGCGTGGCGATGGCATAGATAAAGGCCAGCGTCATCACGGTCAGGTAGTAGCTGTTGGGCGTGACCAGCGGGAACGCGATGGCCAGCGCCAGCAGCAGCATCCAGCCGGTCTTTCCTTGCAGTGCTTTCATGTCTTGCTCCTCAGGCTGCCTTGCCGGCAAACAGGCCCTGCGGCCGGATCGACAGGATCACCACCAGCAGCACGAAGGCGATGATGTCCTTGTAGTCGGTGGAAACGTAGAAGCCGCCGAAGCTCTCGGCCATGCCGATGATCAGTCCGCCGACGATGGCGCCGGGTATGCTGCCCATGCCGCCGAGGATGATGATGACGAAGGCCTTGGTGATCACCAGGTTGCCCATGCTGGGGTAGACCAGGTTGATCGGCGCGTACAGCGTGGCGGCGATCGCGGCCAGCGCGCCGGAGATGGCAAACACCAGCAGGGTCACGCGCGTGGCATCGATGCCGACCAGCGCTGCACCTTCGCGGTTCTGCGCCATCGCCATGATGGTGGCGCCGGTCATGGTGCGGGTCAGGAACAGGTGCAGCAGCACCATCAGCGCAAACGCGGCGCCGATGATCAGCAGGCGCTGCAGCGGCGCGGTCAGGCCGAAGATGTCGACGATCTGCCCGTACGGCGTGGGCATGCGGTGGAAGTCTGCGCCCCACAGCGCCTGCGCGCCGGCTTCCAGAAACAGCAGGATGCCGATGGCGGCGATCATGTCGTGCAGCTCGGGCGAATTGCGCAGCGGGTGGAACACCAGCCGGTCGGCCAGCATCGACAGCACCGCCACCACCAGCGCCGCGCCCAGCATCGCCAGCCAGTAATTCACGCCCAGCGCGGTCATCAGGTAGTACGACACATAGGCGCCGGCCATGTAGAAGGCGCCGTGCGCGAAGTTGGGCACGTGCAGGATGCCGTAGACCAGCGTCAGGCCAAGTGCCACCAGGCTGTACACGCCGCCCAGCGTCAGGCCGTTCAGGATCTGTTGAAGGAACAATGCCACGGGGATACCTCTTGCGGTTCAGGAAACCAGGCACGCGCCGGCAATGGCCGTGCGTGTTCCGGCGCGGCGGTGCCAGGCGGCCGCGCAGATCAAATCAGGCGTCGGGAATCAGGCCGGCGGCAGCGCCGGCTGTCGTGCGTGGCAATGGCGGTGCGTAATGGGGTGCTGCGGATACTGCATGGCGGTGTCTCCTGTGCGATGCGGCGCGATGGCCGCCCGGCAAGCCGGACAGCGTTGCCGCCCGGTGACGCCGTGTCGGGAAAGCGTTCCCGCACGGTCGTTCGTTTTCGCCGACTTTTGCATAGGCCCGCGGGCACCGTCAAGGAAAGCGGCCCGCTATTCCGCACCGCGAAATAGCAGTGTCCGCGCCTCCGGGTAAGCCCTGACGGACAG
This sequence comes from Cupriavidus nantongensis, assembly GCF_001598055.1. Classification (NCBI taxonomy): domain Bacteria; kingdom Pseudomonadati; phylum Pseudomonadota; class Betaproteobacteria; order Burkholderiales; family Burkholderiaceae; genus Cupriavidus; species Cupriavidus nantongensis. Next base: position 1,630,642 of record NZ_CP014845.1, on the reverse strand, counting down.
GGCCGCCACCATCGCTGCGCTACATGGTTTCCATGCCGCGCCTGCATGGTCCGGACCAGCTTGAAAAAGCCCCCGCCGCTTTCTATGGTGCCTTCATCAGCCCCAGGCACTGTCGCGGCAATCCACCCTGCAGTTTGCTGATGACCAGGGGGGAGAGCCGATGAAGATTGCGCAGATTGCACCACTCGCCGAACGCTGCCCGCCCAGCCTGTATGGCGGCACCGAGCGCATCGTTTCGTACCTGACGGAAGAACTGGTGCGCCAGGGCCACGAGGTCACGCTGTTCGCCAGCGGCGACTCGGTCACCGGCGCCGAACTGGTGCCGTGCTGCGACATGGCACTGCGCCTGGATGCGGACGTCGGCGACCATCTGCCCTACTACGTGATGATGCTGGACCGCGTGATGGCAGCCGCCACGCGCTTCGACGTGCTGCATTTCCATATCGACATGCTGCAATGCCCGCTGCTGCGGCGCCTGCCGGTGCGCGCGGTGACCACCTTGCACGGGCGGCTGGACCTGCCGGAGCTGCAGCCCTTCTACGCGCATTTCCCGCAATTCCCGCTGGTGTCGGTGTCCGACGCGCAGCGCGCGCCGATGCCGCCGGTGAACTGGGTCGGCACGGTCCACCACGGCATCCCGGCGACGCTGCTGGACTACTGCGCCAGCCCGGCGGGCGACTACCTGGCATTCCTCGGCCGCATCTCGCCGGAGAAGCGCCCGGACCATGCCATCGAGGTGGCCGCGCGCGCGGGCTTGCCGCTGAAGATGGCGGCCAAGGTCGACCGGGTCGACTGCAGCTACTGGCAGGAAGTGATCCGCCCGCTGGTGGCGGCGCACGCCAACGTCGAGTACATCGGTGAAATCGACGAGCGCGCCAAGTCGGCCTTCCTCGGCAATGCGCGCGCGCTGCTGTTCCCGATCGCGTGGCCCGAGCCGTTCGGCCTGGTGATGATCGAGGCCATGGCGTGCGGCACGCCGGTGATTGCGTTCGACTGCGGTTCGGTGCCCGAGGTGATCGAGCCGGGAATCAGCGGCTATATCGTGCACAGCGTCGACGAAGCGGTGGCCGCCGTCGCCAGCGTGGCCACGCTGCCGCGCGCCGGCGTGCGCGCCGCGTTCGATGCGCGCTTTACCGCGGCGCGGATGGCGCGCGACTACGTGCGCATCTACCAGGGCCTGCCGAACCCCGGCGACGCGGGCCAGGCACATGGCGAGGCCGACGGACTGGCGCTCGCATAACCGCACACGACCACTGCTGGAGAGACTCCCTCATGCCTGCAGAATCCACGGAACATCCCAACCGCTCGGTGGCGGTCGCCGGCGCCGGCGACGTCGCGCAGTTCTATATCCCCGCGGCGGCATCGCTGCAGGAGCGGCGCCCGCGCACGCTCAAGCATGGCGACACCTTCGCGCTGTTCGACCATAACGGTGATGCGATCGGCGCGCCGGGCAGCCCCGAGGGGCTGTTCCATTTCGACACGCGCCACCTGTCCTTCCTGCGGCTGACGGTGGAAGGGCAGCGCCCGATGCTGCTGTCGTCAACGCTGCGCGACGACAACGCCGCGCTGACCTGCGACCTGACCAATCCGGACCTGTTCGACCAGGAGGGTGCGCTATGGCTGGAGCACGACCTGATCCACCTGCGCCGCTCGCGCTTCCTGTGGAACGGCGCCTGCTATGAACGCCTGAGCGTGCGCAACTTCGACGACCGGCCGCGGCGCGTGTGCATTGACATCGCTTTCGATGCGGACTTTGCCGACCTGTTCGAAGTGCGCGGCACGCAGCGGCTGCGGCGCGGCACCATGCACCCGCCGCAAGTCAACGGCGCGGCGGTCACGCTGAGCTACACCGGCCTGGACGAGGCGCGGCGCGAAACCCGGATCTCGTTCGACCCGGTGCCACAGGCGCTGAGCGGCAGCCGCGCCAGCTTCACGCTGCTGCTCAAGCCGTCGTGCATGCAGCTGCTGCGCATGGAGATCCGCTGCCAGTCGGTCGATCATGAAGAGCGCGAGGCCCAGTCCTTTCTCGGCGCGCTGCTGCAGTCCCGGCGCGAACTGCGGCGCTCGTCCGGGCGCGCGGCATCGATCACCACCTCGAACGAGCTGTTCAACGAAGTCGCGCGGCGCAGCATCTCCGACCTGTACATGCTGCTGACCAACACCGTGCACGGACCTTACCCGTATGCCGGCATCCCGTGGTTCAGCACGGTATTCGGCCGCGATGCGCTGATCACCGCGCTGCAGACGCTATGGCTCGATCCCGAGATCGCGCGCGGCGTGCTGCAGTACCTCGCCGCGATGCAGGCCGAGACGGTCGACCCGAATGCCGATGCCGAGCCCGGCAAGATCCTGCACGAGATGCGCCATGGCGAAATGGCGCGCCTGGGCGAGGTGCCGTTCGCGCTCTACTACGGCAGCGTCGATGCCACGCCGCTGTTCGTGCTGCTGGCCGGCGCCTACCTGCGGCGCACCGGCGATGTCGACACCGTGCGCGCGCTGTGGCCCAGGCTGCAGGCCGCGCTGGACTGGATCAGCGAATACGGCGACCGCGACGGCGACGGGTTCGTCGAATACGGCCGGCAGTCGCCCGAGGGCCTGATCAACCAGGGCTGGAAAGACAGCCGCGATTCGGTGTTCCACGAGGACGGGCGGCTCGCCGCCGGCCCGATCGCGCTGGCCGAGGTCCAGGCCTACACCTACGGCGCCTGGCAGGCCGCGGCGCAGATCCGCGCGGCGCTGGACGACAGCGAAGGCGCGGCCCGCTATGTCGCCCGGGCGGAAGTGCTGCGCGACGCCTTCGACAAGCACTTCTATGACCCCGCGCTCGGCACTTACGTGCTGGCGCTCGATGGCAGCAAGCAGCCGTGCCGCATCCGCGGCTCCAACGCGGGCCATACGTTGTTTACCGGCATCGCGCTGCCGGAGCGCGTGCCGTCCGTGGTCGGCACGCTGATGCAAAGCACCTCCTTCTGCGGCTGGGGCATCCGCACCGTCGCCGCGGACGCGGCGCGCTTCAACCCGATGAGCTACCACAACGGCTCGGTCTGGCCGCATGACAATGCCCTGATCGCGGCGGGCATGGCGCGCTACGGCTACCACCCCGAAGCCAGCCGCATTTTCGAGGGCCTGTTCGCGGCATCGAGCTATATCGACCTGCGGCGCCTGCCCGAACTGTTCTGCGGCTTCGCGCGCCAGCGCAGCCAGGGCCCGACCTTCTATCCGGTAGCGTGCGCGCCGCAGGCCTGGGCCGCGGCCGCGCCGCTGCTGATGCTGCAGGCCTGCCTGGGGCTGGACTTCGACACGCAGGAGCCGGCGATCACGTTCGAGAACCCGTCGCTGCCGCCGTTCCTGGACGAGGTGGTGTTCCGCAACCTCGGCGTCGGCGGCGGCAGTGCCGACGTCGCGGTGCGGCGTTCGGGCGAGCGCGTGGTGGTAGACGTGCTGGAGCGGCGCGGGCCGGTGCGGGTGCTGACGCGGAATTGATGCCTGGCCGCGAGCGCGCACGGGTCTTGCCCGGGCGCCTGCCGCAGACTAGCTGAGGTCTGCCGGCAGCGCGCGCAGGCACGCCACCAGCGCCGCGACCACATCGTCCTCCACCGGCTGGCGCCGCCACATCACGCCCACCGGCGGCAGGTCCCAGCTCAGCGCATGCGGCAGCACCACCGCACCCCTGGCCTCGACCAGTTCGTTCGCGACCGCCCTGGGCACAATGGTCGTCGCTGCCGGATGCCGGCGCATCAGCGTGGCCATGGTCTTGATCGAATACGTTTCGACCATCGGCGTCGGCTGCGCCACCCCGGCGACCGCGAAGATGGTGTTGATGGTGCGCCGGATCGGCGTGTTGGGCGGCGGCAGGATCCAGTCGCGTTCGGCCAGCCGGTGCCAGTCGAGCGCGCCGCGCGCCAGCCGCGTCGCGGCCGCGGCGGGCACGACCAGTGCCGGCTCTTCGCGATACAGCGGCTGCTGCACGATGTCCGCGCCTGGGGCAAAGAAGGTGCGCGCGATGACGCAGTCCAGTTCGTGCTCGCGCAGTGCGCTGACCAGCTCGTCGGTGGTGCCTTCGCGCACCAGCACCGACACCCGCGGAGTCTGCGCCAGGCCGAAGGTGCAAGCCGTATCCAGCACGCCGCGGCTGATGTAGGGAATCACGCCCAGGCGCAGCCGGCCGGACAATCCCGCTTCGATCGCCGCCAGTTCGCGCCCCAGCGCATCGGCATCGGCCAGGGTCAGCCTGGCATGTGCCAGCACCGCCAGGCCGGTGGGCGTGGGTTCCAGTCCGCGCCGGGTACGGGTGAACAGCGGCACCATGAAGATGTCTTCGATCTCGCGCAGGGTCTTGGTGACGGCGGGCTGCGACAGGTTGAGCTCGGCCGCGACGCGCGACACCGAGCGCTGCCGCGCCAGCGCGAGCAGCAGCGGCAGGTGGCGCAGGCGCAGCCGCGATACCAGGTTGTGGACCAGCTTGTCGGGGGCGACGGACATGGGGGCTTGCTGCGCCGGGCGCTTGGCCGGCGCGATGAAGGTATTACCGGATGGTAATACCACAATAACCAAACAGGCACAGCTGGTTATTCCGCAAACCTATACTGGCCGGCATCACAGGAGCGTTCCCATGTTCACCACCCGTCCCGAGATTGTCGGCACCTTTGGCGTTGCGGCGTCCACCCACTGGCTGGCCACGCAGACCGCCATGGGCGTGCTGGAGCGCGGCGGCAACGCCTTCGATGCCGCGGTCGCCGCGGGCTTTGTGCTGCAGGTGGTCGAGCCGCACCTGAACGGCCCCGGCGGCGAAGTGCCGATCCTGTACTGGAGCGAGCGCGAGCGCGCCATGCGCTCGGTGTGCGGGCAGGGCCCGGCGCCGGCGCTGGCCGATCCCGCCACGCTGCGCGCCATGGGCCTGGACCTGGTGCCCGGCATCGGCCTGATACCGGCCGCCGTGCCCGGTGCCTTCGGCGCATGGCTGACGATGCTGCGCGAACATGGCAGCTGGACCCTCGCCGAGGTGCTGGCACCCGCCATCGGCTATGCGCGCGACGGCTTTCCGCTGGTGCCGCGCATCGCGCGCGCGATCCTGGCGGTGCAGGCGCTGTTCCGCGACGAATGGCACAGCTCGGCCCGGACCTGGCTGCCCGACGGCAAGGTGCCGCGCCCCGGCAGCCTGCATACGCTGCCGGTGCTGGCGGCCACCTATACCCGCATCGTCGAAGAAGCGCAGCGCCGCAGCGAGACCCGCACCGGCCAGATCGATGCGGCGCTGGACTGCTGGTACCGCGGTTTCGTCGCGCAGGAAATCGATGCGTATTGCCGCAGTACGCCGGTGCGCGACACCACCGGCGACAAGCACGCCGGCCTGCTGCGCCGTGAAGACATGGCAAGCTGGACGCCCGAGATCGAGGCGCCCGCGACCCTGGATTTCGGCCGCTATACCGTGGCCAAGTGCGGCATCTGGAGCCAGGGGCCGGTGTTCCTGCAGCAACTCGGCATGCTGCGCCATGCCGGCCTGGAACAGCACGCGGCGGATTCACCCGAGTTCGTGCACCGCATTGCCGAGGCCGCCAAGCTGGCCATGGCTGACCGGCTGGCGTGGTACGGCGATCCCCGTTTCGCCGCGAGCCCGCTCGCCGGTTTGCTGGACGATGGCTACCTGGCCACGCGCGCGCAGCGCATCGGCGCGCAGGCGGCGCTGACGCTCGAGCCCGGCACGGTCAACGGCATCGCGCCGCGCCTGCCCGACCTGGCCGCGGCCACGCGCACGCTTGAGCGCGCCGACGTGCGCTTCGGCGTGGGCGAGCCCACCTTTGCAGAACTGCCGCCGGTGGCCGAATGGGCCGAGCAGGAGATCTTTGTCGGCGATACCTGCCATATCGACGTGATCGACCGCCACGGCAACATGGTCGCTGCCACGCCGTCGGGTGGGTGGCTGTCGTCGAGCCCGACCATCCCGGCGCTCGGCTTCGCGCTCAATACCCGCCTGCAGATGACATGGCTCGAGCCAGGACTGCCCAACACGCTGGCGCCCGGCAAGCGTCCCTGCACCACGCTGTCGCCATCGCTGGCGCTGCGCGATGGCGAACCCTACATGGTGTTCGGCACGCCCGGCGGCGACCAGCAAGACCAGTGGTCGCTGGCATTCTTCCTGCGCCATGCCGTGCATGGCATGAACCTGCAGGAGGCGATCGACGCGCCGGCCTGGCATGTCGACCACTTCCCGGCGTCGTTCTGGCCGCGCCAGACCGTGCTCAACCGCATCAGCATCGAATCGCGCTTCCCGGACAGCACGCTCGCGGCACTGCGCGAGCGCGGCCACGACGTGCGCGTGGGCGAGCCATGGTCCGAGGGCCGCATGTCGGCCTGCACGCGCCAGTTCGACGCCCGCGGCCGGCTGGTGCTGCGCGCAGGCGCCAATCCGCGCGGCATGCAGGGCTATGCCGCCGGACGCTGACGATCCAACCGGTTCCACCCAATAGACAGGCAAAAACGAAGACGGAGGAGTAACACCATGCGATGGATGACCAAGACCCTGCTGGGCGGCATGGCCGCACTGGCGATGTGCCTGGGCGGCGCCGCAAGCGCCGCCGACAACTGGCCGCAGAAGCCGATCACGCTGATCGTGCCTTGGGCTGCCGGCGGCTCGACCGATATCCTGGCGCGCGTGCTGTCCGAACACCTGACGCGCTCGCTCGGCCAGCCGGTGATCGTCGACAACAAGCCCGGCGCCTCCGGCAATATCGGCTCGGCCATGGTGGCGCGTGCCAGGCCCGACGGCTACACGCTGCTGGTCGGTTCGATGAGCACCCACGCGATGAACCCTGCGCTGATGCCGAACATGCCGTTCCGCGGCGTGGAGGATTTCACGCCGCTGGGCCTGCTGGCTTATGTGACCAACACGATGGTGGTGCATCCGTCGGTGCCGGCGCACAACGTCAAGGAACTGATCGCCTACGCCAGGGCCAATCCGGGCAAGCTGGCCTACGCCAGCGCCGGACCGGGTTCCACCAACCACCTGAGCGCGGTGCTGTTCGAGAAGATGGCCGGCGTGCAGATGCTGCACGTGCCGTACAAGGGCGGCGCGCCCGCCGTGGTCGATACCGTCGCGGGCCAGACCCAGCTGCTGTTCTCGGCCGGCACCCAGACGCTGCCGCACGTGAAGGGCGGCAAGCTGCGCCTGCTGGCGGTTACGGAGGGCAAGCGCTCACCATTGCTGCCCAATGTGCCGACCGTGGCCGAAGCCGTGCCCGGCTATGAACTGGCGGTCTGGTACGGTGCCTTCGGTCCCAAAGGCATGCCGGCGGAGCTGGCCGCGCGCCTGAACCGCGAGATCAACGCGGTGATGTCGTTGCCCGAGGTCAAGTCCAAGATGAACGCCATCGGCGTCGAGACCGCGACCTCCACGCCGCAGCAGTTCGGCACCATCCTGCAGCGCGATGCCGAGCGCTACGGCAAGCTGATCCGCGAACTCGGCATCAAGGGGGAATGACATGAGCCTGCTGCGCACCGCCTCGCTGGTGGCCGCGGCCAATGTGCTGTGCGACCAGCTGCAGCAGGCCCGCGATCCCGGCGCCGCGTTCGATGCGATCGGCGCCGCCACGCTGCAGGCGCTGGGCCCCGGTCTGCTGACCATCAACGCCTGGCACGCCGGGCCGGCCCAGATCGAACGCCTGTGGTCGTCCCACCCATCCGCTTATCCGATAGGCGGACGCAAGCAGAAGGGCGACAGTCCATGGCGGCGCCACTTGCTCGAGCGCGGCGAGGTCTTTGTCGGCGAGGGCGATGCCGCGCTGGCGGAGGTGTTCGATGACGTGCAGCTCATCCGCGCGCTCGGCTGCACGGCGGTGGTCAATGTGCCGCTGTGCTGCCACTCGCGCGTGATCGGGACCTTCAACTATCTGGCGGATCGGTCCGTGTGGTCGCCGGCGGAGGTGGCGGCGTTGCGTGTGATGGGGGCGCTGGCCACGCCCGCCGTGGGCGACTTGCTGGCGGTCCAGCGCTGACGGCAGCGCCGGGTAACGCTGCCAGGCGCTGCATGACAGGTTGGCGCTGCCCTGTGTGCCAGCGTTGTCTGATACCCCGATCGCGTCACGGCGCGGGATTCAGGATACGCTCGGTATCCTCGCCCAGGTTAGGCGCGGGCTTATAGATCGACGCAGGCGTTTTCGAGAAAAGCGCTGTCGGCCGGGTCGTCACCACTTCGTCTTCGGTGGGGTGCGCCATGGTCTGGAACAAGCCTGTGCTTTGCACCTGGGGATGGTTCTGGATGGAGTGGATCGAGTACATCTCCGCGACCGGGATGTCCATTTTCCGGCAAACGTCCATCATTTCCCTGGTGGTGTACTGCGCGGTGATCTTGCGCAACTCGGCGTAGATTGCCTGGATGTTCTTGCAGTCGGTCACCGAATCGGAGGCGGTCAGGAATGTGCGCGAGCAGTTGGGCAGTCAGGACACGCCGCTGACCGGTGAAGCGCTGCAGCAGTTCATCGGCCGCACCTGGCCGACCTACCAGGCCATGACGAAGGCGGTCGGGCTCAAGATGGAGTGATGGCGGTGGCGCAGCCGGTGCTGCTACCCCTTGGCATGCATCGGTTCGCCAGCTATACGGCCGCGCTCTGGCGGGCCCTGGGCTGGAGCTCTGATCCGTCCCGCGTGTCAGGCAACACCGGGATCTGTGCAAGCTCAGTTGTTCAGAGACCTGATGGCCCCTCGATTCCCGGCTGTGTGCGCCCCTCTCCCGCCTGCGGGAGAGGGGCGGGGGTGAGGGCCGGCGCTGGCAATGCGAGGACCTTCACTTCGTGGTAGCGCCCGCCCTCACCCCAACCCTCTCCCAGAGGGAGAGGGAGTACTCAATCGGCAAGCATCAGGTGCCGGAGCGCAGTGCGAAACTGCGGGATTTCTCTCCTCTTCCGCGTGCGGGAGAGGGGCGGAGCCGCATGACCGTGCGTCATAACGACTCAGCCTCAGGCTGCAACGCCTCAGCCATCTGATCCACCTGCATCTTGATCATCGCCAGCAGGCAATGGACGCCATGACATCCCTCGGACCGTTCGCTTTCCACTTCCAGCAGCGACAGGATGCTACCGAGGCCGGCCTGGATGCGGTCGAGCGATTCCAGGGTTTCCGCCGGAATGCCGATGAAGATGGCTTCGTGCTGCGGATGGGGTTTCTCTTGCATTGCGTTCTCCTGAAGAAAGGTGGGAGACCCGCCTGATGCAAACGATAGAGGGTGGCGGGCCTGACAGCGGGGGTCGCAATACCGGCTCTCTGACGAACACCGGTCAGCCTTATCGGCTGCCCCGCCCGGCCCGCCATGGTGAAGCGACGCGCGCGTGCGTGTTGGGATGGTCGCATGAGCGACCATCCGTCAGAGAGAAAAGCGGGTTGCGACGCCCGATCACCGTTGTTTCGGTGATGCGCTTAGTTTTGCTTTTTTGAGGGGGGAGGGCGATGAGACGATTCGCAATGTTCCGTTGGGGGTGTCGAGAAAGGGGGGGCGGTGTAGCCGGCACCCTGAGCGAAGCGGCGCGCTTATTTCGACCGCGACGCGTGCGGCCCGCGCTCCAGGATTTTGTACAGATGCGAACGGGAAATCTTCAATTGCTCGGCCGCACGCTTCTTGTTGCCGCCATGGCGCGCAACGGCGTCCATCACTGCGGCGTAGGCCAGCTCCCGCATGCCCGCGGCGGGCTCGGCCGGTAAGCGATGTGCGGGAGAGAGCGATGGCAGGTCGTCCGCGGTAGTCTCGTAGGGATACGCATCTTCGGGTGCATGCACAGCGGGCTGGTTTTGCAGCCCCGATAGCTCCCGCGCCGACTCGCCGCGTGCGAAATCCGCCACGCGCAGCGTGCGGCCATCGCAGAAGACCAGTGCCTCCTCGATGCGCTGGCGCAGCTGGCGCACATTCCCTGGCCATGGCTGGCCGGCGAGGTAACGCGCCACTTCATGGTCGATGCCCGGCGCGGGCATCGCGTTGCGCGTACAGAAAGCGTCGACGAAATGCTGCAGCAGCGCTGGAATATCCTCGCGCCGCTGGCGCAGCGCGGGGATGCGCAACACCACGCCGCTGAGCCGGTAGTACAGGTCGAGGCGAAACCGTCCGGCGTCGATCAGTTCGGGGATGTCGCGGTTGGTGGCCGAGACCAGCCGGAAGTCGACCCGCTGCGCGCGGCGGCTGCCCAGGCGTTCGACCATGTGGTCTTCCAGCACGCGCAACAGCTTGACTTGCATTTCCAGCGGGATGTCGGCGACTTCGTCGAGAAAGACCGTGCCGCCCGCCGCCAGTTCGAGCTTGCCCGCCTGTCCCTGGCGCTGGCTGCCGGTAAAGGCGCCAGGCGCATGGCCGAACAGCTCGGACTCGATCAGCGTGGCGGGCAGGGCAGCGAGGTTCAGGCTGACCAGTGGCCGCGCGCTGGCCGGTTCGGCCCCGGCGCCGTGGATGGCGCGGGCCACCAGTTCCTTGCCGGTGCCGCTTTCGCCCAGGATCAGCACCGGCACGTCGAGGCGGGCCACGGTCTGGATTTCGCGGCGCAGGCGTTGCATCGGTGCGCTTTCGCCGATCAGGCCGAAGTTTGATTGCCGTTCGTGCAGGCCGTGGCGAAGGCCATCGACCTCGCGCTGGTAGCGCGCTACCTCGGAGCGTAGTTCAACCAGCTCCTTGTGCATGCGGACAAGGGCTTCCGGCCCCTTGAACATGACCTGGCCGATGGCGCCCACCACCTCGCCGTCCTGGCGGATCGGCATGCGGTTGACCACGCGGGTGGCGCCGTCAAGCTGCTGCAACTGCCCGATCTCTGCCTTGCCGCTAGCCACCACCTGCGGCAGCCGCGAATTGGGGATGACCTCGGCCGCCGGACGGCCGATACCGCCGCCGGTGTCGAGGCCCAGGAATTTCTCGTGGACGGGACTGATGAAGCGCACCCGTCCCGCCTTGTCGACCACGGTGATGGCCTGGTACGGGTCGTTCAGGAAGTAATCCAGGATCGCGCCGGCGAAGGGCACCGTGGCCAGGAAGTCGAGCAGCACGGCCTGCGTGTCAGCGTGATGTAAGACGATCAGCTGACGGTCGCTGTCTTCCAGGCACAGTCCGATGAAGCGCTGGTTGGCTGCGTCAACGGGAAAGAGCCTTCGTCCGGAATCCGGCGTGGCTGCGCGGGCGCATGCCGCGAGCGCCGCGCCGGCGATGGCGGCGTCGGTACAGGCACCGAGCGCTGCCTCGAGCGTCCCGTCGCGGGAACAGACGAGCACGCCGAGCGCGAACCTGTCTCCATCTTGTGTCGTCATTGAGGACAACTGCGTCTCCGCGCGTGCCTTCAGTGTGGACACGCTGTGTAGTCATTGGAGGCATCGTAATGGTGTCAGAAAAATTATTCAATGAAATCAATGCATAAGTGAGGCCTAAAGGGCTGGCACGGCTCCTGCGAGATGCTGGCGACACATGTATCGCGCGAAGACACAGGAGAGCACAGTGAGCTGGCAGCCCGAAATCGATGAACTGGCCCACCGTCGACGGCTCGCAGCCCGGATGGGCGGCGAAGGCAAGGTCGAGCGCCACAAGGCCGCCGGCAAGCTGACGGTGCGCGAGCGCATCGACGCCCTGGCGGACCCCGGCTCGTTTCGCGAGGTCGGCGGCCTGACCGGCAGCGGCCGCTACGACAGCAACGGGCGGCTGGTGGACCTGGTTCCGTCGAACATGGTGATGGGCCGTGCGCAGGTCGGCGGCCGCCCGGCGGTGCTGGTGGGGGACGACTTCACCGTGCGCGGCGGTGCCAACGAGGGCGCAGTGGGCGACAAGCTGATCCACGCCGAGAAGATGGCGCACGACCTGCGGCTGCCGATGATCCGGCTGGTCGACGGCACCGGCGGCGGCGGGTCGGTGCGCAATATCGAGATCAAGGGCCATACCCTGATTCCCACCATGAAGGTCTGGCAACACGTGGTGGAGAACATGTCGGTGGTGCCGGTGGTGTCGCTGGCATTGGGCTCGGTGGCGGGCATGGGCGCGGCGCGCGTGGCCGCGAGCCACTATTCGGTGATGGTCAGGGAAACCTCGCAACTGTTCAGCGAGGGCCCGCCCTCGGTCGTGGCCCGCGTGGGCGAGGCGCTGAGCAAGAACGAGCTGGGCGGCAGCCAGATCCACACCCGCAACGGCGTGGTCGACGATGAGGTCGGCACCGAACCGGAGGCCTTCGCGCGCGCGCGCCAGTTCCTGTCCTATCTGCCGCCTTCCGTCTTTGAGCTGCCGCCGCGCTGCGAACCCGTGGACGACCCCGCGCGCCGCGATGAATGGCTGTTGTCGGCGATTCCGCGGGACAGCCGCGCGGACTACAAGATCCGGCCGATCCTGCAGGCGCTGGTGGATGCCGGCTCCTGCTTCGAGATCGGCAGGCACTGGGGCTGCGCCGTCATCACTGCGCTGGCCCGCCTGGATGGCTGGCCGGTGGCGGTGATCGCCAGCGACCCGTCCTTCCATGGCGGCAGCTGGGACAGCGACAGCGCCGAGAAATTCACGCGCTTCGTCGACATGGCCCAGGTCTTCCACCTGCCGGTGGTCAACCTGGTCGATACCGCCGGGTTCCAGGTCGGCCTGGACGCCGAGAAGGCCGGGATCATGCGCTACGGCGTGCGCGCGCTGTCGGCGCTCTACCAGGCCACGGTGCCGTGGTGCTCGGTGATCCTGCGCCGCGCCTATGGCGTGTCGGCGGCCGGCCACCAGCACATGGGGCGCTTCAATTTCCGCTATGCCTGGCCATCCGCCAACTGGGGCGCATTGCCGCTCGAAGGCGGCCTCGACGTCGCCTACAAGGCGGAGATCGAAGGCGCCGACGATCCGGTGCAGAAGCGCGCCGAGATCGAACTGCGCGTGCGCAGCCTGACGTCGCCGTTCCGCAGCGCGGAAGCCTTCGTCATCGAGGACATCATCGACCCGCGCGACACCCGCACGCTGCTGTGCGAATTCGCCAACCTGGCGGCGCCGCTGCGCGAGGCCGGCATCAGCCGCTTTGGCATCCGGCCCTGAACGGCCAGGCACCCGCAGCACAGACATCGAAAGACAAACAAGGAGACTGCATTGAAGAAGCTGTTGATCGCCAATCGAGGAGAGATCGCACTGCGCGTGCTGCGCGCCGCACGCGATCTCGAGATCGGGACCGTCTCGGTCTATTCGCAGGACGACCAGGGCGCGCTGCACCGGATCCTGGCCGACGAGGCGGTTGCCCTCGACGGCGCCGGGCCGGCTGCGTACCTCGACATGGCGGGCATCATCGCCGCGGCGCAGGCATCCGGTTGCGATGCGATCCATCCGGGCTATGGCTTCCTCAGCGAACGGGCCGACTTTGCCCAGGCCTGCCACGACGCCGGCATCCGCTTCATCGGCCCCACCGTCGAGCAGCTCGCGCTGTTCGGCGACAAGGGGCGAGCGCTTGAACTGGCGGCCGACTGCGACGTGCGCGTCATGCCGGCAACGCGCGGCGCGGCGTCGCTGGAGGAAATCGCCAGCTTCTTCGACCAGCAAGGCGGCGCGGGCGTGGTGATCAAGGCGGTCGGCGGCGGCGGCGGCCGTGGCATGCGCGTGGTCCGCCGGCGCGAAGACCTCGCCGAAGCCTATGCGCGCTGCCGTTCCGAGGCGGGCTCGGCGTTTGGCATCGATGCCGTCTACGCCGAGCGGCTGGTTGCGCGCGCGCGCCATATCGAAGTGCAGATCGCCGGCGACGGCGCGCAGGTGATTGCCCTGGGCGAACGCGACTGCACGCTGCAGCGCCGCTTCCAGAAGCTGGTGGAGATCGCCCCCAGCCCGGTGCTGAAGCCGCAGCTGCGCGAGCAGATCATCAAGGCGGCGCTCAGGCTGGCGCGCCGCGTCAACTACCAGAGCCTGGGCACCTTCGAGTTCCTGGTCGAGGAAACCGAATCGGGCGAGCAGAAGGACTTTGTCTTTATCGAAGCCAACCCGCGCCTGCAGGTCGAGCACACCATCACCGAGCAGGTCACCGGCGTCGACCTGGTCGCGCTGCAGATCGGCATCGCCGCGGGACAGACGCTCTCCGATCTCGGCCTGGATCCCGCTGCGCCGCCGCAAGCGAGGGGCTATGCCATCCAGGTGCGCATCAACGCCGAGATGACCGATGCTCAGGGCCTGGCGCGTCCCGCGCACGGCCGCCTGGAGCGCTTCGATCCGCCTTCGGGTCCCGACGTCCGCGTCGATTCGCATGGCTACACCGGCTATGAACCGTCGCCCCATTTCGACACCCTGCTGGCCAAGCTGATCGTAAGCAGCGCCGCGCCGAAGTTTGACGCGGCGGTGCGGCGCCTGCAGCGCAGCCTGGCGGAGTTCCGCATCGCCGGTGTGCCGACCAACCTCAACCTGCTGCGTGCGCTGGTGCAGCGCGAAGATTTCCTCGCGCAGGACGTCCACACCCGGCACTTCGAGGCGATCGTGCCGGAGCTGGCCGCGGCGGCGGAAGCGATTGCGCAGGCCGGCCAAGCGCACGAAGCCTTGCTGGGCGGCGCGGCCCGTCCATCGCAGGCGCTCGCGCCGCGCCACGCCGATCCGGAAGAGGAAATCGGCGACGGCCTGGTGGCGATCCGTGCGCCGCTGACGGGCAGGGTGGTGGAGATCGGCGTCGCGCTGGACGAAATCGTCAAGCCCGGCCAGACCGTCGCGGTGCTCGACGCCATGAAGATGGAGCACGCCATCGTCGCCGAATGCGGCGGGCGCGTGGTCGACCTGCGGCTGGAGCCGGGCGCGCTGGCGTCCGAAAACCAGGTGCTGATCGTGCTGGAGCAGCTCGAGGCCGAGGGCATCGCCGTGGCCGCCGCGCACCAGGCCGATCCCGATGCGATCCGCACCGACCTGCAGCGCGTGCTGGACCGGCATGCCTACCTGGACGACGCCGCGCGTCCCGATGCCGTCGCCAGGCGCCGCTCGCGCGGCCAGCGCACCGCGCGCGAGAACGTCGCCGACCTGTGCGATCCGGATAGCTTCGTCGAGTACGGCGCGCTGGCGCTCGCCGCGCAGTCGTCGCGCCGCACACAGCAGGATCTGATCGAGAACACGCCGGCGGATGGCCTGATCACCGGCATCGGCCATATCAACGGCGAACTGGTCGGCAAGGAGCGGGCACGCAGCGCGGTGATGGCCTACGACGCCACGGTGATGGCCGGCACGCAGGGCAAACGCAACCACATCAAGACCGACCGCATCGTCGAGGTGGCGCTGCGCGACGAGCTGCCCCTGGTGCTGTTTGGTGAAGGCGGTGGCGGCCGTCCCGGGGACGTGGATTTCCCTTCGGTATCCGGGCTGTACCAGCCGTCGTTCGCCGCCTTTGCCGAGCTGAGCGGCAATGTGCCGGTGGTGGGCATTGTCTCGGGGCGCTGCTTCGCCGGCAATGCGGCCTTCGTCGGCTGCTGCGACGTCATCATTGCCGACAAGTCGGCCAATATCGGCATGGCGGGACCGGCCATGATCGAGGGCGGCGGGCTCGGCGTTTTCCGCCCGGAGGAAGTCGGTCCCGCCTCGGTGCAGGTTGCCAACGGCGTGGTCGATATCCTGGTCGACAACGAGGCCGAGGCCGTGCAGGCGGCGAAGCACTACCTGTCGATGTTCCAGGGGCGCGTGGCGCACTGGAGCGCACCGGAAGCGCTGGCGCTGCGCCACGTCGTGCCCGAGAACCGGCTGCGCGTGTACGACACCCGCAAGGCCATCGAGGGCATCGCCGACGTCGGCAGCGTGCTGATGCTGCGCAGCGGCTTCGGCGCGGGTATCCACACCGCACTGGCGCGCGTGGAAGGCCAGCCCGTCGGCATCATGGCCAACAACCCCTATCACCTTGGCGGCGCCATCGATGCGGACGCCGCGGACAAGGCGTCGCGCTTCATGCAGCTGTGCGATGCGCACGGTCTGCCGATCATCTCGCTGATCGACACCCCCGGGTTCATGGTGGGGCCGGAATGCGAGGCCCGGGCGCAGGTGCGGCACGTGTCGCGCATGTTCCTGACGGCGGCCAAGCTGCGGGTTGCGTTGCTGGCCGTGACGCTGCGCAAGGGCTATGGTCTTGGCGCGATGGCCATGGCGGGCGGTGGCTTCCGCTCGGCAAGCTTCACCGTGTCGTGGCCGACCGGGGAGTTCGGGCCGATGGGTCTCGAGGGCGCGGTCCGGCTGGGCTTCAAGAAAGAGCTCGAGGCCGTGCCGGATGGCCCCGAGCGCAAGGCGCTGTTCGACAGGCTGGTCGCCCAGTCCTACGAGCGCGGCCACGCGATCAACACCGCGGCCGCCGTCGAGATCGATGCGGTGATCGATCCCGCGCAGACACGGAAGTGGATCGCACAGGGCATCGCTTCGGCGGACTTGCGCGGCCGCAGGGAGCGCCGCGGATTCATCGATGCGTGGTAAGCGCCGTGCCTGACCAATCCCTACACAGAGCCAGGAGGTTGCCATGATCAAGCATGGGTTTGACCCGGCGCAGCTGGCGCTGGGCGGCTTGCGCGTGCTCGAGGTCGGCAGCGGCCCCGCGCTGGCGTACGCGGGCAAGCTGTTCTCCGACTTCGGCGCCGAAGTCATCAAGGTGGAGAGCCCGGCGGGCGACGCATGGCGCCGGATGCCGCCGCTGGTCAGCGCAGCGGGCGCCGCCGAGCCGGAAAGCGCGCTGTTTGCGTGGCTGAACACCAACAAGCGCAGCGTTACCGCCGACGACCGGAACGTAGAGGATGGCGCCTGGCTGGCGCAGCTGGCGCTGACGTGCGACGTGGTGCTGGACGCCCGTGCGCTGGCTGCAGGCCCGGGCATTCTCGGCACGCCGGTCTGGCAGCAGGCGGCCGACGCAACGCCACCGCACGAGCCGATCGAGGTGGCGCTCACCTGGTTCGGCGAGAGCGGGCCGTACAGCCGTTACGCCGGCGCCGAAGCCGTATGCCGCGCGCTTGCCGGCGCTGTACACGGCAGCGGCCCGGCGGACGGACCACCGCACATGCCGCACGACGTGCAATCGGCGATCGTGGTCGGGCTGAGCGCATTCTCGGCTGCTGTCTCGGCGCTGATCGGAAGCGGGCAGGGCAGCCGCCGCTATGTGCTGAGCGCTCACGAAGCGATCTTCGGCGTGGTCGAGATGGAAGCGGGCATGGTGCAGGACCAGCGCCATCCGCTGCAGCGCCTCGGCGTCAACCGGTTCTGTGGCACGCATCCGGCGGGGATCTACCAGACTGCCGAAGGGTGGATCGGCATCTTTACGCATACCCTGCCGCAATGGAAGGGCCTGTGCGCGGCCATCGGCCGTCCGGATCTGGGCGACGATCCACGCTATGCAAGCGGACCGGAGCGGATGGAACGCGCGGACGAGATCGACGCGCTGCTAATGCCCGCGTTCCTGACGCGCACGGCCCGACAGTGGTTCGAGATTCTGGGCGACAAGAAGCATCCGGCCGTGATCGTGCCGACCATGGAGACCCTGCTTGGCCAGGCAGTGCACCGGCAGCGCGGCGCCTTCGTGCCGGTCGGCGTCGGCGGCGCTTCGTTCGAGGGCCCGGTGGTACCGCTGCGCCTCGATGCGGCAGGCCCGCTGCCCGGTGGCAATGCGCCGGCAAAGGGTGCGCATGACTTGCACTACCGCACCGCGGGACTGGACTATCGCCCGCGCCAGACGTTGAAGCGCACGGCCGGCGAGCGCTTGCCGCTGCAGGGCATTCGTGTCGTCGACCTGACCATGGGCTGGGCGGGGCCGCTGGCGGCGCGCACGCTGGCTGACTTTGGCGCGGAGATCATCAAGGTCGAAAGCACAGGCTATCCCGACTGGTGGCGCGGTGCCAATTTCACCGAAGCGTTCTATCGGGACAGGCTGTACGAGAAGAACTCGAACTTCAACCTGATGAACCGCAACAAGCTCGGGATCACGCTGGACCTGACACGTCCCGAAGGCAGGCAGCTGCTGCTGCAGCTGGTCGAAGGTGCCGACGCGGTCATCGAGAATTATTCCGCCGAGGTCCTGCCCAAGCTCGGGCTGGACTACGAAGCACTGCGTGCCAGGAACGAACGGCTGGTGATGCTGTCGATGCCGGCTTTCGGGCTCGGCAACGCGTGGAGCAATACCCGTGCGTACGGCGGCACGCTCGAGCAGGCCAGCGGGCTGCCGCTTTACACCGGGCACCCCGATGGTCCGCCCGCCATGACGTCGTACGCCTATGGCGATCCGGTCGGCGGCCTGAACGGCGGCGCGGCGATCCTGCTTGCGCTGTTCGTCCAGCAAGCGACCGGGCAGGGGCGGCACATCAACCTGTCGCAAGTGGAGGCGATGTTGCCGATGGCCGCACCGTTCATCCTGGAGCAATCCGTCTCCGGCGCCGTGTCGCCGCGGCAGGGAAATCGTCATCCGATGCATTCCCCGCATGGATGCTTCCGTTGCGCGGGCGACGATGCGTGGATCGTGCTGACGGTAACCGACGCGGACTGGCCCGCGCTGTGCGGGGCGATCGGCCGGGCGGACCTTGCGGCCGACCCCCGCCTGGCGCACGCCTCGGGACGGCGCGCCGAGGAGGACCGGATCGAGCAGGCGATCAAGTCCTGGTCCGTGGTCCGCGACGCCGAAGCGGCAATGCAGCAACTGCAACAAGCCGGAATCGCCGCCGGCGTGGCTCGGCCCATGTCGCAGGTGCTGCAGGACCCGCACCTGCGCGCGCGCGGGTTCTGGCGCGAAGTCGAGCGCGCCCACATCGGCACCTACATATCCAGCACCGCATGGTTCAGGAGCGGGCCGGACCCCGTACCCATCCGCCATGTCGCGCCGACGCTGGGCGAACACACCGAAGCGGTGCTGCGCCGCGTGCTCGGGCTGAGCGCGGACCGGATCGCAAGCCTGGCACAACAGGGCATCACCGGCACCGTCGCGAAACCCAGGCAGGCAACGCCAATGCCATAAGCCCTGCAAGTATTCAGAAACACCATTATTACGATACGGAGACGACATGAACAAACCGACATGGATCCAGCGCTGCCAGGCAGGCGCAAAGGCCGGCAAACTCAGCATGGCGGCAGCCGCGCTTGGCATCCTGGCCACGACCATGGCCGCGCCGGCCGCGGCCCAGAATAACGGCTGGCCCAGCAAGCCGATCCGGATGATCGTTCCCTTTCCGGCGGGCTCATTCACGGATACCGTGGCCCGGGTGCTTTCGGAGCGCCTGACCAGGTCCCTCGGCCAGCCTGTGGTGGTGGAAAACAAGGCGGGCGCGAACGGACTGATCGGCGTGGGCGAGGCCGCCAGGGCCGCGCCTGACGGTTATACCTTGCTGGTCACCAACTCCAGCAGCATCACCATCAATCCGCAGATCTACAAGAAGGGCACCTATTCGCCGAAGGACTTCACGCCGGTCACGCTGGTCCTCGAGGCGCCGTTCATCCTGGTCACCAATCCTGACTGGTCGCAGAAGAACGCGGTCGGTTCGGTGCCGGAGCTGGTGCGCTACGCGACGCAGCATCCCGGCAAGGTCAGCTATGGCTCGGCCGGGCCGGGCAATATCGCGCATCTCAGCTTTGCCATGCTGAACAACCGGACCAGGATCAAGACCACGCACATTCCGTATAAGTCCGCGGCCCAGGCGCAACTGGCCGTGATCAGCGGTGAGCTGGATACGGCCTTCGACACGTGGACGGCGCTGCCTCAGATCAAGGCGGGCAAGCTCAAGCCCCTCGCCGTCAGCGCACCGAAGCGCATGGCGCAGTTGCCGGACGTGCCAACGCTGGAGGAGCTGGGCATTTCGCCGTTCGACGTGACTTTCTGGATCGGCATGCTGGTGCCGGCCGGCACGCCGCCGCAGATCGTCCAGAAGCTTCATTCGGTCGCGCAAGGGCTGCTCGAGGACAGCAAGGCGAAGACCGCGCTGGGCCAGCAAGGCGATGTCGTAATGATCGATCCGACCAGTTTCGCCAAGCGCGTGGCAAGGGAGGAGGGCAACTGGACGGCCGTGATCCAGCGCGAAGCCATCACGCTGGATTGAGCCGGCAGACGGCGCGGCGAGAATCGCGAATCCTGCGAGCAATGTGCACTTTGGTGGATGTTGCCTGATAGCGCCAGGCGGTCTTGCGGCAGACTGGCCTGGCGCTGTCCGGTGCACGCCGCGAGACGCCCGCGTGCATGACCTGGTCAGGTCGTTGCAACCACTTGCACCTCGACAAGGAAGCCGGGCGCGAAAAGCGTCTGGACTCCGACGACGGTACTCGTGGGCGGAACGGATCCTGGCGGCCGTTCCGATGCAAGCGCTGCCACCAGTTCCCCGGCGGTATCAGGCGAATAGTCAACCAGGTAGATCACCTCGTTCACGATCTTTTCCCGCGAAGACCCGGCGGCCTGAAGCAAGAGATCTATGTTTGCATAGGCCCGGCGCAACTGCTCGATCATCGTTCCTTCAACCAATGCACCGCTCTCATCCCATGAAAGCTGGCCGGAGGTATAGACCAAGCCCGTCGGCTCCACGATGAGCGCGTGCGAGATCACGCTGTCAAGTTGCGGAAGCCCCCGGGGACTAATCCTGCGTACACGGTTTCCCATCAACTCAACTCCCTAGGTGCGCTGTCGCCCTTGATGTTGACGACTTGAATCTGGGTAAACTCCAGAAGTCCTTCGCCGCCAAGTTCGACGCCGAACCCGGACTGCTTTGCGCCCGCCTGAGGAATATGCGGGGCCAGATCAAGATGCTGGTTGATCCAGACGCTGCCGCATACCAGTCGTTCCGCCACATCGCGGGCCCGGCTGACGTCCGAGGACCACACCGACGCACCGAGACCGTATTCGCTGGCATTCGCGCGCCGAATGGCGTCGTCGAGGTCGGTATAACGAATTAGCGGAAGCGCCGGGCCAAACTGCTCCTCGTCGACCAGGCGGGCGCCTTCCTCGATGTCAGCGACAATGGTCGGACGGATGAAGTAGCCTTCGTTATCCTCGATTGGGCCGCCAGTCAAAATCCGTCCCTTGGTAGCGGCGTCCGCCAGGATGCTCTTGACCTTTTCATACTGGGCACGATTCTGGAGTGGCCCCATGGTCGTCCGGCTGTCCAATCCATCGCCAACCGTGACGTCCGTGGCAAGCCTGACCAGCTCAGCGCAAAGTTCGTCGTAGATGGATGAGTGGATGTACAGACGTTTGATGGCAATGCACGCCTGACCTGCATTGAAGAAGGCGGCACGGAAGATGCCCTGCGCGATGTCTGCCGGAACGGCATCGTCAAGTACGATGGCCGGGTCGTTTCCGCCCAGCTCGAGGGTGACACGCTTCAGCGTTTTCGCCGCATTGGCCATTACCAAATACCCGGTTGCGGTGGACCCGGTAAACGACACCTTCGCGACATCCGGATGCGAGGTCAGAATGCTGCCCAGGTCGTTGCTGTCGGTTATCACATTGAGAACGCCGGCCGGGACGATGGAGGCAACCAGCCCGGCGAACATCAGTGTCGTCAGCGGGGTCGTCGCGGCGGGCTTGATCACGACAGTGTTACCGGTCAGCAGCGCCCCAGGAACCTTGAAGGCCATCAGCAGCAAGGGGAAATTCCAGGGCACGATCACCGCGACTACACCCAGCGGACGTCGATGCAGTTCGACCTGGCGGACCCCACTGTGTTCGAGGGAAGTCGGCACCAGTTCGGCGTCGGCGACATGCCGAAAGAACGTGGCTGTGCCCCGGACTTCCATCATCGCATCGGCAATGGGTTTGCCCTGTTCCTGCGTGAGCAGGCATGCAAGCTGGCTGGCATTCGCATCGACGACGTCGGCAATGTCCCGTAGCACAAGGCGCCGGTGCGTCAGATCGCTGCGCGACCACTTTTCCAGCGCTGCTTTTGCGCTGGCTATGGCCTCCTCAACCTGGTTGGCCGATGCGCGCGGCGCGACACCCAGGACCATGCCAGTGGCCGGATTCACTACGTCCATGGTGGCGGCGCCTTTAACTAGGACGCCGCCAATAAGCATGCAGTCGGGCAAGGCTGTTGAGCCGTCGTTGGCCTTGAGCTGTTGTGGCGAGTAAGCGTTCATCAGCGGACCTCCGCGGTGATCGATGCTGAGACTGGCGCAAACGTTGCGCTGCCAATCTTGGCTAACTCGGCTTTTAGTGCTGCCGTCTCGTGGTCCTCGCTCGCCCAGGCCAGATAGCCATCAGGACGCACCAGCATGGCGGTGAGACCGGCCCAGGGGGCGGGCGCCTCTGGCGTCAACGCAGTGAGATGCATGTCCACGCAAGCGCTGGCGTGGGGCCCAAGGTCATCGCCGCTGAGCGGGCTGGACAACGCCGTATCGGCTCGCAGATCGAGCATGACATAGCGCCCGTTGTGAAGCTTCTGGAACATGCCCTCGCTTGAACGTTGGAACATCAGGTTGGGAACACGCTGTCCGACGAGAGCATGAGCCGGGCCGGCGGACGGGTAGGCAACCGACAGACCAGTCAGCCGCTTGACCAGGCTTATCTCGAGCGCCGGGTTCTCCAGGATCAACTTCTGGAGCAATGAACGCAGATCCCGGCACTCATTGGTGAAGACGCTCATCAGGAGCGTCTGCGCCTGAGTGTGCTCAAGCAGGTTCTGGCCGACCGGATGGCGTTCGGCGTGGTAGCTGTCGAGCAGTCCTGCCGGCGCCCAGCCATTGATCGTTGCTGCGAGCTTCCATCCAAGGTTCATGGCGTCCTGGATGCCGACGTTCAGGCCGACGCCGCCGGCCGGCATATGCTGGTGCGCAGCGTCGCCGGCCAGCAGGATGCGTCCCTTTCGGTAAGCCTGCGCCTGCCGGGCGGTATTGTTATAACGCGACAGCCACGAAGGACTGTGCATGCCATAGTCAGTCCCCATGATCGCGACAGTTTTTGCCCGCAGTTCCTCGAGCGTGAACGCGCCGGGACGATCCGTCCGGACGTCATCGGGAGAAATTCCGACCAGCCGATGACGCTCTCCCGGGAGCTTGACTACCGCAATCGCTCCGGCGGACGTCCATTTGTTGATGGCAACGTCGTCCGGTGGGGAGTCCAGAATGACGTCACCCAGCCATCCGTAGACGGTGGCATCGGTACCGGGGAAGGGAATCCCGGCGCAGTTCCGTACCGTGCTGCGCACGCCATCGCAGCCGACGAGGTACTCGGTGTCCACGGAGTAGGGCCCGTTCGGACCCTGCACTGCGACGGTGACCGTCGAGTCGGTTTCGGTGAACGACTGGACTTTGTGCCCGCGTCGGATCTCGGCGCCGAGATCGCATGCGCGCTGTTGCAACAACTCGGTCGTCCGCGCTTGAAGAATGGCCAGCGTAAAGGGATAGGGCGACTCAAGCGGACGAAAGTTGAGGCGATAGTCCAGCAGCCCAAAATGTCCGGCGGGGATTGCAACCCCCTCATCGAGAAACGCCTTTTCTACGCCTCGCGATGCGAAGGTCTCGATCGTGCGTGGGTGCACTGTCAGAGCCCGCGACTGAGGATCAATCGATTCGCTTTGTTCCAGCACTAGTGTCGAAATTCCGGCGAGTTGCAATTCTCCCGCCAGCCAGCACCCTACCGGACCAGCACCGGCAATGACGACTTGATATTCCTTAAGCATCTTTTCTAACTCTCGAAAATATTGGTTCTTGGGTTGGAAGTCGTTGTTCAGCGGAGCTTCAGGACGTACGGCTACCCCATGGCGTTGGCAAAATTGCGCGGAGTGCCCGTCGGGCGAACATGGCGAAGCTCGCCTGGACAATTTCCGGGCGTAGCAGAAAGTCATGTGACTCTCTTGCAAGGTCAGGGTCGAGTTCAGTAATCGAACCGGTCGACTCAGCCATCAGTTGTAGCTGTGCCGCGTTCTCGATCAGCATCGACAGATAGGCCGACTCCTCTATGGAGCCGGTGGCGCAGAGAAAACCGTGATGGGCAAGCAGCACGCTTCGGTTTTTGCCGAGCGCCGTGGCAATGATCTTGCCTTCGCTGTCGGCGATCGGCAGTCCGGGCCATTCAGCGAGAAAGCCGCAGTCATCGGCAAACGGCGTTGCATCCATGTGGGCAACGCGCAAGCGCGTCCCGGTCATGGACAGGGCCGATACGTAGGGCGGGTGTGTATGGATGATGCAATTGACGTCCGGACGCTCGCGGTATATCCAGAGGTGAAACCGAATCGCTGGATTGGCAGCGCCCCTGCCTTCGATCACGTTGATCGATTCGTCGATGCGAATGATCTGGTCGGTGTCGATCTCGTCGAAACCCACCGCCAGTGGCGTTGTCAGGAACGTGCCCTTGGCGCTTCTTACCGTAATTTGCCCCGCAAGTGTGCGCGAGTGCCCTTCGAGCGCCAGCATGCGACATGCAAGCGTGATCTTCTCCTCGTCCGTCCAGGCGCCGAGTCGAAGGCCGCCGGCCAGCCGTTTGACCTGATCGTCCGTGAAGCGCTTCCGGTCTTCATGTTTCATCTCTTGCCTCCTTGGTTTTCCTGCTATTTCTCGCTCAGCGGACGCTCGTCCGTGGGGCGTGGCTCGGCCGGGCGTGAAATCTAACGATGTTAGGTAATCGTGGTCGATGGTACACTAACGCTGTTAGATTGCAAACACGGATGTGAATGAAAGCCCCGAAAATTCGACGTGATCAGGTCATTCAGGCTGCGCTAGACCTTTTGGATCAGGAGGGTCTCGAGGGATTGACGCTGCGCAAGCTGGCGTTGGCCCTCGACATACAGGCCCCTTCGCTCTATTGGCATTTCAGCGGGAAACAAGCACTGATTGATGCTATTGCGGACGCGCTCGTGATGGATGTTGTGCTGCCCCACGGCCCGGATCAGCAGTGGGACAGCCGACTCAGGCAAATTGCCGCGGCGCTGCGGCAGGCGTTACTGAAGCACCGTGATGGCGCCCGTGTCTTTGCGGGGACTTATGTCGTGTCGGACAACGTGCTGCGCATTAACGAGTCGATGCTGGAAGCATTCGCGCTGGCCGGCGTCGATGTGTCCCGTGCTTCGACGTATTCCTTCAGCGTGCTCTACTACATCCTGGGTTTTGTGATGGAAGAACAGGCACTCGGACCTCACAGCGAGTTCGATGTCGCTTCACGCAAGTCTGCCTTCGAGGAGCTGGCGAAGCGCAGCTATCCGAGGAATTTGGCTGCTCGGGAGGCCATCTTTTCTACCGATTTCGACGCACGCTTCAGTACGGGGCTGGAACTGATCATCTCTGGCGTCAAGCAACAGGCGAGCGAGACCGCGAGTAAAGCCGCGCCACCCCTGACTGCAGGACCGGGCGGCGCCAGTTCGGTTAAAAGACGCTCTGCACGACGCGGATAACTGGCGCGAGCGATGTAACCGGCGCCCGCACCGGGCGGTCGGATGGGTCCATGAACACCGTTTCTAGGCCACATGCTTTCCCTACATAGCGCCCCTGCGGCCGCTGCCTTTGCTGCAATCTAATGGGCCCGCCCCAAGCGCCGCCCATGAAACGCACCACCACCATTCCCACGCCGCCGCCCGATGCCGCGCACATCCTGGTGCCGGCCGACGCGCCGGCGGGCAATGGCTGTGCCGATGACCGCAATTTCGTCACGGCGCTGGCGCGCGGCATGGAGCTGCTGCGCGCATTCGGGCCGCAGGACGATTACCTGGGCAACGCCGAGCTGTCGCGGCGCACGGGCATTCCGCGGCCGACGGTGTCGCGGCTGACCTATACGCTGGCGACGCTGGGCTACCTGACCTATATCGAAGCGACCGAGAAATACCGGCTGGGGCAGGGCGCGATGGTGCTGGGGCATCGCTATGTCGCGGGCGCCGGCATCCGCGAGATCGCGCAGCCGCTGATGCAGTCGCTGGCGTTCGCGACGGATTGCACGGTGGCGCTGGCAATGCCGGACCGCCATGCCATGGTCTACCTGGAAAGCTGCCAGCCGCGCGGCGCGCTGGTGATCCGGCTGGCGCCGGGCGCGCGGCTGCCGATGGCTACGTCGGCGATCGGGCGGGCGTGGCTGGCGGGTCTCGATGCGGATCACCGCGAGGCCGCGCTGGCCGAGCTGGCCCGGCACTACGGCGCGCGCTGGCCGGCGGTACGCGTGGGCGTGGAGCGCGCGCTGCGCGACCATGCGCGGCGCGGCTTCTGCGTGGCGCACGCGGAATGGGACCGCACCGTCAGCGGCGCCGCCGCGCCGCTGCGGCTGGCGGGCAGCAGCGAGGTGCTGGCGCTGAATATCGGCGGCGCCGCGGCGCGGCTGTCGCCGGAAATCCTGGAAGCCAACCTGGGCCCGCGCGTGCGCGAGCTGGCGCAGACCCTGCAGGCGCGGCTGTGGCAGCCTGGCGGCGCGCGCGCGACCGCGCGCTTTGCCTCCGAGCAGCCGGAACCGGGGCCCGAGCCCGGCGCGATGAAGCGGGCCTGATGCGGCCGGCGGCAGACGCCGGCATTCGAATTCAACGAGGAGACCACCCATGGAAGTACGCAACAAGACCGTCGTCGTGACCGGCGCGGCCACCGGCATCGGCCGTGCGCTGGCACTGGCCTTTGCGCAGGCCGGCGCGCGCGGCGTGGCCGTGGCTGACCTGAACGCAGCCGGCGCCGCCACGGTGGCGGCCGAGGTCCAGGCCGCCGCGCCCGCTTGCCAGGTGTTTGCCCAGCCGGTCGACGTGGCCGACGCGGCCGCGGTGCAGGGGCTGGCCGACATGGCCACGCAGCGCTTCGGCCAGGTCGACATCTTCTGTTCCAACGCCGGCATCATCCTGCGCAAGGGCCTGGAAGCCAGCGCCGGCGACTGGCAGCGCATCTGGGAAATCAACGTGATGGCGCACATCCATGCGGCAAAGGCGGTGCTGCCGCAGATGCTGGAGCGCGGCGACGGCTACTTCGTCAACACGGTGTCGGCGGCGGGCCTGCTGTCGCAGATCGGCTCGGCGCCTTACGCGGTGACCAAGCACGCCGCGATCGGCTTTGCCGAGTGGCTGTCGATCACCTACGGCGAGCGCGGTATCAAGGTCAGCTGCATCTGCCCGCAGGGCGTGCAGACCAATATGCTGTTCGGCGAGAACGGCGAGCGCAAGGGCTTCCTGCAGGAAGGCTCGGTCACCGCCGAGCATGTCGCCGCGGTGACGCTGGAGGGCGTGGCCGACGAGCGCTTCCTGATCTTGCCGCATCCCGAAGTGCTTGAGTACTATCGGCGCAAGGGCCAGGACTATGACCGCTGGCTGCGCGGCATGCGC
Source organism: Cupriavidus nantongensis (assembly GCF_001598055.1). NCBI lineage: Bacteria > Pseudomonadati > Pseudomonadota > Betaproteobacteria > Burkholderiales > Burkholderiaceae > Cupriavidus > Cupriavidus nantongensis. The sequence continues at coordinate 1,603,513 of NZ_CP014845.1, read as the reverse complement.
CGGCTGCACGACAAGGTGATGCAGGAGTTCGGCGGCATCGCGGTCTGATCGTGGTCTGAAGGGGCGGACAGCCTGACAGGTTCCGGCGGCGGCATTGCCGCCGCCTTCACAATGCGCGCGGCCACGCAGCTGCGCGCAACCGGAGGAGCATCCCATGCGTTTCGGTACCGTTGCCGCGGCGGCAGTGCTTGCCGCATCCTTCCTGACCGGCCCCGTCGCCGCGCAGGCACAGGGCTACCCCGCCAAGCCCATCCGCATCGTGGTCGGCTTCCCCACCGGCGGCGCGCCCGACACGCTGGCGCGCATCGTCTCGGAGAAAATCTCGCCCGCCTGGGGCCAGCCGGTGGTGGTCGACAACAAGCCCGGCGCCGGCGGCAATATCGGCGCCGAGGCGGTGGCGCACGCGCCGGCCGACGGCCACACGCTGGCGCTCGGCACCGTCGGCACGCATTCGATCAACGGCGCGTTGTACAGCAAGATGCCGTACGACATGGTCAAGGACTTCACGCCGGTGATGCTGATTGCCTCGACGCCCAACGTGCTGGTGGTCAATCCCGGCGTGCCGGCGAAGAACGTGGCGGAACTGATCGCGCTGGCCAAGGCACGGCCGGGCGGCCTGACCTTCGGCACGCCGGGCATCGGCACCTCGCCGCACGTGGCGGGGGAAATGTTCAATGCGATGGCGGGCGTCAAGATCACACATGTCCCTTACAAGGGCCGCGCCATGGCCATTCCCGACCTGCTCGGCGGCCATATCACCATGATGTTCGACAACCTGCCCTCGGCCCTGCCGGTGGTTCGCGAAGGCAAGCTGCGCGCGCTGGGCATCACCAGCGCCAGGCGCTCGGCCTCGGCACCGGATATCCCGACGCTGGCCGAGCAGGGCCTGCCGGGCTTCGAAGCGGATTCGTGGTTCGCGGTGTTCGCGCCGGCGAACACGCCAAAGGAGGTCGTGGCCAAACTGAATGCCGAGCTCAACCGCATCTTCACGCTGCCTGATGTGCAGGCGAAGCTGAAGACGCTGGGACTGGACCCGGTGCTGGGCACGCCGGAAAAACTGGCCGCGTACCAGCGCCAGGAAATCGCCAAGTGGGCGAGGGTGGTGAAGGAATCGGGGGCGAAGGCGGAGTAAGCCGACTTACCACCGGCCTTGCCACTGCCGCTTGTGTACTCCCTCTCCCGCTTGCGGGAGAGGGGAAGCAAGCGGTATCGGAGCAGTCAGTAGTGCTGCCGGTCGCCATTACTCGCAACTGGAATGCTCACGCATCCGGCTCCACCGCCTCCCGCCCCACCGTCTCGCCACTCGGCCCGCGCAACCGGCTCAAACTGATCATCGCCCCCACCGCCGCCACGCCCGCTGCCAGATACAACGCCATCCGCGCCGCGCCCGCCGGCGACAGGCTGAACAGCAGCGCCACCAGTGCCGTGCCCGTGGTCTGCCCCAGCAGTCGCGTGGTCGCCTGCGCGCCGCTGGCGCCGCCGCTGCGTTCCGGCGGCGTGGCGCCGATCATGGCACGGTTGTTGGGGGACTGGAAGAAGCCGAAGCCGGTGCCGCACATGGCCATGCGCCAGGCGATGTCGAAGCTGCCGGCGTCAGGCCCCAGCGTGGCCAGGCCGACCAGGCCGCCGCCGAGCATGGCCAGTCCGATGCCGGCGAGGATGCTGGCCGGATAGCGGTCCGACAGCCGGCCCGAGACCGCCGCCATCACCGCCACCATCAGCGGCCACGGCGTGATCAGCAGGCCGGTCTCCTGCAGCGAGCGGCCGAGCTGGTATTCGAGGAAGAACGGCAGCGCGATAAAGGACAGCATCTGCGTCATGAACGAGCAGAACGAAGTCCCCACCGCCAGCGTAAACGCGCGGCTGGCGAACAGGTCGACAGGCACCAGCGGTGCGGCGCGTCCGCGCTGGCGCCGCACCAGCAGCCAGCCCAGCCCCACCGCGAGCGCCACGCCTGCGCAGCCGGCCACGCGCCAGCCGGGGTGGCCGAGTCCGTCGACGCTCAGGATAAACATGCCGAATACCAGCGCCGACAGCAGCGCGCTGGGGTAGTCGAAACTGCGCGGCTGCGGCGGCGTATCCGGCAGCGCGGTGCGGCTCAGCGCCAGCGCGGCGATCGCCACCGGCACATTGACCGCAAACAGCCAGGGCCAGCTCGCCACCGCCAGGATCAGCGCGCCCAGCGACGGCCCCACGGCGATGGTCACGCCCACCACCAGCGCATTGAGGCCGATGCCGCGGCCCAGCCGCGTGGGCGGGTAGATAAAGCGCACCAGCGCGGTGTTGACGCTCATGATGCCGGCGCCGCCGATGCCCTGCAGCACGCGCGCGGCCACCAGCATCGGCAGGTTGACCGACAGCGCGCACAGCAGCGACCCCACCAGGAAAGTTGCCAGACCGGCGCGGTAGACCCGCTTGTAGCCCAGGATGTCCCCCAGCGACGACAGCGGCAGCAGGCACACGGTCACCGTCAGCTGGTAGGCGTTGACGACCCAGATGGTGCGGGCGGGATCGGCCTGCAGTTCGCGCGAGATCGACGGCAGCGCGATATTGGCGATCGAGCCGTCGAGCACGGCCATGATCAGGCCGAAGAAAACGGTGAGGATGGCCCAGGTGCGCTGGGGCTGGGGTAGGCCTTGTTCTGGCGGCATGGGCGAGACATTGGAGACAATGCCGCGCCCGGGTCGGATCAGCTTGGCCAGGCGGGCCACGGCGCGGCGTTGCCATTATGGTCGCGCGCGGGGCTGCTCGCAAATCCGCCAATTGTGGTAATGCGGTGCGGTCAGCGCTCAGGGCCCCGCCGTGGCGCCCTGCGCGTAGCGCTGCAGCCGCTTGTACAAGGTGTCTGCGGCTTCGGCCATGGCCGGGCCCCAGCCGGTGGCCGCCTCGCACAGTGCCTCCAGGTCCCTGCATTCCCTGACGATGGACTGGCGCCGCACGATCATGAAGGCGCCCGCCGCGGCATGCATCCAGTGGCGCAGGCCGGCCAGGTCCTGCTGCGCGAGGATGCGGGCCAGCGCCGGCAGGTCTTGCTGCAGTTGCCGGCGCAGCATGTCTTCGTAGCGGCGGCGCGGGGCCTCCACCGCGGTGGCCGGCTCGCGCGGCTGCGCGCACGGGGTGGCATCGCTGGCGGAGCGAGCCAGGCCGCGCAGGCAGGCGTCCAGGTCCTGCAACGAGGCCGGCTTGGCCAGGTAGCCGGAGAAGCCGCACAGGCGCCAGTCATGCTCGGGGTCGCTGCAGGCCACGGCGCTGAAGGCGATGACCGGCAGGCCCGGATACTTCGCCTGAACGGCGTGCAGCAAGGCGTGGCCGTCCATTCCAGGCATATGCAGGTCGGTCAGCAGCGCGTCGACGCGCGTGCGCGCCAGCACCGCCAGTGCCTGTTTGCCGTTGCCCGTGACGATGGGATGGCAGCCGATTGCCTGCAGTTGCTCGGCGACCAGCGACTGGTTCAGCGGGTTGTCCTCGGCCACCAGGATGGTCAGGGGCGTGGCCGTGGCCGTGGGTGCGGGCAGCGCAGGGGTGGCAGTGGCGGGCATGGGCAACGTCGCCTGCTGCGTTGCGCCGCTGGCGGCCGCCACGGCGTCGAGCAGCGCGCGATGGCTGAATGCCGACGCCTCCAGCATGCCGGCGCTATGCTGCCGCGGGCGATGCGGGCCGTCGGCCGTCAGCCACACCAGCGGCGCGGACTGGCGCAGCGCGTCCAGCGCCGCTGGCGCAAAGTCTTCGGTCGCCACCACGGCAGCGGGCGCGTTGCGCGGCACGCTGTCCTGCGCCGCGGCGATGGAGGCCGCCGTCTCGGTGTGCCAGCCCGCGGTCCTGAGCCATGCTTGGATCGATGCGCCGGTGCGTTGGTCCTGCGACAGCACCAGTACGCGGCCGCTGTACGTCAAGCCGGCCGCCGCTGGTGCGTGCGGCGCGGTATCGGCCGGCGCCAGCGGCACCGACACCGTGAACGCGCTGCCCACCTCCGGCACGCTATTGACGACGATGCTGCCGCCCATCAGTTCGCACAGCCTGGCGCAGATCGACAAGCCCAGCCCGGTGCCGCCATAGCGGCTGTCGGCCGCGGCATCGCCCTGCACGAACGGCTGGAACACGCGCGCCGCCAGTGCCGGCGTCATGCCGATGCCGGAATCGCTGACGCGGCAGACCAGCCGCTGCATGCCATGGGCATCGGCATGCAGTTCGCCGCTCAGCGTGATGCGGCCGCTGGCGGTGAACTTGAAGGCGTTGTTCAGCAGGTTGTTGAAGACCTGCACCAGCCGCGCGCGATCGCCCACCACTTCCGTGTCCAGCGTCGGCGACAGCTGCAGGCAGAAGCGCAGCGGACGGCCCGCGACCATGGGCGCATAGGCCAGTGCCAGGCTCTCCAGCGCCTCGACGGGACGGAACGGCGCATTGACCAGCGCCAGTTGCCCCGCGTCGATCTTGGAGAAGTCGAGCACATCGTTGACGATGCGGCGCAGCGAGCCGGCGGCGGTCTCCAGCGCTTGCAGCCGCGCCGCGTGCGGCTCCATGCCGCCGCTGCGCGCCAGCAGTTCCAGATTGCCGAGCAGCGCGTTCAGCGGCGTGCGGATCTCGTGGCTCATCGCCGCAAAGAAGGTCGAGCGCACCCGCAGCATCGCTTCGGTGGCCTGCTGGGCGGAGCGCAGCTGCTGCTGCAGCGCCTGTTGCGCGGTGCAGTCCAGCACCGCGCAGAACAGCACGGCTTCTTCGCGGTAGCGCGCCGGGGCATAGGTGAGCTGCAGGAAGCGCGGTGCCGCTTCGGCAGGGCCGGGCGCTTCCGCGGCCGCGACGGTGATGCTGCAGACCGATGCAGGTCCGCCGGCGGCGCCGCAAGGCTGCCGGGCCAGCGCCCCGGCTATCGCGGCGGGCAGCGGTTGGTGCGGTTGCGCCGGCAGCAGCGATGCCGCCAGCGGATTGCAGGCCAGCACGGTGTAGTCGTGCCGGCGCACGATGCACAGGCCGACCGGCGTGGCGCTGACCAGCACCTGGTTCATCAGCTCGTTTTCCAGCGCGCGCCGGGCTTCGGCATGCGAGCGCCGCAGCAGCTGCCGGCTCCAGTAGTGCGCCGCGAGCACGATGGCGCCGGTCAGCAGCAGCATGGCGGCGCCGATCACCGCCAGTTCGGCCGCCAGCGCGTTGAACAGCAGCCGGTATGGCAGGTGGTAGACCAGCAGGCCGAAGCCGGGCTGCAACGGCTGCACCAGCGCCACGCCCGAGCGCGTCAGGCGAAGCGCGTTGTGCGGCAGGCCGCTGACCCGCGCGGCGATGTCGCGGGCGCTGGCCGAGGTCAGCGTGCCGGCATGCGGCCACACGTCGATCAGGCGGTCCGCGTCATTGAGCAGCGCCAGGCCGGCGTGGTCCTGTGGCGGCGGCAGGCCGGCCAGGAACGCCTGCACCGGCACGCAGGCGGCCACCAGCATGGTGGCTGAGTCGCCGGCATAGGCGGCGCCGGCCAGGACCATGATCGGGCTGTCGTCGACGGGGTCGCGCAGCGGCCCAAGCCAGACCGGCTGGTCGCGCGCCGGCACGGCGTGGCCGGTGCGGTCCAGCAGCGCGCCAGTCAGTGCCGTACGCAGGCGCGGGATCAGCGCCGGATCGAGCGCCAGCGGTGCGCGCGCGCCGGCCTCGGGCTGGCGGATCACGACCGCGCTGTCCTCGTCCAGCGAGACCGCGTAGGCGCCATGGTCCAGGTCGAAGGCCTGCTGCGTTGCCACCGTGGCCAGCGCAACCTGCCGCAGCCGCGCGAACTGCGCTGGCAGCTCCGCGCCCCAGGCCTGGCGCGTGGCGTCGGCGGCCAGCAGATGGTAGTCCTTGCCCACGGCCTCGACATGGACCGCGGCGGCGCCGGTGCGGCGCAAGGCGTCGACGTCGGGGTCGCGCGACGGCGCCGCGACGGCGGCGCGCAGATGGTAGCGGATGCTGAGCGCGGTGCGGCGCACGAACGAGGCCTCGTTATGCAGCCGCTGCGACACCGTGCCGACATACTGCGCGACCTGGCTGCGCCGGTAGTCCAGGTGCTGGTCCGCCGCCAGCCCGGCCAGCAGCGTGCCCGAGCACAGCACGATGGCGATCAGCGCCGCGATGGTCACCGAGTACAGGTGCTGCTGCCGGCGGGCGTGGTCGGCCAGCGCGTCGAAGGTGCTGGCCAGGCTGTCGCGGGTGCGGTCGGGGTCTTGCTGCATGGCCCGGGGCAGTCAGATCAACCCGCTTTCATAGGCGTAGCGGATCAGGCCGGTATTGGTCTGCACGCCCAGCTTGCGCATGGCCACGGTCTTCTGGCTGGAGATGGTGCTGACCGAGCGGCCCAGCTTGGCGGCGATCTCGGTCAGCTGCGCGCCCTGCGCATAGAGCCGGATGACCTCGAGCTCGCGCTGGGTCGGCTCCCGCGCCGGCGTGCCGGGCAGCGCCGCGCGCTGGAGCACCGCGTGCACCGCGGGCGAGCAGAAGCAGCCGCGGCCGAACGCAGCGTGGGCGCAGGCGCGCACCACTTCCTCGAGCGGATCCTCCTTGCTGACGAAGCCGCGCACGCCCAGCTTGATCGCGCGGCGCACGATGGCGGCATTGGAGCGGGCGCTGATCACCACCACCCGCGTCGTCGGATGACGCCGCGCCAGCCGGCCGAGCAGGTTGAAGCCGTCCAGCGAGGCATCGCCGAGGCCCATGCAGAAATCGGTGATGGCGATATCGGCCGGCTGCCGCGCCAGCGTGCCGAGCAGCTCGGTGCCGTTGCGGCATTCGGCGCTGATCTGGACGCGCGCGCTGCGCTGCAGGCAGTCGCGCAGCGCGGCCACCACCAGCGGGTGGTCGTCGGCCAGGGCAACGCGCAGGACTTGGTCGTTCATGGGCAATCTCCGGGTGAGACGGCAACCGGGTTCGGCTGCTGGCGCCGTGCGGTGGCGTCATCACAAGACTCGGATTCTGGCCAGTTTCCGCGCCTCGCTGAATCGGAATTCGGCTAGTTCGCGGAGGCCGCGGGATCGCGCAGCGGACCGGATCCGGCCAATGCAATGACGTCTCCGGAAGATAAGCGGCAGGGCGCGACGGCCTGACGCGGGTTTGCGCAGGATTGCGGCCCTTGTCTCGCGATACAGCCATTGCGGGAGATCAATGCACGCTAAAGTGCCGCGGTGGCGACTTCACTGGCCACGCACGATAGCGACATTCCGGCGGCGCGGCATTTTGGCGCTTGGCGGCGCGGACCGCTGTCCTAGAATGAAGCTGACACGCGCCCCGCGGCGTGTGCACCGCGTGGGGGAATGCCATGCCCGTCTATCAATACCGCTGCGAGAAGTGCGGCCATGTCTTCGAAAAGACCGAACATCTCGCGGAACATGCCTCTGCCCATCCACCCTGCCCGAATTGCGGCAGCCAGTCCGTTCAGCACGCACCGGCGCCGTTCGTGGCAGTGACCCAGCGCAAGAGCTGAGTCTCGAACAACAAGATCCCAGGAGGGTGCGCACGCCACCGGCCAGATGCCGGCGCGCGTGCTGCTTCATGCGTGGCGCCTGCCGTGCCACGCGCGTTCGCGCTGCGCGCAAGCGGCGATCTCAACCTTGACGGAGGATGCCATGGCAACGAGACCGTTCACTGAATTTCCCGCCGACGAGCAGCAGCAGGTCCTGGACGCGTGCAGGCATGTCGGGCTGGCGGCGGAGATGTTCGAGATTACCGACGAGCGCGACGGCGCTGGCGCGCGGCGCGTCAGCGTGCGCCGCGTCGGCACCGACAAGACCAGCGTCTATGAAGCCGGCGCCGGCACGGCATGGATGGAAGAGTTCGAGAGCGACCTCGAATGCGGCCTGTACGGGCCGGTCACGGTGTAGCGGCGCCGCCGGCGCGGTTCAGTGCCGTCCGCGCTCGCCGGTGCGCGACACCACCGACGCGCCGGCGATCAGCTCCTTGAGCAGCGCCAGCGAGGCCGCGCCGCCGGTGCGGTAGGGGTCGAGCTCGGCGCGCGCGGAGAACTTGAGCAGGGTGGCGGTATTGAGCCGCGCCGCATTGACCTGCCCCATCGCCCAGCCGGCGAAGTCGCGCGTGCAGGTTTCCTCGAAATGCAGCAGGGTCACGTCGTGGTGGCGCGGATCGCGCGCGATCGACTGGAACAGCTGCGACACCTCCTGCCGGTCGCCTTCCAGCGCCTGCAGGAAGATGCCGTTGCCATGGCACAGCACGCCGGTGATGCCGTGGCGCGGATTGCGTTCCAGGCTGGCGGCCAGGATGGCATCGAGCAGTGCGGCATCGATGGCCTGGCGGGCACGGCTGGCATAGAGCAGGCGGACTAGCATGGTGGTGGCGCTCCGGTAATGGCGCTCCGTGTGGCGGCAGGGCCCGGGCGGTCAGCCGCGGTTATTGTTCAGCAGCGTGAGGAATTCGCGGCGCAGGCTGTCGTCCTTCAGGAACGAGCCGCGCATCACGCTGTTGGTCATCTTGGCGTCGGTGTCGCGCACGCCGCGCCAGTGCATGCAGAAGTGCTCGGCCTCCATCACGATGGCGAGGCCGTCGGGACTCATCTTTTCCTGCAGCAGGTCGGCGACCTGCGCCACCGCTTCTTCCTGGATCTGCGGGCGGCACATGATCCATTCGGCCAGCCGCGCGTACTTGGACAGCCCGATCAGGTTGGAATGCTGGTTCGGCATCACCCCGATCCACAGCTTGCCGATGATCGGGCACAGGTGGTGCGAGCAGGCGCTGCGCACGCGCAGCGGGCCCACGATCATCAGCTCGTTGAGCTGGCCGACGTTGGGGAATTCCGTCACCGGCGGGGCCTTGGCATAGCGGCCGGCAAAGATTTCCTTCAAATACATCTTGGCCACGCGGCGCGCGGTTTCCTGCGTGTTGTGGTCGTTGTCGACGTCGATCACCAGCGCCCGCAGCACGTCCTGCAGCCGGGCCTGGACTTCGGCCTGCAGCTGCTCCATTTCACCGGGCTCGATATAGCGGGCGATATTGTCGTTGGCGTGGAAGCGCTCCTGCGCGGCCTCCAGCCGCGCGCGGATGCGGGCCGAGACGCTGGCGGCGGGATGGCCGGCTCTCTCGCTGGTGGTATCGCCGGCGTTGCTGTCCTTGGCGCGATGCGCTGCGTCCTTGCTGTTCATTGGATGGGGCGGTGATGGCGTGAATGGCTGCGCAGCGGGTGTGTGCCGGATTCACTATATGGCAGATGCGGTGGCCTCACAACCCGCGCGGTGGCTGGAAAACGAGGTTGCGGTGGGCCGGATACGCCACAACGGAAGCGCTTTCCATGAAGAGTTCGTGACATCGCTCAAGCCCGCCACGCACGGCGCCGACAAGCCCACATAATGTCTGCACAACACCAGGCAGCCCGTTGCAGGCTGCCGGCACCCGGCCGCGGCCAAGCGCGGCCTGACGCTTTGTCGGGATCCACCTCATCATGCCGATCGCCTTTCCGTGCAGCAGCCTGATGTTGCTCCATGTGGTGACAGTGCCGGTACCGGCCACGCCGGTGGAAACCGGCGTCGCGGAACATCATGCCAGTGCCGTGCGCCACGGCGCGGGCGGACTGCGGCGGCCCTTGTCGCCGGCGCCGCGCAGCCCCGCGGCGCAGGTTCCCGCCAGCGGCTGAGGCCGACGGCCTAAAGGCCTAAAGGCCTAAAGGCCTAAAGCAGCAGCAGCGCCAGTGCCGGCAGCATGGCCGCCGGCATCACTACCGCGCCCACGCGCAGGAACTGGCCGGCGCTGACCTGCAGCCCTTCGCGGCGCAGCGCCGTCAGCCACAGCAGCGTGGCGAGCGAGCCGGTGACGGACAGGTTGGGGCCCAGGTCGATGCCAACCAGCACCGCGCCGCTGACCGCGTGCGAGGCGTGTCCGGCGTCGAGCGCAGACGCCGCGATCAGCCCCGCCGGCAGGTTGTTGGCCACGTTGCCCGCCAGTGCCACCAGCGCACCCACGCCCAGCAGCGCCAGTGCGCCGCCGTCGCGCGACGCGGCCGCGACCGCGTCGGCAAGATGGCGGATCACCGCGGTCTGCTCCAGCGCCGCCACCAGCACGAACAGGCCGGCCACCATCGGCAGCACGCCCCACGACACCTCGCGCAGCGTCGGCCACAGCAGTTCGCGCCGGGTGGCGCAGACCAGCAGCAGCGTGGCCACGCCCGCGGCGCAGGTGGGCCAGCCCAGCGCGTCGCCGCGCAGCGAGGCCAGCAGCAGCACCAGCCCGGTCAGCACGATGCCCAGCGCGCTCAGCCGCGCCTGCAGCGACAGCGGCGGCACCGGCACGTCAGCGGCGATGGGCTCGGCCAGCGCCGCGCGCTGGGTCCACCACAACGCTGCCAGCGTGGCCAGGATCGCCGCTGCCGACGGCAGCGCGAAGCTCGCCAGCCAGCCGGCCAGCGGCGGCATGCGCTCGCCGAAGATCACCAGGTTGGCCGGGTTGGAGATCGGCAGCACGAAGCTGGCCGCGTTGGCGATAAAGGCGCAGGCGTACAGGTAGGGCAGCGGCTGGCGCACGCGCGCGGCGCGGGTCGCGGCCAGCACCGCGGGCGTCAGCACCACGGCAGTGGCGTCGTTGGACATGAACGCCGTCACCAGCGTGCCGAAGCCGTACACCAGCAGAAACAGCCGCGGCGCCGAGCCGCGCGCCTGGCGCACGGCGAGCGCGGCAACGTGGTCGAACAGCCCGGTCTTGCGGGCCAGTTCCGCGATCAGCATCATGCCGGCCAGAAACAGGTACACGTCGTAGCCGCGCAGCACCGCGGCCAAGGCCTCGGGCAGCGCCATCAGGCCGGTGGCGCACAGCAGCAGGGCGCCGCCGGCGGCCCAGAAGGCTTCGGGCAGGCGGAAGGGTCGGAACAGCACGCCGGCGGTGGTCAGCGCGGCGACCGACCAGATCAGCAGCGGGCTGTGGCTGGACATCAGGAACGGGGCGGAAAGCGGGAAAGCCGGGAGTTTACAGCGGATTCCCGGCAGGCGCTGCGGGCGTGGCGGCTGGCGCAGCGCTGGTGACGGGGGTGGGAGTCGCCGGAGTGGCCGGAGCCGCCGGAGCCGCCGGCGACGCCTGCGAAGTGCCGTCGAGGTTACTTGCGACGGGATCCGTCAAGGGCTGGCTGGCCGGCGCCGCGGGGGGCGCCGGCGGCGGGAAGCCGATCGTGGCGATGCCCTGGCTGCCGTCGGCATTCTCGGCGTAGATCCAGTCGCCGCCCGCTTGCACCAGGCCGGCGGGCGCCTGCACGCCGGCCTCCGGCACGCCGGCCAGGCGGCCTTCCATGTAGGCCGCCCACACCGGCAGCGCGGTGGTCGCGCCGAACTCATGCTCGCCCAGGCTGCGGTTGTCGTCATAGCCCATCCATGCCACCGTGATCACGCCGCCGCCATAGCCGGCGAACCAGCCGTCGACCGAGTCGTTGGTGGTGCCGGTCTTGCCGGCCACGTCGTCGCGGCGCAGGTAGCGGCGCACGCCGATGCCGGTGCCGGTGTCGACCACGCTGCGCAGCAGGCTGTCCATCACGAAGGCATTGCGCGCGCTGATCACCGGCGGCGGCGCCGGGCGTTCCTCCGCGTCCTGCGCGGCGCTGAACAGCACGTTGCCGTCGCTGTCGGTGATGCGCTCGATCAGGTAGGGCTCGACGCGGTGGCCGCCGTTGGCGAACACGCCATAGGCCGCGGCCAGGCGCAGCGGCGAGGTGGTGCCGGTGCCCAGCGCCAGCGGCAGGTAGCGCGGCAGCCGCCTGGGCGAGAAGCCGAAGCGGCTGGCGAATTCCACCGCATAGGGGATGCCGATCGCCTGCAGCGTGCGGATCGCGGGCAGGTTGCGCGATTCGGCCAGCGCCTGGCGCACGCTGATCGGGCCGACAAAGCGCCCGTCGTCGTTGGCCGGCTGCCAGCGCGAACCAGCCGGCAGCGGCGCGTCGTTGATCAGGGTGCCGGGCGACACACCGCGCTCCAGCGCCGCGGCATAGATAAAGGGCTTGAAGGTCGAGCCCGGCTGGCGCAGCGCCTGGGTGGCGTGGTTGAAGCGGCTGGCGGCAAAATCGGCGCCGCCGACCATGGCCTCGATCGCGCCGGTGCCGGTGTCGAGCGACACCAGCGCGGCCTGCGGCCCTTGCGACAGGTCCTTGACGAACTTGCGGTGGCGGCGCGCGTAGCGCTCCAGCCCGCCATGCACGGCATCGTAGGCCAGCGTCTGGCGCACCGACGACACCGTGGTGTAGACGTTCAGGCCGCGCGTGTAGGCGTCGTCGCCGAAGCGCTCGCGCGCCAGCTGCCGCGCCAGCTCGGCCACGTATTCCGCATGGCCGGCAAAGCTGCCGGGGCTGTCGTCGCTGATGGCCAGGCGCGCGGCGCGGGCTGCGCGGTAATCGTCCTGGCTGATCATGCCCAGCGCCAGCATGCGCCCCAGCACATATTCCTGGCGCCGCTTGGCGCGCGCGAAATTGACCACCGGGTTGACCGCCGAAGGCGCCTTCGGCAGGCCCGCCAGCATCGCGGTCTCGGCCAGCGACAGCGACGCCAGCGGCTTGCCGAAGTACGCATGCGCGGCGCTGCCGAAGCCATAGGCATGCTCGCCCAGGTAGACCTGGTTCATATACAGCTCGAGGATGCGGTCCTTGGGCAGCGCGTGGTCGATGCGCCAGGCCAGCAGCATCTCGTACCATTTGCGCGCCAGCGTCTTCTCGCGCGACAGGTAGAAGGCGCGCGCCACCTGCATGGTGATGGTGGAAGCGCCCTGGGCGTAGCCCTGGCCGAGGTTGGCCAGCGCGGCGCGGAACACGCCGGGGATGTCGATGCCCTGGTGCTGGTAGAACTGGTCGTCCTCGGCCGCGAGCAGCGCCTGCACCATTTGCCTCGGGATCTGCTCGAAGGGAATGAACTCGCGGTGCTCGCTGCCGAACTCGCCGATCTGGACGTTGTCGCTGGTGTAGATGCGCAGCGGCACATCGGGCCGGTAGTCGCGCAGCGCATCGACCGGGGGAAGCTGCCGCAGGCTGACCACGGCGGCAAAACCGGCCAGCAAGGCACCGGCGGCAGCCAGCGCCAGCGCGGCGCCGCCTGCCTTGACTGCGATTTTTTTCATGGGCCGCATTTTACCTGCTGCAACTGGCCGATCCGGCGACCGGCTCAGCGGTTGGCCGCCAGCGGCAGCGGATTGCCCAGTTCGTCATGGTCGTCCGGCTGCGGCGGCGAGACCTCCGGCGATACATCCGGCGATACCTCCGGCGATACCGGCCGCGGTGCTGGCTGCGGCTCTGTCTGGACCACCGCCACGCGCAGGCGCGTCTGGCTGTGCTGGCGCGCGAATTCGCACAGCGAGAGCCAGGTTTCCTCGCGTTCGATGATGGTGAAGTGATCGGTGTCCGGCATGGTCTGCAGCGCCACCGGGCCGGGCCACGCCGCCATCAGCCGTTCGGAGCAGGCGTGCGGCACCACTTCGTCGGTGGCGGCCAGCAGCACCTTCGTGCTCTGCACGACCTTTTTGCAATGCGAGATCGAGTCGAAGTGGTGGCGCATCAGCTGGCGCAGCGGCACCAGCGGAAAGCGCTTGCGCACCAGCTCGAGCAGCGAGTCGTAGGGGGTGATCAGCTGCAGGCTCTCGAAATCCTGCAGGTCGGCCAGCTGGATCGCCACGCCTGTTCCCAGGCTGCGACCCACCACGTGCACGCGCGCGTCCGGGAACACGCGCCGCACATGCAGCAGGAACTGGCTGGCGTCGGCCACCGCGGCGCTTTCGGACGGGCGCCCGTCGGAATGGCCCAGGCCGCGGTAATCGTAGGTGGCGAAGCCCATGCCGGCAGGCAGCCAGCGCGCGTATTGCAGCGTTTCCAGCACATCTTCGCCGCGGCCGGGCAGGTAGAACAGCAGGTCGCGCACGGCGTCGCCGGGCGCGTGGTAGATGTAGCCGCGCACCACGCCGCCGGGGATCAGGTGCGAATAACCGATGATGCCGTCGGGCAGGTCGCGCGGGGGGCGCCGGCGCGCGTCGAACAGCAGCCGGTCCTGGTTCAGCGTCAGGTAGGTCCAGTAGCAGGCGAAGCCGCTGGCGGTCATCAGCGCGGCCGCCAGCGCGCGGCGGGTGGTCAGTGGCATGGCATTCGTCAGTGGCCGCGGCCAGGCGTGGCGCGTGTGCGCCGGCCTTGCCGCCCAGCCGCGCAGCCTACCTTATTTTTGCCGTCGGCGTGGCCGCGGCGCAAGCCGGCCGGCGCAGTTCTTGTACGATATGCCTCATTCGGGCGCGCGTACCCCACCGGGACGACGCGCCTTCACGGAGCCAAGGGAGCCAAGGAGCCAACCGGCATGAGCGAACAGAAACACGAGCAATACCGCGCCGAAGAGGCGCAGGCCATGGAACGCGTGGTTGCGGCCACGCGGCAGGTGCAGGTCGCCTTCACCGCGCTGCAGGCCCACTATCCGCCGCAGGGCAGCGGCAAGCCGTCGAAACTGGCGCTGCAGACCTTTGACGCGGCACTGCAGGCGCTGGAGGACGCGCAGGCTGCGTTCGACGAGATCCTGAACGACCTGCTCGACGAGAAACGCTGAGGCGCCGCGGACAAAACCACCCTCGCCGTTCCCGCCTTCGCGGGAACGGCGAGCGCAACGGCATGACGCCGCTACCGCGGATCGTGTTCGCCAACCCCCGCCACAAAATCCTCCCCCTCCGGCAACCCCAACGAGAACTTCACCGGAAAGTTCACCGTAATCCCGCCCCCGATCGGCCGCACCACCCCCCGCGCCCGCACCTGCGCATCGTCGAACAACTCGCCCGCCCCCAGCACCGGCGAGAACGGAATATCCAGCGGCGCAAAGAAGTCCTCCCATTCCGCCAGATCCCGCGTGCGAAACACCGCCGCCAGCAGATCATTGACCTCCACCTTGTGCCCGCCGCGCCCGGCGCGCGTGGCGAAGCGCGGATCGCGCAGGGCCGGGAACGCGTCGCCCAGCGCCGCGCACAGGTTGTCCCAGAACTTGTTCTCGAGGATGCCCAGCGCCAGGTGCCGCCGGTCGCGGGTTTCGAACAGGTCGTTTTCCGGCATCACGGTGGATGATGCAAGGGGCGAGGCCTGGTGCGCGCGCGCGGTCCAGGCGCCATGCGCGGTCCACGACAGCACGGCGTCGTGGATCGAGACATCGAGATGCTGCCCCTGTCCGTTCTGCCGCGCGCTCATGATCGCCACGGCCAGCGATAACGCGGCGTAGCCTGACGCTGCGTAATCCGACAACCGCACGCGCGGGCGCGAGACCGCATCGTGCACCTGCACCGGCGTGGCCCAGTATCCCGCCAGCGCCAGGTAGTTCAGGTCATGCCCGGCGTGGCTGGCGTACGGTCCGGTCTGGCCGAAGCCCGAGACCGAACACAGCACGATGGCCGGATTGACCGCCGCCAGCGCGTCATAGCCCAGTCCCAGGCGCGCCATCACGCCGGGCCGGAAGCCTTCGACCACGGCGTCGGCATCGCGCACCAGCTCCAGGAAGGCTGCACGGCCGGCGTCCGATTTCAGGTCCAGCGCCACCGAGCGCTTGCCGCGGTTGAACTGCGCATACACATGCGCGCCCAGTTGCCGCGCGGTGTCGCCGCTGCCGGGCTGCTCGACCTTGATCACCTCCGCGCCAAGCTGGCGCAGCAGGCTGCAGGCGTGCGGGCCGGGCAGCAACTGGCTGACGTCGAGGATGGTGACGTCGTTCAGGCAAGACCATGCTGGCTTCATGCGGAGCCTCGGGGAAAGGGGAAAACACAAGCGCCGCACGCGCGGCGTGGCGTGCGGCGCAGGGAGCAGGCCAGCCGTATCAGCCCAGGTCGCCGGTCATGCCGATCGACTTCATCAGGTCGCCATAGCGCGCGTTGTCGCTGGCCACCAGGGTGCCGAACTGCGCCGGCGATGCGCTGCGGCGCAGCTCGCCGGCATTGGCCTTGAGCTGGGCGTCGAACACGCCGGCGGTCTGCAGCGTGCGCACCGCGGCGTGCAGCTTCTGCGCCAGCTCGGGCGGGAAGTTGGCCGGCGCGAACAGGCCGCTCCAGTTGTCGATGACAAAGCCGGGCGGCAGCGCTTCGGCCATGGTCGGCACGTCGGGGAAATACGGGGAGCGCGCGGCTGCGGTGACGGCCAGCACCCGGACCTGGTTGTTGCGCACGTACTGGGTCGCGGTGCCCAGCACCGGCATGCCGAACTGGGTCTGCCCGGTCAGCATCGAGGTAATGATCTCCGGCGCGCCCTTGTAGGGAATATGCACCGCGTCGCAACCGGTCTGGTGCAGCATGGTCTCCACCGCCAGATGGGCGATGCTGCCCTTGCCGCCGGAGCCGTAGTTGAACTTGCCCGGCTCCTTCTTCATCGCCGCGACCAGCTCGGCCGCGCTCTTGTACGGCGACGACAGCGGCACCACCAGCGCCGACGGCCCGCCCGACAACGCCGTGATCGGCGTGAAGTCCTGGGTCGGGTCGTACGGCATCTTGCGGTACATATGCACGTTGATGACGTGCGAGTTGGCCAGGATGCCGAGCGTGTAGCCGTCGGGCGCGGCGCGGCGCAGCGCGCCGGCGCCGATGATGCCGCCGGCGCCGGGCATGTTCTCGACCACCAGCGGCTGGCCGAGCTTCTTGCCCAGCTCTGCCGACAGCGTGCGCGCGATATTGTCCGGCGTGCTGCCGGCGATAAACGGCACGATCAGCCGGATCGGGCGGCTGGGGTAAGAGGATGCGGGGGATGCGGCGCTGGCGGCGCGGGCCGGCAGCAGCAGGCTGCCCAGCGCGGCGGCGCCGGCGGTGGCAAGCCAGTTTCGGCGGTTCATGCTTGGTCTCCGTGGTCTTGTCGTATTGTGCTGTGGCCGGGATCCGGATGCCGGCGGCGACCGCGCCGCCGGCACGGTCAGGCTTTCT
The DNA here is from genome assembly GCF_001598055.1 of Cupriavidus nantongensis. Lineage (NCBI taxonomy): Bacteria > Pseudomonadati > Pseudomonadota > Betaproteobacteria > Burkholderiales > Burkholderiaceae > Cupriavidus > Cupriavidus nantongensis. Next base: position 1,586,680 of record NZ_CP014845.1, on the reverse strand, counting down.
GTTGCAGCGGTTCCAGGATAGCCCGCGCGATGGTGTTGCGCTGGATCTCGCTGGTGCCGGTAAAGATGCGAAACATGCGCAGCTTGCGAAAGGTCTGCTCGATCGGATGGCCGCGCGTGACGCCGACATTGCCGTGGATCTGCACGGCCTTGTCCGCCACCTCGAAGCAGCGCTCCGAGACAAAGAGCTTGCACGCCGCGGCCTTCATGCGCAGGTCGGCGCCGGCGTCGGCCAGCGCGGCGGTGTGCGCGATCATGCTTTCGCAGGCCCACAGCGCCGCGGCCATGTCGGCCAGCATGTGCTGGATCGCCTGGAAGCGCGCGATCGGGCCGCCGAACTGGCGGCGCTGGCCGGCATATTCGACCGACGACTGATAGGCGCGCATGGCCAGCCCCAGCATGCTGGGGCAGTGCAGCAGGCGGTTCACGTTGATGCGCGACATGCCCAGCTTGAAGCCGTTGCCTTCGCCGCCAAAGATGTTGGCGCGCGGCACGCGCACGTTGTCGAAGCGGATATCGCCGTCGATATGCTGGCCGGACATCGGCACGTATTCGTTGGTGACGGTCACGCCCGGCAGGTCCAGGTCGACCAGCACCGCGGTGATGGCCGGCGGCGTCGAGGTGGCGTCGGTCACGCACATGACGATGGCAAAGTCGGCAAACGGCGCGCCGCTGATGTAGTGCTTGCCGCCGTTGATGACCAGGTCATCGCCGTCGGCCACGGCCGAGGTCTTGATGCTCTGCGCATCGGAGCCGGAATGCGTTTCCGTCAGCGCGAAGCAGGTCGATTTCTCGCCGCGGATCACCGGCTTGAAATACCGCTCGAGCTGCCCGGGCGTGGCGTATTTCAGCATGTTGCCCACGCGCGGCGGGCCGCCCAGGTCGCCCAGCACGTGCGCGGCCAGGGTCGAGCCGCTCGCGGCCAGGTCGGCCTTGAGCGCGCATTGCTCCTGGATGTTCAGGCCCTTGCCGCCGAGCGCGGTGGGCAGGCAGGCGGCGTAGAAGCCCAGCTCGCTGGAGCGGCGCCAGACCTGGCGCAGGGTCTCGCGCGGCCACGGGTCCTCGGAACCCAGGCCGAGTTCGTGTTCAAGCGGGCGCAGCTCTTCGTCGATAAAGCGGCGGATGCCGGCGCGGATTTCCAGCAGGACGGGGTTGGTCAGGTGGTCGAACATGGCGGTTTCCTCGGTGCGGTTCCGGTTCAGTTGACGCGGCGTCCGACGCCTTGCCAGTAGCGTTCGCGCACGATCTTGCGGGCCAGCTTGCCGCTGGCGTTCTTGGGCAGCTCGGCGACAAAGTCGACCGAGCGCGGCGACTTGTAGTCGGCGATGCGCTCGCGGCAATGCGCGATCAGCTGCTGCGCGGTGGCCTCGCGCCCGGGACGCAGCGTGACCACGGCCTTGACGCTTTCGCCCCAGGTGTCGTCCGGCACGCTGATGACGCAGGCCTCGAGCACGTCGGGGTGCTGGTACAGCGTGGCCTCGACCTCGGTCGGGTAGACGTTGAAGCCGCCGGAGATGATCATGTCCTTCTTGCGGTCGACCAGGTACAGGTAGCCGGCCTCGTCGACGCGCGCCATGTCGCCGGTATGCAGCCAGCCGTCGACCAGGACCTCGCGCGTCAGCTCGGGCGCGTTCCAGTAGCCGTGGAACACGTCTTCGCCGCGGATCACCAGTTCGCCGATCTCGCCCACCGCGACTTCCTTGCCGTGCTCGTCGACCACGCGCACTTCGGTCTCGCCCAGCGCGCGGCCGCACGAGGCCAGGCGTTCCGGATGGCTGGCGATCGCATCGGCATGATCGCTGGTGGACAGCCGCGTGACGCCCGAGGTCGATTCGCTGGCGCCATAGCCCTGCGACAGGATCGGGCCGATGCGCTCCCAGGCCTCGCGGATGCGTGCCGGCGCCATCGGCGCGGCGCCGTAGGCCAGCGTCTTCAGGCTCGACAGGTCGGCCTGCGCCAGCGTGGGCTCGGCCAGCAGCATGTTGATCATCGCCGGCACCATGAACACATGGGTGATGCGCAGGCGCGCGACTTCGGCCAGGAAGTGCGCCGGCTCGAATTTGTCGAACAGCACCAGGGTCGCGCCCACGTACAGGTAGGGCTGCATCAGCATGCCGGACGCATGCGTGACCGGGCCGATCAGCGCCAGCCGGTCGCCGGGGCGGGCGGGGCGGTCCATGCCCAACACCACCTTGCGCAGCGCCGCCATGCGGTTGCCGTAGCTCTGCATGGCGGCCTTGATCTTGCCGGTGGAGCCCGACGAGAAATGCAGCACGGCGAGGTCGTCGGCCGCCGGGGTGATGTCGGGCGCGGTGGTGCCGGCGTTGGCCAGCAGCGCCTCGTATTCGACATAGCCGGCGGGCGCCGCGCCGATGGCGATAAAGGTCTCGATGCTGCCGAAGCCTGCCGTGGTGCGGTCATAGCCGGTATAGCCCGGGCCCGCGATCAGCACGCGCGGGGTGCAGTTCTCGACCACGTCGCTGGCCTCGGCCGCGGTAAAGCGCGGGTTGAGCGCGGCCTTGACCAGGCCGGCCTTGTACAGCGCGCATTCCAGTTCGACCAGCTCGGGCCGGTTGCGCGACTGCACCGCGACGCGGTCGCCTGGACGCAGGCCCAGCGCCAGCAGCGCATTGGCCAGCCGCGTCGAGCGTTCGTCGAGCTGGCGATAGGTCACCACCTGGTCCTGGTAGAGGATGGCGGGCTGGTCGCCCCAGTAACGCGCGGCGCGGCGCAGGAAATACGCGAAACCCATGCTGTCTCCGTGAAGGCTGAAGGATGTTGCTGCACGCTCGGTGGTGTGCTCATGCGCTGTAGTCTGTAAGATCACGGTCATCACCACAATGACGCATTGGCTATAAAGCCATAACCGTCGGGAATGTGAGGCAATGGAGACGCGGGATATCGAATACATCCTCGCCGTGGCGGCGCACGGCGGCATCGGCCGCGCCGCCGAGGCGCTGGGGATCAGCCAGCCGGCGCTGACCAAGGCGGTGCAGCGGGTGGAAGCGCAGGCGGGGTTGCCGCTGTTCGAACGCACCGCCAACGGCATCGCCGCGACCTACGCCGGCACCCGCTTCCTCGAGCGCGCGCGGCGCATCCAGCTGGAGTACCAGGACGGCATCAAGGAGATGCTGGGCATCCGCACCGGCGAGCAGGGCATCCTGCGGGTGGGCTATTCACCGTCGATCCCGGTCGATGTTGTGCTGGGCGCGTGCCAGCAGCTGGTGCGCGAGCGCCCGGTGGCGCGGCTGCGGCTGCGCCGCCGGCTCGCGCGCGACCTGCTGGACCTGCTTGCGGACGGGGAGCTGGACATGGCGGTGGCGCCCACCCCGTCCGGCGCGCTGGCGGACACCTTCGCGGTGCAGCCGCTGTTCGATGACCGGCTGGTGGTGGTGGCCGACCAGGGCCACGCGCTGCTGCGGCGGCGCAAGCTGCGGCTGGCAGATCTGGCCGACCAGGAATGGCTGCTGCCCGAGCGGCATATCACGCTGCGCCAGCAGGTCGACGCGGCGTTCCGCCAGCGCGGCCTGCCGGAGCCGCAGCCGCGCATCGAGATCGACTTTGGCAGCAGCTCGCTGTTCGCGCTGATGCAGGGCACGCAGATGCTGAGCATCGCCAACGCCAGCGGCGACGCCATGCAGCGCGGCCTGCGCGTGCTGCCGCTGGGCGTGGAGGAACTGGACCTGCGCCGGCGCATCGGCGTGGTCACGCGCGAAGGCGCCTACCTGTCGCCGCTGGCGCAGCGGCTGACGGTGCTGCTGCGCGAGCATAGCGGCTAGTTGGCTAGTTGGGGGCGCGCTTACTGCAGCGGGATCTTCGCCACGGCCGCAAGCCGCTTCCAGCGCTCGATTTCATCCTTCTGGTATTGCCGCATCTCGGCCGGCGACGACAGGATCAGCTTGGTCGACTGGCGCGTGTAGTACTCGCGCACATCCGGGGCATTGCCGGCCTGCGTGAACAGGTCCTGCAGCCGCTTCACCACCGCCGGCGGCGTTTTGGCCGACACCGCCGCCGCGACCCAGTTGTAGGCCAGGAAGTCCGGCAGGCCGGCTTCGACGATGGACGGCACGTCCGGCAGCAGCGGCGAGCGCTGCGGTGCGGTGTAGGCCAGTGCGCGCACCTTGCCACCGCGGGCCAGCTCGATCGCGCCGGTGGCATCGACCACGGCGAAATCGACATTGGCCGCCATCACGCCATTGATGGCATCGCCCGCGCCCTTGTACGGCACCGCCGTGGTCTTGATGCGGGCCAGCTCGTTGAGCCATTCCGAATACAGCGTGTACGAGATCGAGCCCGTGCCGTAGTTCAGCGCGCCCGGACGCTTGCGCGCGTCGTCCAGCAGCTCGGCCAGCGTGCGGTAGGGCGAGCCGGCCGGCACGATGATCACGCACGGGCCGCGCGACAGCAGCGTGATCGGCGCGAAGTCGGTCAGCGGGTCATACGGCAGCTTGCGGAAGGTGGCGGCATTGGTCGACAGCGTGGAGTTGCTGCCGAGAAAGACGGTATAGCCGTCGGCCGGCGCGTTCAGCGCGGTCTGCACGCCGATAAAGCCGTTGCCGCCGGGCTTGTTTTCGACCACCACGCCCTGGCCGGTCAGCTCGCCGATCTTCTTGGCGAACATGCGCGCGGTGGTGTCGGTGCCGCTGCCCGAAGGGAAGGGCACGATGAAGCGGATCGGCCGGGCCGGAAAGGCGTCGGTCTCGGCTGCGCGCGCTACCGGCGGCGTGGCTGCGCCCAGCAGCGCCAGCGCGGCCGGAAAGATTCCGAGGAAGCGGCGGCGGGAACGGAATGCCTGTTGCATGGTGGTCTCCTGACGGTGGAATGCCCGGCGTGTCTCCGCCGGTGCAAGGGATCGGCGCGGGCCTAGCGGCGCAGCCCGAGCAGGTCGCGCGCAATGACCCAGCGGTGCACTTCGCTGGGGCCTTCGTAGATGCGCATCAGCCGGGTCTCGTTGGCCATCTGCTGCAGCGGCAGCTCCTTGGTCATGCCCATCGCGCCGAAGGTCTGCATGGCCTGGTCGATCACGTCCCAGGCCATTTCGGTGGCGAACACCTTGATCATCGACACCTGCGTGCGGGCTTCCTCGCCGGCGTCGATGCGGCTGGCGGCTTCGTAGGTCATCAGCCGGCAGGCATGGATGCGCGTGGCGGCGTCGGCCACCCACCACTGGATCGCCTGGCGCTGCGCCAGCGGCGCGCCGAAGGTCTGGCGCTGCGGGGCGTACTCGCAGATCATGTCCAGCGCGCGCTGGGCGCGGCCGATGCACCAGGCCGCCATCTGCACGCGCCGCGTCGACAGCCGCGCCTGCATCGGCGCAAAGCCCTGTCCTTCGGCGCCGAGCAATTGCGTGGCGGGGATGCGGCAGTCTTCCAGCACCACTTCATAGGTCGAGGCGCCGCCGATCATCGGGATGCGCCGCTCGACCCGCAGCCCGGGCGTGCCGCGCTCGACGATAAACGCCGAGATGCCGCCGCGCGCGCCGCGGGCCTTGTCGGTCACGGCCATGACGATGGTCCAGTCGGCGCGCGCCGCTCGGCTGATCCAGATCTTGCGCCCGTTCAGCACCCAGTGGTCGCCATCGCGCTCGGCGCGCGTGGCCATCATGGCCGGATCGCCGCCGGCGCCCGGTTCCGAGATGGCGATGGCCGACACGGTCTCGCCGCGCGCATACGGGGCCAGGTAGCGCTCGCGCTGGGCCGCGCTCGCGGTCAGCATCAGCATGCGCAGGTTGGGCGAATCCGGCGGCAGGTCATAGGGGGTGATGGTCTTGCCCAGTTCTTCATTGACCCCCACCATCGCCACCGTCGGCAGGTCGGAGCCGCCCAGCTCGGTCGGGGCATCCAGGCCCCACAGGCCCAGTTCGCGCGACATCGCGTCCAGGCGCGCCTGCTCTTCGGGCAGCAGCGCCATCTGGCCGCCAGCGGCTTCGCGCGCCAGCACCGTGGGTTCCAGCGGGATCAGCTGCTCGCGCACGAAACGCGCGACCAGGTCCTTGAGCATGCGGTGTTCTTCGTCCAGTTCAAAGTTCATGACGGTCTCCTCCTGATTCGTTATGACTGCCGCGCATCCTGGGCGATGCCCAGTTCTCGCAAGACCTCGTCGGTGTGCTCGCCGAGCGCCGGCGCATGGCGGCGCAGCGACAGCGGCGTGGCCGAGAAGCGCGCGGCCGGACGCAGTTCGCGCAACGGGCCTTCGGTAGGGTGCTGGGTTTGCTGGAACAGCCCGACCGCGCGCAGGTGCGGGTGGTCGACCAGCGCATCGAGGCCGTAGATGGGCGTGGCGGGAATGTCGAGCGACTCGAACAGCTGCATCCATTCGTCCGTGCTGCGCGCCGGCGTCAACTCCGCCAGGTGGCCGTACAGCGCGCGGATATTGGCGTTGCGCTGCGCGCGGTCGGCCACGTCGTAGCGCTCGGCCAGGTCGTCGCGGCCCACCGCGCGGAAGAAGGCCTGCCAGTGGCGCTCGGTGTAGGGCAGCGCGCAGATCCAGCCGTCGCGGGTCGGCGCGGGGCGCCGCCCGCCTTGCAGCAGGCGCGCGTAGCCGGCGCCGGCCGGGGGCGGGTCGAAGGTCAGGCCGCCCAGGTGCTCGGTCATCACGAAGGCGGTCATGGTTTCGAGCATCGGCACCTCGACCAGCTGGCCCACGCCGTGGCGCTCGCGGTACAGCAGCGCGGCCAGCACGGCATTGGCCAGCGCCAGCCCGGTGGTCTTGTCGGCAAGCAGGCTGGGCACGTATTCCGGGCGCTCGCCGCCTGCGGAGCCCAGCGCGACCAGGCCGCAGCCGGCCTGGATGATGTCGTCGAAGGCCGGCTTGTCGCGGTGCGGGCCGTCCTGGCCGAAGCCGGTGGCCATGCAATAGACGATGCGCGGGTTGATGCGCGCGACCTCGGCATAGCCGAAGCCCAGCCGCTCGATCGCCGCGACGCGCATGTTGTGCACCAGCACGTCGGCGCCGGCAATCAGGCCGCGCAGCGCCGCCGCGCCCTCGGCGGTCTTCAGGTCGAGCACGACCGAGCGCTTGTTGCGGTTCAGCGCCAGGTAGATCGAGCTCATGCCGGCGTGCTGCGACACGCCATTGGCGCGCATCAGGTCGCCCTCGGGGCCTTCGACCTTGATCACGTCGGCGCCGAAGTCGGCCAGCACCTGCGTTGCCAGCGGGCCGAGCACGACCGCGGTCAGGTCGAGCACACGGATGCCGTCGAGCGGGCCGGCCGGTGCCGCGCGCTTGTCCGCTTCGCTGTCTGCTGCGCTCATCGATGCCTCCTTCAACGGCGCTGGAACACGGGGGCGCGGCGCGCGGCCATGGCGGCGACGCCCTCGCGGAAATCCTCGCTGAGGAACTGTCCGCGCTGGATCGCCAGCTCGCGCTGGTTGATCTCGGCAATGCGGTCGGCCAGCCCGTCGCGCAGCGTGGCGCGCGTGGTTTCCACCGCGAGCGGGGCCGAGGCAGCGATCTCCTGCGCCAGCGCCATGGCGCGGGCATCGACCTCGTCCCGGGCGACCAGTTCGTCGGCCAGGCCGATGCTGACTGCCTCGGTCCCGGTGATGCGCCGGCCGGTGTAGCACAGCAGCGCTGCCTGCTGCTCGCCCACCAGGCGCGGCAGCGTCAGGCTCAGGCCGAAACCCGGATGGAAGCCCAGTCGGTTGAAGTTGGCGCTGAAGCGCGCCTCGGCGCAGGTCACGCGGAAGTCCGCCACCAGCGCCAGCCCCAGCCCCGCGCCGATGGCGGCGCCCGCCACCGCGGCGACGATCGGCTTGCGGTTGCGGTACAGCTTCATCGCATGCACATAGAAGGCGGCGGGGTCGCTTGCGACTTCATCCTGGCCGGTGCCGCTGAAGTCGGCACCGGCGCAGAACGCGCCGACGCCAGAGGCCAGCACGATGGCGCGGCAATGGTGGTCGTCGTCGAGCGCCAGCAGGGTATCGGCCAGGCGCCGCATCACCTCGGCATCGACAAAGTTGTGCGGCGGGCGGGACAGCACCACGCGGGCGACGTGGCCGTCGCGGGTGACGTGGATCTCGGCAGCGGATGACATGCGGGGGCTCCTGTGGGGGTGGCCGGCTCGGGGCCGCGTGTCCACAGTATTCGCGCGGTGCTGCCGCGCCGCTATACTCGAATTTCACTCACTGAAATTGACAGCGATGCCTGGCTCCCCCCCGCCGCCGGACTCCACGCGCAGCGTGACCCATCGGACCGGCCGCTTTACCCGGGCACCGCGGGCAGCCAGTCGCTGGAGCGCGGGCTGGTGCTGCTGCGTGCCTTCCGTGTCGGCACCACCAGCCTGACCAATGCGGAACTGGCCGGGCGCACCGGCCTGCCGCGCCCGACCGTGAGCCGGCTGACGCGTTCGCTGGTCGATGCCGGTTTCCTGCGCTACGACGTCAACGAGCGCGCCTACCGGCTGGCGCCGGTGGTGCTGAGCCTGGCCGATGCCTTCCACCAGTCCAGCCGCGCGCCGGAGATTGCGCTGCCGCTGATGCGCAAGGTGGCCGAGGCCGGCAAGGTCAACGTGGGGCTGGCGGTGGGGGACCAGCTGGAGATGGTGTACCTGGCGTCGATCCGGCACAGCCGCGACAGCGTCTCGCGCACGCGCCGCGTGGTGCCGGGCTCGCGCGTGCCGATGGAGCTGACGGCGATCGGCCTGTCATGGCTGGCGGCGCAGCCGGAGGAGGTGCGCAGGGACCTGCTGGCCGGCATCGCCGCCCGCCAGGGCGAGGCCTGGCCGGGCATGCGCGCGCGCGTGCTGCGCGGCATCGCGCAGGCTCAGCGGCACGGCCATTGCACCGCGGCCTACCAGCCGGGGCATCTGCTGGCCGTGGGCGCGGCCTTCTCGGGTCCGGACCAGCAGCTGTACGGGCTCAACATCAGCTACCCGTTCAGCGACACCGAGCGTCGCCGCGACCACGCGCGCCATGCCGCGCAGCTGACGCGGCTGGTGGCCGAGATCCAGCAAGCCTGGCGGCGCGCCGCCGGCTAGCCGTCAGTACACCGACGGCATGCCTTCCGGCCGGTTCTTGAAGCGCCGGTGGATCCAGTAATACTGCTCCGGCATGGTGGCGATCTGGGTTTCGAGGAAGGCGTTCATGCGGCGCGAGTCCTCTTCGACGCAGCCGGAAGGAAAGCCTTCGAGCGGGTCGAACACGCGCAGCCGGTAGCCGCGGTAGTCGGGCAGCACTTCGGTGGTGAACGGCACCACGCGCGCGCCGGTCATGCTGGCCAGGCGCGAGGCCGAGGTCAGCGTGCACGCCGGCACGCCGAAGAACGGCACGAACACCGAATCGTTGATGCCGAAGTCCATGTCGGCCGCCAGCATTACCGGGCAGCCGGCGCGCAGCGTGCGCACCACCTGCTTGCCGCTGCCGTTGCGCGGGATCATCTCGGCGCCGAAGCGTCCGCGCTGGGTGCGCGAGATCTGCTCCAGCAGCGGGCTCGACATGCGCGTGTACAGCGATGCCACCGGGTGGCGCATCGAATAGAACATGCAGCCGGCCTCGATGCCGACGAAATGGAAGCCCATGAAGATGGTCGGATGCTCGGCGCACGAGGCCAGGTCGATGCGCGAATCCAGCTCGACCAGCTTGCCCAGCCGCTCGGCGTTGCCGAACCACTGCACGCCGCGTTCCAGGTAGCTGCGCAGCACGTGGCCGAAGTGGTCGCGCGCCAGCCGCTCGCGCTCGCCCGGATCCATGTCCGGGAAGCACAGCGCCAGGTTGGTGTGGACGATGCGCCGGCGGCGGCTGGGGATACGGTACAGCAGCCTGCCGAGGGCGTCGCCCAGCCGGGCGGTCACGCCGTAGGGCAAGGCGGCAAAGAGCTTGAAGGCTGCAATGGTGAGCGCGGCCTGGAGCTGGTGCGTCATGAAGATCCTGGGGGCGGCAGCGACGGCCGGGGCGGACCCCGGGGGCAGGCGGCTGCGCGGCGATGGTTCGGCGCCACAACGGTGGCGAGCGGCAAGCGCGCGCTACGCTGGCGCGCCATCCCCGCGGCGCCCGGTTGCGGGCCGCTGGAGTGCGCTATGCGCCGCTGCGCAGCTTTGTGCTGAGGGCGCACTGTAGCACGATGGCAGGGGGCCAGGAACGGCAGTTACGACCGGTATCAACCGGCACCCGATGCCGGGCTATGCGCAAGCCTGTGCCGTCAGCGTTGCTTCAGCTCGCCCAGGTAGTAATTGACCTCGGCCAGCAGCGCCGTGTGGAATTCGGCCGGCAGCACGTGGTCGTCGGTCAGCGACAGTAACTGGTCGATGCGCTGCCGGAACTGCCGCTGGGCGCTGGCGCGCGCGTCGGGCGGCAGCGCCACCGCCATGGCGCACAGCATCTCGCGCATCACCAGCAGCCGCGCGCCGTACTGGATCATGGCGTCGCCCTGGGTCTTGAGGTTCTGCGCAAGCTGTTCCGGCATGCCCTTGCGCGGCACGCTGGTGCCGGGGGGCGCGGAAGGTGACTCGGCGCTGGCCTTGCCGCGGGCCTCGGGCGCGGGTGTGCCCAGCCTCTTGCCGAGCATGGGGATCTTGAACATGGGCGAGGCTCCGGATGCGCCAGGGGCGGGTGGTCGGGTGCATCCATCATGGAAGGGTGCGGGTGGCCGGACTGTGCGGCAGCAGACAATGGCGCCGGCGCGGCACCGATGTTCACGTGCCGGCGGGTCCGGGCTTGCGGCACTTGCCCGCGCGTGCCGGCGGCAGGCACAGGCCGCAGATGTAGCGCTGGCGCGCATCGTTGGCGCACACCACGAATTCGCCGCGGCAACACTGGCAGCGCGCCAGCTGCAGCATGCCGCGCTCATAGAAGCGGACCAGCATCCAGGCGCGGGTAAAGCTGAGCTGGGCGGCCTCGCCGGTGACGCTCAGGTGTTCGCGATACATGCGGAAGCCGGCGAGGGTGGCACGGACGCCGTCGAGGTGGCCGGCACGGACCATGTGGCGGTAGGCGCCGAGCAGCATCGAGGCATGGGCGTTGGGGCGCCAGCTCAGGAACCAGTCGGTCGAGAACGGCAGCATTCCCTTGGGCGGCGACGTTCCGCAAAGCTCCTTGTACAGGCGGGTCAGCCGCTCGCGCGGGAGCGAGACTTCTGCTTCCAGCACCTGCAGGCGCGCGCCCAGGCCGATCATCTCGATCGCGAGCAGGGTTTGCTCCAGTTCGTGCAGCACGCTCTTTGGGCCGTGTGCCGGCAATGGGCCGGAAGCCGCCGCCGCGGAGCCGCCGGTGGCAACGACAGGGTGTGTGTCCATGGTCTCCTCCTGCCCCGGCGCGTCACAGTGCGGCGCTGTCCGCATGCGTCCCGCCGGGTCTGGCTTTGCGTCATTGACGAGGATTCTTGGATCGCAGCGCGGCTATATCCGTGATTCTTGTCAACAATCGCAATTCCGCGATCGACGGCAGCGATTTGCCCTCGTCCGTTGTTGGCGCAATTTGTCGGTGCCCGGCACGCCATCCGCGACGACTGTAGGAGAAGCGCCCACACGCTATCGGACAGACGCCGATTTAACGGTTCTGTCCATGGGCTACGCTGCAAGAACACCAACGACAGGGAGCAACCCATGGCTGCAAACTTCCTGATCAGGCAGACCGCGCAGGGCTGGGAACTGACGGTCGAAAGCGCGCGCAAGGGCCTGGTCCAGTGCGACGACCGCGACGTCGCCGTCAACATCGGCATGGCCGCGGCCAAGCGGCGCGGTGTGGTGCTGATCGTGCATGAAGACGAGGACGATGCCCCGCGCGGCCTCACTCCCCTGGCCGCATGACGAGCCCCCCGGCAACCCCGCAGCAACCCGGCTTTCATGACAACGGCGGGCGCCCCATACCGGTGGCGCCCGCCTTTGCTTTGGTGTGCTTTGGTGTGCTTTGGTGCGGGGCGCGCGGCATGCATGCCGCCCTCCATGCCCGCCAATGGTATGGAACTTGCGCCCCGGTGACTGGCTGCGCGGCCCGCCTGGCCGCGCCGGAAGCTCAACCCTTGGAGACAGCGATGCATCCATTCCGAAATGAAGGCGGCGGCTCCTGGTGGCGCGAGGACCGCGACGCCGATGAATTCCGCCGCAATCGCGGCAACGACCCGCGCAGCAACGACCCGCGCAGCGACGACCCGCGCGGCTACGGCGAGGGGCGCTACGGCCAGCGCGGCGGCCCCGCGCGCGACTACGGCGAAGGCCGCTATGAAGGCCGCCAGCGGCACGACAGCGACGTGCGCGAGTCCGGCTACTACGGCGGACGCTCGAGCCCGGCGCAGCGTGTCTGGGAAACCTCTTCGCGGCGCCCGCCATGGGAAGAGGACGAAGCCTGGCGCCGCGGCAGCGAGGTGCGTGACGAGTGGGGCGAGAGCGGTGGCGACAGCCGCGGCAATGCGTGGCGCGACCTGCCGCGCGGGCGCGACCGCGTCGGCCCCAAGGGCTACCAGCGCAGCGACGAGCGCATCCGCGAGGACATCTGCGAGCGGCTCGCGCATGCGCGCCATGTCGATGTGCGCGACGTGGAGGTCGAAGTGCAGGGCGGCGTGGTGCGCCTGACCGGCAACGTGCGCGACCGGCGCCAGAAGTACTGCATCGAGGACATCGTCGACGATGTCTTCGGCGTGCAGGAGATCCATAACGCGGTGCGCCTGGGCGCGCCGGGCGCGTTCGGCGTGTCCGGGATCACCGAAGGGGCGCAGTCCGGCCCATCGGGCCAGGGGCGCGTCAGCGGCGTCAGCAGTTCAGGCAGTGCCACCGGCTCCAGCGCCAGCAGCTATGGCGGCGGCATGGAAACCGGCAGCGGCGGTCCCGGCCAGGGACGCGACAGCACCGGCGGCACCACGCGCATGGGCTGATCCTGGCCGCAGCACTAGGCGGCCGGCGGCTTGTCCGCCGGCGCCTGCTGCGGCTCGGCCATGCGGCGATGCTGCTCGGCCAGCACGTCGGCGGGCGTCACCATGGCAATGGCGGCGCGCAGCTTGTTCTGCCAGCCCGGCACCACTTCGCCCTCGCCGCGCATCATGGCATCGAAGCCGATCCGCGCCACCTCGGCGGGATCGCCCTTCTTCTGCTGGCCGAGCCGGGTATCGAGCAGGTCCGCACGTTCGAAGAAATCGGTTTCGGTGGCACCCGGCATCAGGCAGGTGACGGTCACGCCGGTGTGCTGCAGCTCATGCCGCAGCGCGTAGGAGAAGGAATCCAGGAAGGCCTTGGACGCGTTGTACACGGCCTGGCAGGTGCCCGGGACGAAGCCGGCGATCGATCCCGTGATCAGGATGCGCCCCTCGTGCTGCGCGCGCATGAGCCGACCGACCCGGTGCAGCAGATGCAGGGTGCCGGTCACGTTGGTCTCCACCACGCGCTGGATCGCCGCGAAGTCCTGGTCCAGGAAGGCGTGGCCCAGGCCGCGGCCGGCATTGGCGCACAGCACGTCGACGCGGCGCCCGCCGAGTGCGGCGCAGACCTGCTCGACGCCTTCAGGCGTGGACAGGTCTGCCTGCAGCGCGGTCACCTCGGTGCCTTCGTCGCGCAGCTGCCTGGCGGCGATCTCGATCTGCGGCTCGTCCGCGGCGATCAGCAGGTCATAGCCGCGCTGCGCGCAGCAGCGCGCCAACTCGTAGCCGATGCCGGAGGATGCCCCGGTGACGACGGCAAGCAGGCCGGTACGGCGAAGCAAAGTGTCGGGCACCGTATCTCCTCGGGTTTGTGGCGAGTTTTTACTGTGGCGTTGTAAGGATTAGCGACGCATCAGCCAACCCGCCGCCAGGTGCGCACGCCCATCCAGACCCCCAGCAGCGCCACCAGCGTCACCAGCACCGCCAGCGTCACCGCGGTGCCGGGGCCGAGCCCGCCGAACCACGCATAGGCATCGGAACGGCGCCACAGCGCCCACGCCAGCGTGGCGGTGGCGACCACCAGCGCGGTCTGCGTCAGCGCATCGACCACGCGCATCACGCCGCGCGCCGTGCCGGCCAGCGGATCGCGCCGGGCTTCAGAAGCGGTAATTTCGGGGTCTTCCATGGCAAAGGGGGCGCAGAGGGATTGTGTGGGTCGTGCAAGTCCCGTTCCCGGTCCCGCGCTCCCGTTGTCCGATGGCCGGAAGCGTCTCAGAACACCCCCAGGCCCAGCCCCGCGGCGAGTCCCTCGCCAAGCTCCGCGCATCGCGCCAGATCGGCGGTTTCGATCTGCTTGGGGGCGAGGATGCGCTCCGGCGTCTGCGCATGGGTGCAGACGATCAGCCCGGGCGCGACGCGGTTCAGGCGCCAGCCGGTGGCGATGCGCTCGAGCTGGCGCAGCGCGTTCTGGCCATCGCTGCCGGCGCAGATCATGGCGGCGTAGGGCCGGCCGTTGATGCGGTCCAGCGCGGGGTAATAGCAGCGGTCGAAGAAGTCCTTCATCATGCCCGCGATCGCGGCCAGGTTCTCCGGGGTGGCGAACAGGTAGCCGTCGGCGGCCAGCACATCGTCGGGGCCGGCCTCGGCGGCGGTCTTGAGCACGACCGTGACGCCGGGCTGCCGGCGTGCTGCATCGGCGGCGGCCGCGGCCATCTGGCGCGTGCCGCCGGTCATGGTGTGGTAGACGATGAGCAGCGTTTTCATGCGGGCGGGGGACTGGTGCGTCGGTCTGACGCACGCTGTCGACTGTAGCACGGCAGCTTTGCCGGGTCGTGCCCCGGTCACTCAGGGCCATGGCGGGTATCGTAGAATCCCGGGCTGGCGCCCCTGCCATGACTCCATGCCGAAATCCAGCCCTCCCGCCATCGACCGCTCTGCCAGCGAGCAGGCCATCCAGCTGCTGGATGCCGCCACCGAACATGTCCTTGCCCACGGCCTGGGCGATCTTTCACTGCGCAGCGTCGCCGAGGCGCTGGGCACCAGCCACCGCATGCTGATCTACTACTTCGGCTCGGGCGATGGCTTCTGGCAGGCGCTGTTGCATCGTATCCGCCATGCCGAGCAAGCGGCGCGCCAGCGCATGGAAGTGGCGGGCATGGATCCGCAGGCCGCGATGGTCGCGGCGTGGGAGCGCTATTCCGCGCCGGGCTACCTGCCGATCATGCAGCTGATGTTCGAGATCTATGGCCGCGCGATCCGCGATCGAGAGCGCTTTAGCGGTTTTCTCGAAGATGTCATCGGCAGCTGGACCGCCACGCTGGCTGCTCGCCTGCAGCGCGATCAGGGCCTTGGCGCGGCCGAGGCCAGGCTGCGCGCACGAGTCGAGTTGGCCACGGTGCGCGGGCTGTTGCTGGACCTGGTCACCACAGGCGACCGCAAGGGCACGACGGCCGCACTGAAGTACTTCGCCGCCATGATGGCGGCGCCTCCCCAAGCCGGAAAGTAAGCGGCTCCGCCGCCGGTACTTCGCCGAAATTGCCGTGGGCATCGGCGTAAACCCCGATTTTGCCGGTTCGTGTACCACATGGTACATTGCGTTCCGCACGCTGCGGAAAGCGCGGCGTATCGTGGCAAAACAACAGGATGCAATATGGATCGGCGACAACTTCTGGCCGGGCTGGCCGCAACCGCGGTAGCGATGACGCTGCCTGGTATCGGGCACGCGCAGGCCTTCCCTTCGAAACCGGTGCGGCTGGTCGTGCCGCAAGCCGGCGGTACCGGCAACGACGTGCTGGCGCGCGCACTGGCGGAGAAGCTCAGCCGCGCGTGGCAGCAGCCGGTGGTGGTCGAGAACAAGCCCGGTGCCAACGGCACGCTGGCGATCACCTATGTGATCGGCCAGCCCGCTGACGGCTACACCCTGTTCTTTGCCGGCGTGTCGAACCTGAGCTTCAACCCGTTCCTGTATCCGAAGCTGCCGTACGATCCCGGCCGCGACCTGACCGGCGTGGCGATGCTCGCCAACTCGCCGTTCGTCTTTGTCGCGGCGCCATCGCTCAAGGTCGACTCGTTCAAGGACTTCGTGCAGATGGCCAAGGCCCGGCCGGGCGAAATCAGCTTTGCGTCGGGCGGCATCGGCAACTCCACCCACCTGGCGATGGAACTGGTTGCACAGCGCACCGGGATCAAGCTGCAGCATGTGCCGTTCAATGGCACCGGCGGCTCGACCAGCCTGATGAACGGGCAGACGCCGGTGATGATGAACGTCGTCGCCGGCGTGCAGCCCTTCATTGCCGGCAAGAAGCTGGTTCCGCTGGCGGTCACCGGCGACAAGCGGCTGCAGGCGTTGCCGTCGGTGCCGACCTTCAGGGAACTCGGCTACGACGTGCAGGTACCGGGCTGGTACGCCATCGTGGCGCGCTCGGGCACGCCCGCTTCCGTGATCAGCAAGGTCAATGCCGACATCAACCAGATCCTGGACGATCCACAGTTCAGGGAGAAGCTCGGCTTCCAGTTCCTGGACCCGATCAAGGGCCCGCCGTCCGAGGTCGGGCGCTACATGAAGCGCGACGCCGACACCTGGGGCCCCATCATCCGCAAGCTGGGCATTACGCTCTGAGGACCGCGGCCATGGCACATCTCACCAAAGCCGTACACGACTATCGCCGCGCGGCCATGCACCGGCTGATGGACCGCCTGCGCGTCGACGCGCTGGTCTTCGGCACCCCCGACTTCTTCCAGTACGCCACCAACTTCCAGCTCGACGTGTGGCCGTGGGAGCGGCCGGTATTCGTGGTGGTACCGCGCAACGGCGACACCTTCGCGGTCATGAACGAACTGTCGACCAACCACATGCGCTTCGCCACGGAGCGCGGCACGGTCTGGCTCACGGACGTGAGCTATTACGCCGAGCATCCGCGCGTGTCCAACCGGCTGCCGCTGCCGTCGCAGCTGCCGGAGGTGGTGGCCGCCTTGCTGGGGGCGAAAGGGCTGGGCATGTCCCGCATTGCAGTCGATGTCCAGCATCCGATCCTGGCGGCGGCGCAGCGCTACCTGCCCGAACTGACGCTGCGCCCTGCCATGGCAGAGATGCGTAGCCTGCGCTGGGTCAAGCATGCGGAAGAGCTCCAGGTCATGCGTGAGCTGGGGGCGCTGACGGACTGGGTGCAGGATCGCTATCGCGAGAATATCCGCCCTGGCCGGCTGGTCCAGGAACTCGACCATGCCATGGCGGCGCTGATGTCCGAAGAGGCGGCGCGGCGCTTCCCCGGCGAGGATTTCGACATCCTCAAGTGCTGGACGCTGAGCGGGCCCGCTTCCGCATCGCCGCATGGCGACGGCGCCGCGTGCGGTGCGCGCATCAGCGCCGGCGATACCATCGTCAACCTGGTGTTGCCGCGCCTGAACGGGCTCTATGTCGAGAACGAGCGCACCTGGTTTTGCGGCCGGCCCGGCGACGAGCAGGCGCGGCTCTACCAGGTCGCCGCCAGGGCCACCGACGCCGCGGTCGCCGCGGCGGTGGTCGGCAGGCGGGTGTGCGACATGGACGCGGCCGCGCAGGCCGTGATCGAGCAGGCCGGCTGCGGTGACTACGTATTCCACCGCACCGGCCACGCGGTCGGGCTGATGCTGCACGAATACCCGGAAGACATGGCCTTCAACACCCGCCCGCTGCTGGCGGGCGAGGTGTATTCGGCGGAACCCGGCCTCTATGTCTACGGCCTCGGCGGCTTCCGTCTCGACGACACCGTGGTGGTCGGCGAGCAGCCCGAAGTCATCGTCAGGACGCCGAAGACGCTGGAGTACGCCACCGTGGCTTAGCCGGGTCCGCCGCCCCCTCAGTCCAGCGTCACCCCCGTATCCGCCGTCAGCTTCAGCACCACCGGCAGGTAGGCCTTGTAGGCCGCCTCGGCCTGCGCCGGCGTGGTGCCGAGCGGCTCCGCGCCCATGTCGACGATGCGCCGCTGCATGTCGGCGCTGGCGATCAGGCTCGCGGTCTCGCGGCCAAGGCGGTCGATGATGTCCTGCGGTGTCCTGGCGGGCGCCATCAGCGTGATGGGGCCGGTCAGCCGGAACGGCTCGTCGGCGTAGCCGGCCTCGGTGAAGGTGGGCACGTCCGGCAGCGCCTGCGCGCGCCGCGTGCCGGTGACTGCCAGCGGACGCAGCTTGCCGGTGGCGAAATGCTGCTTGAGCGCGGTCACCGAGCCCACCGTCACGTTGACCTGGCCGGCCAGCAGGTCGGTCACCATCGGCCCTTCGCCGCGGTAGGGCACGTGCAGCATGTCGACCTGGTATTGCCTGGCGAAATAGGTCTGGATGGTATGCGGCTGCGTGCCCGCGCCCCATGAGCCCATGCGCAGCTTGCCGGGCGAGGCCTTGGCATAGGCCAGCAGCTCGGCGACGGTCCTGGCCGGCACGCTGCTGTTGACCGCCAGCACCGTGCGCGCGGTGGCAATGTCGGAGACCGGGCGAAGGTCGGTGCGGGGATCGTAGGGCAGCTTCTTGTACAGCGCCAGGTTTGCGGTGATCGGGCCCGGTATGGTCATCAGCAGGGTATAGCCGTCCGGCGCGGCCTTGGCGACATAGTCGGTGCCGATGATGCCGCCGGCACCGCCCTTGTTCTCGACCACCACGGTCTTGCCGAGCTGGCGCGACAGGCCGTCGCCGACAGCGCGCGCCAGCGTGTCGGTGAGGCCGCCCGGCGGATAGGCGACGATCAGGTGGATCGGTTTGGCTGGATAGGCGCCTTGCGCGGCCGCCGCAATCGGCGCGACGGCAAGCGCCGCGACGCCGAGCCAGCGCAGCGCGGCCTGCAGCAGCGTGCCGCGCTGCCGCGGCGAAAAACGGGCAACAGTCATCATGATGGTTTGGTCTCCTGTTTATGCGATGTCACGGTGGCCTGACTCTGGCGCCTTGCGCCCCTGCGCTAGTCCAGCTTGATGCCGCGCGCCTGGATCAGCTTGCCCCACTTGCCGATCTCCTGGTCGATAAAGGCCGAAAATGCGCTGCCGCGCTCGGGATGCGGCTCCAGGCCCAGGCCAAGCAGCTTGTTGCGGGTTTCCGCATCGGCCAGCACGGCCGAGGCCTCGCGGTTCAGGCGCTCGGTGACGGCGGGCGGCGTGCCGGCCGGCGCGACCAGCCCGAACCAGCCGTAGCCGACCATGCCCGGATAGCCCTGTTCGGCGAAGGTCGGCGCATCGGGATAGACCGGCGTGCGCTGCTCCGACGCCACCGCCAGCACGCGCAGCTTGCCGGCCTTGATAAAGGGCAGCGCCGCGGTGATGGCGGTCAGCGTGGCGTCGGCGCGGCCCGCCAGCAGTTCGGTGTAGGCGGTGGCGTCGCCGCGGTAGTGCACGCTCAGCAGCTTGAACTTGCCCACCTGCCCGAACAGCTCGGCGGTCAGGTGCGGGCCCGAGCCGGCGCCCGGCGAGGCCACCGTCACGCCGTCGGGCTTCTCCCTGGCCATGCGCACGAAGTCGGCCACGCTGCGCGCCGGCGAGCTGGCATTGACGATCAGGAAGATCGGCCCCAGCACGCGCGGCCCCACCGCGACGAAGTCCTTGCGCACGTCGTAGCGCTGCGCGATGCCGGCGGCGGTGTTGATGGCGAAGGGCGCGGCCGCCCACAGCAGCGTATAGCCGTCCGGCGCGGCATGCGCCACCTGCTCCGTGGCCAGGCGCGTGCCGGCGCCGGGCTTGTTCTCGACCACCACCTGCTGGCCGAGCTTGCCGCCCAGCGCCTCGGCCAGGATGCGCGCCGAGATGTCGTTGGAGCCGCCGGCGCCGTAGGGCGACACCAGCTTGACCGGCCGCGACGGATAGCTTTGCGCCTGCGCCTGGCCGGCCAGGCACAGCAGCGCCGCGCCGGCCGCCAGCACGGCCCGGGCGAAGACAACGGTTCGGTTCATGACGCCTCCTTGATGCGGCGGATGGCGGGGTAGCGGAAGGTCCGTTCCAGGTGCGCGCTGCCGGGGACGTACAGCCGCAACGCCACGTAGAACGGTTCGGGCGGCGCGGGCAGCCAGTTGCCGGAGTCAGCCGGGTCCGCCGGGCCGCGTGCGCCCAGCACGATGCGCAGGCTGCCGTCCGGCGCCGCGCGCAGGCCCGGCGAGCGGTCGCCCAGCGAATAGCGCTGCAGCGGATTCTCCGCCAGCATGCAGTCTGACTTGCGATACATGGTCAGCGACCAGAACGCGCCCACCTGCGGCAAGCCTTGCGCGGGGAACACCAGCTCGTACTGGTGCGTGCCGTCCAGCGGCAGGCCGTCGGCATCGCAATCGGCCATCAGGTACATGGCTTCCTCGATGCCCAGCGCGCCGATGTAGTTGCGCGCCACCTCGGCACGCAGCGCGTATTGCGTGCCGAACGAGTTGCGGATTTCCACCGGCAGGGACCAGCCGCCGCCCAGCGCGGAAGCCCGGGGCGCGGCCAGTTCGGCATCGACGTGCGCCAGCGCGGCTGCCAGCGCGGTGCGTTGCACCGGCGTCAGCGGCGTCGCGCTGCCGATGCCGGCGTCGGCAAAGTTGCGCACCAGCTCCGCTTCGTCCGCGGGCGGCGGGTTCTCGGCCAGCATGCGCCGGACGATGGTGGCGTAGCGGTCCGGGTCGCCGGGGCGCTCGCCGGCGTGCATGCCGGCGTCGATCACGCTCGCCGCGGCGGTGCCGTCGGGCCGGCGCAGGCGGATGCCGTCCTGCAGGGCGTGCGCGCCCGCCAGGTCGGCGTCGCCGTCGGCCAGGATGCGGCCGATGATCCAGACCGCATCGGTGGGGCAGGGCAGCGGCGTGGCGCCGGCGGGCACTTCGCCGCGCCAGGCCGGCCCGTGCAGCAGCCAGGTGCCGCCCTGCGTGCCGGTGGTGCGGGTGCCGATGTAGCCGAACGGGTTGGTATAGGCGTCGAGCAGCCCGAGCACGTAATAGCGGCCGTGGCAGTCCGGCACGTCCAGCAGCAGCGGGCCGCGCGACAGGTCGAGCCAGGCGTTGGTGTAGAGCGTGTCGTTGTTCGGTGTGACCACCTGCCGGTGCTGCGGGCCGAGCAGCGCGCGCACGTGCGTGACGGTGTTGATCCAGCGCAGCGTGGAGTCGGGACCATCGCCGGCAAAGGTGCCGGCGCTGTCGCGGCGCGGGCAGGTGGCGGCGCGCATGCGCGCCATTTCGTACAGCGGCAGCGTGTAGCGCACCGCGTCGCGGGCCAGCGCGTCGAGGGAACTGTCATGGGTTGCCATGGGCGGGCTCCTTCAGGCGATGCGCCGCAGCGGCGGGATCACGTAGTCGCCGGCGATAAAGCCGTCGGTGGGGTGGTACAGGCGCAGGATCAGGTAGAACGGCGCGTCCGGCGCCGGCAGCCAGTTGTCCTCTGCCTGCGCTGGGCGCCGGTGCGAGATGGTCAGCGTGAGCCCGCCATCGGCGTCGTATTGCAGCCCCGGGCTGCGGTCGCCCAGCGCATAGCGGCCGATCGCGTTGTCGGTGAAAAAGCTGTCGGCGCCGTAGAGCGAGACCGACCAGAACGCCTGCGCCGGCGGCAGGTGTCCGGCCGGGAAGTGCAGCGCGTAGCTGTGGCGGCCGTGCAGCAGTTCGCCGTCGGCATCGTAGTCGGCGGCGGCGTAGACGGCTTCGTCGGCGCGCAGCGCGCCCAGGCCCTTCATCGCGGTCACGGCGCGCTGCATCCAGTCGTCGCCATAGCGGCCCAGCAGCAGGCTGTAGGTCCAGCTCTTGCGCGCATGGCTGCGGGTATTGGCTTCGATCAGCGCCATGCCTTCGCGCCAGGCGCGCACCAGGCCCTGCTGCACCGCGGGCCGCAGCGCGCCCACGTCGACCGGCGCGCCCGCACGGATGCCGCACTTGCGCAGCAGCGACAGCAGGCCCGCCATCGAAGGCTCGGCCGGATACTCGCGCAGCGCGTTGAAGACGTTGGCGAAGAAGTCGAGCGCGGGCTCGCCGCCGTCCTGCCAGTCGCGCACGCAGGCGGGCTGCCGCGCGCTGCCGCCGGACAGGCGGAAGCCCTGCTCGAAGGCGCTGGCGGCGGGCAGGTCGTCGGTGCCGGTCACCAGCACGCGGCCCAGCAGCCAGACCAGCGAAGTGGGGCAATGCACCACATGCGCGCCGTCGGCATGCTGGCCCGGGCCGGCCAGCACGATGTCGGCGCCTTCGGCGGGCACGTTGCGCGGACCCAGGTTCTCGAAGTTGTTGGTCCAGGCATCGAGCAGTTCCACCACGTAGTAGCGGCGTGCGTCCGGCAGCGCGGGCACGTGCAGCGTGACTGGGCCGTCGGCCAGGTTGACCCAGGCGCAGAAGTAGAGCAGGTCATTGGCCGGCGTGACGATGTCGCGATCGCGGTGCGTCCACGGCTGCGTGCTCGCCGACAGCGTGTTGACCGGTGCGCGCCCGTAGCCGGTGGCCTGCGCCACCGAAGTCTGCAGCCGACAGGTGCGCAGGCTTTCGAACAACGGATACGTGGCCAGCACCAGCGGCAGTGCCGCCGCGGCGGTCAGCGCTTCCTGCGGGGTGTCGATGGGGGCGCCGGCAAGGAAAGGCGCAGCGGGTTGGTTCATCGGGTGGTCTCCTCGGTGGGTCTGTTCGTGTGGCGGTCGGGCGCTTCCGCATGCAGGGTCACCACGGCATCGGCGGCGACCACGCCGCGGGCGGTGACGATCAGCGGGTTGAGTTCGAGTGTGTCCAGCCGCGGCCCGAGCGCGGCCGCGGCCTGCGAGACGCGCACCAGCACCTCGGCCACGGCCCCGGCATCGATCGCGGGATGACCGCGGTGGCCCGACAGCAGGGCCTCGGCACGGCTCGCGCGCAGCATGGTGCGGGCGCGGGCATGGCTCAGCGGCGCCAGGCCGAATGCGGTCTGGCGGAAGATCTCTACCGCGGTGCCGCCGATGCCGGCCAGCGCCACCAGCCCGAACACCGGGTCGCGCCGCACACCCACCATCAGTTCGCCCCAGCCGCGCACCATGCCGGCGACCAGCGCGCCGTCGAAGCGCGCCGGCGTGCCGTGGCTGGCCGCGGCGGCCTGCACCTGGGCAAAGGCGGCGCGTGCCGCCTGCGCGTCAGCCACGTTCAGCACCACGCCGCCGACATCGCTCTTGTGCAGGATGTCGGGCGAGCACAGCTTGATCGCGACCGGATAGCCGATGGTGTCGGCGATGCGCACGGCCTCGTCGGCATCGCGCGCCAGGCCGTGCGGCGCGGTGGGGATGCCGCACGCGGCCAGCCACTGCATGGCTTCGAACTCGGACAAGGCGGTGGTGCCGGGCGGGACATCGGGAACGGGCAAGCTTCCTGCGGCGGCCGCTGCGGGGATGGGCGCCGCTGCCGCTGCCGCTTGCGCTGCGGCACGGGCCAGCACGGCCACTGCGTGCACCGCGTGCGCCGGTTCGCGGAACGCCAGCGCGCCGCGTGCTTCCAGCCAGCGGCGCTTGTCGTCATCGGCCAGGCCGCTGAACAGCAATGGCGCCGCGGTGCCGCTGCGGTACAGGGTGTCGACGGTGTCCTGCAGGCCGGGCCAGATTCGCGGCGAGCCCACGCCGCCCGCCCGGAAGGCCACCACGCTGCCGTAGTCCGGGCTTTGTGCCGCGGCGGCAATGGCGTCCAGCAATACCTCGGGCTGCGCCACCACCTGGCCAGTGACGTCGATGGGGTTGGCGGTGCTGGCGAACGGAATCGCGCTGCGCAGCGCCGCCGCCGGGCCTTCGGGCATCGGCGGCAGCGGCAGGTCGAGTGCCTCGGCCTGGTCGGCCATCATGATGCCTACGCCGCCGGAGACAGTGACCAGCGCGACCGGGGTAACGGCATTGGCCGGCTCCTTTGCCGAAGGCTGCCACCGCGCCGGCCGGCGCCCGCGCGACAGCACGTATCCAAGGCGGAAGAATTCTTCCAGCGTATCGGCGCGGAACACGCCGTACTCGTCGAACACCGCCTGGTAGACCGCATCTTCGCCGGCCAGGCTGGCGGTATGCGATTGCGCGGAGCGCGCGCCGGCTTCGGTGGTGCCTACCTTGGTCACCACCACCGGCTTGCCCGCGGCGCGCGCGGCCGCCAGCGCACGGCGCAGGCGGGTGCCGTCGCGGCAGCCTTCCAGGTAGGCCAGGATCACGCGCGTGGCGTCGTCGCGGGCCAGCCATTCGATCACGTCCGCCACATGCAGGCCGGCTTCGTTGCCGGTGGTGACCCAGTGGCTCAGGCCCAGCTGGGCCTCGCGCGCCAGCGCAAAGGCATAGGCCCCGAACGCGCCGCTCTGGCTGACCAGCCCGACCTCGCCGACGGGCGGCAGCCCGCCGAGCGGGATCGGCGAGAAGGTGGCGAACACGCGCTCGCGCAGGTTCATCGCGCCCAGGCAGTTCGGTCCCAGCAGTGTGATGCCATGGGCCTGCGCCAGCGCCGCCAGTTCGGCCTGCAGCGCGATGCCATTGCCGCCGGTCTCGGCAAAGCCGGAGGTGAAGAACACCGCGGCGCGCGTGCCGTTGCGCGCCAGCTGGCGCATCGCGTCGAGGCTGGCACTGACCGGCAGCGCCACGATGGCGAGGTCGGCCGGCACGTCCAGTGCATCCAGCGTCGGCACCGCGGCCAGCCCCTGCACTTCGCTGGCGGTGGCGTGGACCGGGACGATGCGGCCGGCGTAGCCGAGTTCGCTCAGCAGCCGCACCGGCATGCCGCCGACCTTGTCGGGCTGGGTGGAAGCGCCGATCACGGCGATGGTGCGCGGTTGCAGCAATGCGCTCAGGTCTGGCATCGGTGTCTCCGTATGCGTGCGCCGTCACGTAGCGCCCTTGCGGGCCGGCGCCGCTGGTCTTGTCATGGTTGATGCCGGCCGATGTTGTCATAACATGTTATGATGAGTCAACGTTGTTATGATAAGTGGATGCCCGCATGGGCCATGCCCCCATGAATCCCTCGAATCTCGTGACAACCAGCTCATTGCCCCGCTTCAAGCAGATCGAAGGCGCGCTGCGCCAGCGCATCGTCAATAACGAATGGACCCCGGGCATCAAGCTGCCGTCGGAAGCCGAGCTGATGGCGGAGTTCGGCGTCAGCCGCATCACCGTGCGCCAGTCGCTGGCATCGCTGCTGGCGGAGGGGCTGATCGAAACCGTCCATGGCAAGGGCAGCTTTGTCAGCCGCCCGGCCGGGCAGGCAGACCTGGGGCCGCTGACCGGCTTCTATGACTACATGCGCGCCCGTGGCCACGAAGCGCACGGCAAGCTGCTGTCGACGCGGCTGATCACCGCGCCCGCCATCGCCGCCGACGCGCTGCGCATGCCGCCCGGCAGCAAGCTGCTAAGCGTGACCACGCTCAAGTCCGTGGCCGGCACGCCGGTGGCGGTCGGCGTGACCATGGCGCCCGAAGCGCTGATGCGCGCCATCCTCGAGCACGACCTCGAAAACAACGACGCGCTGATGATCGTGGAGGCGCGGCTGGGCTATCGCCTCAAGTACCTGCACACAGAAAGCGCGGCGATCCCCGCCACCGCGGAAAACGCGCGCCGGCTCAAGGTCGAGCCGGGCGAGCCGCTGCTGCGCATCCGCTTCACGCCCCACGACATCGACGAGCGGCCGCTGGCGTTCTCGGAATTCATGTTCCGCGGCGACAAGTTCACCTACAAGGCCTGCGTGCGGCGTTAGGGCCGCTGCTTGTGGCGGCAAGGGAACTTTTGCACCCGCACAGCGGCCTGAACTGCATCGGCGCCGGCGCCAGGGTGGTGCAGTCCGGCGCCGCCCAGCCGCAGGAGTCCAGGATGTTGTCGCCGCTTTCCCCACGTTTGCTGTCTGCCGCGCTCGCGGTAGCGTTGTCCGCGGGCGTGCCGGTCGCGCTGGCTGCGGCCCGGCAGGATGCATCCCGGCCGGCTGCCCGCGAGGGCGCGCCCGAGGCCGCCTGCAAGCACGCGGTCAAGGCGGCGCTGCCTAATCCCGGCAGCTTCAAGTGGGTGGCCGCCACCGCGCGCCAGATCGACAAGGACAACTACAGCGTGGTGGCCGATGTCGAATACCTGGCCAAAGACGGTGCCGTGCGCGAAGCCAAGGTCCAGTGCGACGTACGGCGCGAGCAGGGCAACCGCTACGCCGTGCCGAAGATGCGGCTGCCGCATTAACCCCAGACTGTCTCGCCTGCGCCCGCTGTTGCAATTTAATGTGGACACTGTCCAGTTCGTTTGCTAGTCTATGTGTACAGCATCCACAAATGCTCGCGGCAGGCGCCGCATCCCGGCCGTTACCCACTCACTGGAGACCGAATATGCAAATCGAAGCACAAAAGGAACACCGCTGGCTGCAACGTCTGATTGGCAACTGGATGGCGGAGGGCGAGGCCGTGATGGGACCGGACCAGCCGGTGCAGACCTGGCAGATTCCGGAACGGGTCAGCGCCATCGGCGACGTCTGGGTGCAGTGCGTGGCCCAGGGCGATATGCCCGGCTGCGGCCCGGCTACGACGGTCATGACGCTGGGCTACGATCCCGCGCGCAAGCACTTTGTCGGCACCTTCATCGGCTCGATGATGACCCACCTGTGGGTCTACGAGGGCGACCTCGACGCCGGCGGCCAGCAGCTGACGCTGCGCGCCGAAGGGCCGGACTGCTCGGGCAACGGCCGCATGGTGCAGTACCGCGACGTGATCACGTTCCGCGACGACAACCACCGCGAACTGACTTCGTACATGCAGGGCGAAAACGGCGAGTGGACGCAGATCGTGAAGGCTACCTACCGCCGCCAGCCCTGAGCGTCAGGAGCGCTCCCCGGCCATCCGTGCCAGCCGCGACAGGCGTGAGCCGGGGCCGGGGGGATCGTCGTGGCGGCCCCCGCGCTGCCGCGCCGCATTGCGTCGGCGCCTGCGCAGCACCAGCAGCAGCGATGCAGGCACCAGCAGCACCAGTGCCAGCAGCGCAAAGGTGACCAGACCCGGGTCGCGCGCCGCCGCGGCGACCCGGTCGACCAGCAAGGCACTGACCACGATGCCGGGCAACATACCCAGCGCGGTGCCGATCAGGCAATCGCGCAGGCTGATGCGCGAGGCGCCCACCACCAGGTTGACCAGCGAGAACGGTGCGATCGGCACCAGCCGCAGCACCACCATGGCGACCACGCCGTGCTTGCCCAGCTGGTGGCTGACGCGGTTCAGCCGCCTGCCGCCAAAGCGGCGCACCGCCTGGCGCCCCAGCAGCCGGCCGGCCAGGTAGCCCGCGCCGGTGCTCAGCACCGTGCCCCCCAGCGCCAGCACGGCACCATAGAGCGGGCCGAACACCACCACCGTGACCAGGATCAGCAGCGTCACGGGCAGCATCGTCACCGCGCCGGCCAGGTAGACCCCCATCATCGCCAGCGGCGCCAGCGGCATCTGGTCGACGCGCTCGATCGCGCCCAGCAGCGCGCGGAAATCCGCCCACTCGCGCAGCGGCGTATAGCGCCACGCAAAGGCCATCCCCGCCATCAGCAGCGCCAGCGCCACCATCGCGCCGACGCGCCCGAGCACGCGCGGGCGCGCTTCGTGGCTGACGAACTCGGCCAGCACCTGGTCGCTGTCGATCGGCTCGATCGGGTCCAGCAGGTTGGCAGCCGGCGACGCGGCATCGACGTCGTCGGGCAGCGGCGGCACATAATCTTCGAGCGAGCGGCCGTCGCTGCGCTGCAGGTTGCGGATCGCGCCGAGCACGCTGCGGGTGCGTGCCACCTCGGCCTGGAACGCTTCGGGCGCCACCTCCAGGTGTTCGCCCAGCAGCCGCGCGCGCATCGCGGCGATGGCGGCCTGGATGCGCGGCTCGCCGCCGGAGACCACCACGATATTGCACTCGGTGTCGAGTCCCAGCGAACGGTTGCTGAGGTTGGCGGAACCGATGGTGAGGAAGTCGTCGTCGATCACCGTGACCTTGCTGTGGACATTGACGCAGTCGGGCAGCAGGCCGGGAATGGTCGGGCAGTACAGGCGGAAGCGATCGAACCGGTCGGCCGCGCGCAGCTGCCGGTACAGGCGCGCGCGCAGCACGCCCATGCTGTGCGCCTCGAGCCAGCCGCTCTCGTTGCGGCGCGACACCAGCACGATATCCGGGCCGTCCTCGTGCCCCAGCCGCGCGGCCAGCGCCTTGGCGATCTCGCCGGAGCTGAAGTACTGGTTCTCCATGTAGATGCTGTGCCGGGCCGAGGCGATGGCATCGCGCAGCAGCATGCGCACCTCGCTCACGCCGGGCTCGTCCTCGCACATGGGCATGGTGCGGGCAATGCCCACGCGCACGTCGGTCAGCTCTGGCGCCAGGCTCGGCGGCCATGGATCCGACGAAGTCGCCGCCACTGGCCGCGGGTGGCTGCCGCTGGCGCGCAGCCAGCGTTCCGCGCACAGCTTGCCGAGCGCGGCGGCCGCGCTGCCGTCGACCGCGCACTGCACGTCATGGAAGGGCGCGTACGGCCGGCCCTCGGCCATGCGCAGCGGTGCGCCGGGCGCGTGCTGGTTGTCGTCCCAGCGGCGCAGCGTCAGGTCCAGCCCGCCGACGAAGGCAACCTTGTTGTCGATCACCACCACCTTCTGATGATGCGATGCGCCTGGCGGATGATTGCCGTCGAGCAGAAACGACAGGTGCCGGTGCGCCTGCCAGTGCGCGCTGGCCGAGGGCAGCCACTCGCGCTCCATCGCCATCACCATGGCGTAATCCCAGCTCAGGATGTAGATGCGCAGGTTGGGGCGACGGTCGGCCAGCGCGCACAGGAAGTCGCGCAGCCCGGGCGGCAGGCCGTCCTGCACGCCGGCGGGGACCAGTTCCATGCGGCTGTCGATGTCCCAGCCCAGGATGAAGATGGTGTGTTCGGCCAGTGGCAGCGCCTCGCGCAGCGCGCGGAAATAGGCGTCGGCATCGACCAGCATGGCAAAGCGCCGGCACGGTTCGACGCGCCAGCAGTTGCGCCCGGGTTCGAGCTGGAAGCCGGGCGGCGAGGCGGGATCATGCGGTGGTGGCGACGCCGGGGGCGCGGGGGACGCCGTGGTGCCGGGCGGATTGTATTGCCTCATTGCGCACGCTCAGGGGAAAGCGAAAGCCATAGCCTGAAGCGTCGCGCAAGTTCCGTACCCTGCGCAAGCGCCCGTTGGTGCCGCGCCGGGCGCGGCTTTTGCGTGTGCGCCTTACCTGCCTTTGTAAGAACGGCACGCGCGCCAGCGTGCCGGAGGGCGTCGAACGTGTCAGGAAGCCTGCTCGCGCCGCAGCGTGGCGGGCCGGGCGATGCCCCAGACATCCAGCAGCGGCTCGAAGTGCGGGGTGTTGTCGCGCGGCGCGGGTGCGACGCGCCGTGGCGGCGGCAAAGGACGGCCGGTCAGCACCAGCGGAGTTTCGGCTTCCGGCGGCAGTTCGGGCTCGCCTTCGTAGGCCACGACGCCCATCTGGCGGGCGGATTTGAGCGCGCGGGTCAGTTCGGCGGCGCTCAGGCGGCTGGTGGTGGCGAGCCGGTGCCGGGGCATGGGCCCATTGGCACGCAGGCTCGAAATCAACGCCATCACGCATTCCCGGGTGGTTCGATTCATGTCGCTGCGTCAGAAAAATGGTGCGGCAGCGAACCCGCCGATCGGGTTCCTTGCCTGCGGATAACCATTCTTCAGCAGGGGTCATGGTCTTGCCAACCCGATATGACACTTGTTCACATTCCTGCAAGGGAAGTCAACGTCTTCGCAACGCCCCCTTCATGGGACGTCAGTGCCGCGTTTTCGGGTCGCCGGTGGCAAAGCCGGACGGCGCGCCGTCATGCCGGGTCAGCATGGAGCCATGCCGGCGCCACTTGCGGGCGTGGCGATCCTGGATGTCTTCGGCAAGGTCGTGCAGTTCCGCCACCCTGGCGTCGATCGGGTCGGGATAGATGTCCAGCGGACGATATCGGAGAAGAAAACGCATGACGGGTCTCGGTTGTCTGGTCGTCGGCCTGTGGCCTGACTCCAGTATTGGCGGTGGACCCGGGGTTTTCAGCAGAAGATGCGCGACGCTTTGATGCGACTCAATGCATCTCGCGCAATGTACTGTTGCAGCCCGCTGGGTCAGCGGGCACGCAAGGCAGTGATGGCGGGGCGGCCGGCCGGGACGGCGCTAGCGGCCGAGGCGGGCGTTGCCGCGGGCATCGCGGCAGTAGATCTTGCGTTCACGCACCAGGCCGTCGCGGCCATGGATGCACAGCGATACGCCGTCTGCGCGGGCACGCATCCAGCCGGCGGCAATCGCGGCTTCCTGCGTCGGGAAGTGCAGTGCCGTGTCGTCGGGGCCGCTTTCCAGGCCCTCGATGGTGAGCGCCCATTCGCCGTCGCTGGCGTATTCGGAGTCGCCGCTGGCGGCGGGAAGCACGTGGATGCTGCGTGACGTCATGGTGTTCTCCGTGATGGCTGGCAGTGACATTGGGTTTTATAGGATCCCGCGAGCGCGGGCTATCGGTCGCAGTCCTACAAGCATTTTCGGGACCAGCCGGCGCGCCGGGCGCGGCACCGCGGTAGTGCGGCATGCCGCCGTGGCATGTCGCGCGTTCTGCTGACATCGCGGTAGGACGAATGCCGACTTTTCGTACTGCCACGGCTTGCTACGATCCAATTGCCGGTTGGGCAACAGGCTGCCCGGTCAAGCCATTCCGAGCTCTTCCATCCTGGCGGCGCATGCCGCATCCACACGAAGCAAGGAGATCATCATGAGAAAGCTATACGCACTGTTTGCCCTCGCTGGCATGCTGCTGGTCACGGGCTGCAACACCATGGCCGGTGCCGGCAAGGATATCGAGCGCGGCGGCGAGAAGGTGCAGGGCGCGGCGGAAAGCACCAAGCAGAAAATGTAAGACACGGACGGCCACAGGGTGGCCGGCCGACGGCCCGTGCCCCAGGCGCGGGCCGTTTTTATTTGCGTGTGATCATCCGTGGTTCATGCATGCGCCGCTTCGGTGCAGTTGCGCCGCCAGCTGGCCGGCGGCAATCCGAATTCTCGCTTGAAGGCCCGGCTGAAGGCGGCCTCCGAGTCATAGCCGACCGCGCCGGCGACCTCGCTGATCGAGCGGTTGCCGCTGCGCAGCTCGGCCGCGGCGGTGCGCAGCCGCCAGTGCGCGAGGTACTGCATCGGCGGCTGCCCCAGCAGGTCGGTGAAGCGTTGCGCCAGCGCCGAGCGCGACAGTCCCACGTTGCCGGCCAGCTCGTCGACGGTCCACGGATAGGCCGGCCGCGCATGCATGCGCGACAGCGCACGCGCCACGTAGCGGTCGCGCAGCGCGGCGAGCCAGCCGCTTTCATTGGCCGGCAGGGTGTCGATGCAGCGCCGCACCGCCTGTACGAACAGCAGTTCCGACAGCTTGGCCAGCACGGTGGCGCTGCCGGCGCGCGGTTCGGCCGCCTCCGAGGTGGCGAAGGCCAGCGCCGACGCCAGCCACGCGGATTCCAGCCCGCTGCCCAGCCCCACCTTGAACAGCCGCGGCAACGATGTCAGCAGCGGATTGCCGATGGTGTCGTCGAAGCCGAGAAAGCCGCAGACCATGCGCGTGTGTTCGCCGCCGCCGCCGTACGAGACCCGCATGACTTCGCCCGGGCTGTTGCGCAGCAGGTCATACACCAGCGGCGCCGACGGCAAGGGCTGCAGGTGGAGGTCGCTGCCGAGCACATGCGGCTCGCCCTGCGGCACCACCAGCAGCTCGCCGGCTTCCACCCGCACCCCGGGGCCGGTGTCGTCGACCAGGCGCGCCCAGCAGATGCCTTCGGTGATCAGGTGATACGAGACCACGCGATCGGCGCGCGGCAGGAACGCGGCGCGCAATTCAGCATCGGCTTCACTGATCAGGCACCACGGGGATTTGAATTCGCCGTTCAGGAACACGGCACCGCTCAGCTGCACGGCGCGCAAGAGGTCGGACAAGGCATCCATGGCCACATTCCTCCAGATCCGGGGTTTCGCGCAAGAAAGCCGGACGCCCGATCATACGGGCGAGGGGACCGGGCTCCGATACTAGCACCGTGCCCGTGACCGTACAACGGCGCGGGGCACGCACCATAACCGGACGGAGACAACACCATGGAAACCCTTTCCGCAGCGGATGCCAGCGCCGGCGCACAGGCCGACTGGATCGGCCTTGCCGCCACGCTGGGCCGCACCTTCGATGGCCGCGCGCCCGAGATCGACGCGAGCGAGCAGTTCGTCAGCGCCAACTATGACGACCTGCGCGCGCACCGCTTCTTTGCCGCGGCGGTGCCGCAGGAGCTGGGCGGCGTCGGGCTGTCGCACCCGCAGCTTGGCGCGGTGCTGCGTGAACTGGGCAAGTATTGCGGCTCGACCGCGCTGGCCTTTGCCATGCATACGCACCCGGTGGCCACGGCCGCATGGCGCTGGCGCAATCAGCAAGCGCCGGTGGAAGGCCTGCTCAAGCGCGTCGGCGCCGAGCAACTGGTGTTGCTCGGCAGTGGCGGCTCTGACTGGCTGCAGGGCAGCGGCAAGGCCACGCGCGTCGACGGCGGCTATCGCGTCGACGCGCGCAAGATCTTCGCCAGCGGCGCGCCGGTGGCGGACCTGTTCATGACCTGCGCGGTCTATGACGACCCCGAGGCCGGCCCCACCGTGCTGCATTTCGCTCTGCCGATGAAGACGCCGGGCGTGCGCGTGCTGTCGAACTGGCACACACTGGGCATGCGCGGCACCGGCTCGCACGATGTCATGCTCGAAGGCGTGCTGGTGCCCGACACCGCCATTGCCGCGCGCCGCCCGCAAGGCGTATGGCATCCGATGATGCATACGGTGGCGATGATCGCGTTGCCGCTGATCTACGCCGTCTATGTCGGCATCGCCGAGGCCGCGCGCGATATCGCGCTGCAGCTGGCGCGCCAGCGGCGCCTGAACGCGCATGCGGTCGAGGCTGCGGGACGCCTGTGCAATGAAGCCGATGCCGCGCAGCTGGCGCTCGATGCAATGTTCGCTGCCGCCGCCGGCCAGGCACCCGGCGCGATCACCACCAACCGCATCATGAGCGCGCGCACGCTGGCGGCACGCGCGGTGCTGGCGACCGTGGAAGCGGCGATGGACCTGGCCGGCGGCGCGGGCTTCTATCGCGATGCCGGACTGGAGCGGCGCTTCCGCGATGCGCAGGGCGCGCGCTTCCATCCGCTGCAGGCCGGCGCCCAGCAGGAGTACGCCGGACGCATGGCGCTGGGGCTGGATATCGATGCGCCGACCGGCGAGGTGCGCACGGCAGCGCAATGATGTCCGCGCTGGCCCAGCTCTCCTACGACACCGAGGCCTGCAATGACAGCGGCCAGGGCCAGGACGCCTGCGCCATCGGCCACGATGGCGCGGCGCGCCGCGCCTTGCGCGATGCGCTGGGGCAGTTTGCCACCGGGGTCACCGTGGTCACGGCCGCCGGCGCCGATGGCCGCCCGGTCGGCGTAACCATCAATGCGTTCGCTTCCGTGTCGCTCGCGCCGCCGTTGCTGCTGTGGTGCCTGGCGCAAAGCTCGGGCAGCCTGCCGGCGTTGCGCGCCGCGCCCTGCCATGCGATCAACGTGCTGGGCAGCGCGCAGCTGGAGGTGTGCCGGCGCTTTGCGTCGCGTGCCGGCGATCGCTTCGCCGGCATCGCCCATCGCCCCGGCCCGTGCGGCACGGTGCTGATCGACGGCACGCTGGCGTACTTTATCTGCCGGCATCGCTCCGTGCGCACGGTGGGGGACCATGTGTTGTTCGTCGTGGAAGTGGTGGCCTATGGCGCCGCGCCGGGCACGCCGCTGGTGTTCCATGGCGGCGGCTTTGCCGACGCGCGCGAACCCGGCGCCGGCTAGGCGCGCTCGGCCCGCTTGCCCAGGATGACCAGTGCGATGCCGCCCAGCACCGCCGCCGCGCTCAGCGCCAGCCGCAAAGTCAGCGCTTCGCCCAGCAACGCGATGCCACCGGCCGCGGCAATGACGGGCACGCTCAGCTGCACGGTCGCCGCGGTAGCCGCGCGCAGGCGCGGCACCGCGGCGTACCAGATCACATAGCCAAGCCCGGAGGTGATGGCGCCGGACACCACCGCATAGGCAAGCCCCGGGGCATCCAGCGAGCGCTGCGCCTGGATCGCGGCACCCAGCGCCAGCGCCATGGGTACGGCGCGCACGAAGTTGCCCGCGGTGGTCTCGACCGGATCCGCGGCGCGCTTGCCGCGCAGCGAATAAACACCCCAGGCGATTCCCGCCGCAATCATCAGCAGCGATGAGGCCAGCGGCGGCGTCGCCACGCTCGGCAGCATCAGCCACACCAGTCCGGTCAGCGCCAGCGCCAGGCCCACCCACTGCTGCGCGCGCATCGGCTCGCCGTTGTAGAGCCCGTAGCCGGTCATGGTGGCCTGCACCGCGGCGAACAGCAGCAGCGCGCCGGTGCCCGCGCTCAGGCGCTCATACGCGAACGAAAACGCGGCCGCATAGCAGAACAGCGCCAGCGCCGATACCCAGTTGCCGCCCAGCGCCATCGCGCCCGCGCCGGGGCGTGCGGCCTGCCGACGCGCCATCACGATCAGCCACAGCACCGCCGCCGCTGCCGCGACGCGCGCCAGCGTGAACGTGCCGGCGTCGATGGTGGTGCCTTTCAGCGCGAGCCGGCACAGCAGCGAATTGCCGGCGAACGCCAGCATCGCCAGCGCGGTCAGCAGCGCGGTGTTGGCATGCGGCATGCGGGCCGGACCTTGCGCTTAGCCGGCTGGCGGAGCGTCGCCGATGGCGAACGAGGATAGGTGCTCGATCGCCTTGACCAGCCCGGAATGGTCCCAGGCCGCGCCGCCCAGCCCGTTGCAGACGTTGAACAGCTGCTGGCACGACGCCGTATTGGGCAGGCTCACGCCAAGCTCGCGCGCGGTCGACAGCGCCAGCTCCAGGTCCTTCTGGTGCAGCGCGATGCGAAAGCCGGGGTCGAAGGTGTGGCGGATCATCCGTTCGCCATGCACTTCCAGGATGCGCGAACTGGCAAAGCCGCCCATCAGCGCCTCGCGCACGCGCGCCGGATCGGCGCCGGCGCGGGCTGCCAGCACCAGCGCCTCGCTGACCGCCTCGATGGTCAGCGCCACGATCACCTGGTTGGCCACCTTGGCCACCTGTCCGTCGCCGGCCGCGCCCACGCGCGTGATGTTCTTGCCCATCAGCTGCAGGATGGGCAGCACGCGGTCGAACACCTCCTGCTTGCCGCCCGCCATGATCGACAAGGTGCCGGCCTTCGCGCCGACTTCACCGCCCGATACCGGCGCGTCGATATAGTCCGCGCCAAGGGCTTCGATGCAACGCGCGAACTCGCGCGTGGCGATCGGCGAGATCGAGCTCATGTCGATCACCGTGACGCCGCCCGCGGTATCGGCCAGGCCGTCGGCCACGCCGCGCTCGCCGAACAGCACCTTTTCCACATCGGGCGTGTCGGGCAGCATCAGGATGATGGTCTCCGACTGCCTGGCCACGTCCTCGGCGCTGGCACAGGGCCTGACGCCGGCATCCTGCAGGTCTTGCGGCACGCCGCTGCGGCTATGGGCGAATACGGCATGCCCGCCATCGACCAGGTGCCGCACCATGGGCTTGCCCATCACGCCAAGCCCGATAAAGCCGATCTTGCTCATGTCAGTGTCCGGTAGTGAATCAGGCATCGACCCGGGCGTGCATGGCGCACCGCGCCGGGCGCATATCTGATGATAGTCAGCCGCGCGCCAGCGCAGACAGCGGACCTGGCGCGGGATGCGCGCTGGCCCGCGCCGCCGCCACGCGCGCGGCGGCGTCGTCCAGCTGCGCCAGCGTGCCGGCATCGATGGGGATCTGCTCCGCGCGGGCGGCGCGGCATGCGCGCTCCGGTTCGCCGGGCAGCTGGATGCCGGCCTGCCCGGGCTGCAGCCGTGCGCTTTTCATCCAGTCGGCAAAGGCCGCGACTTCATGGCCGAACGAGGTGCTGGTGCCGAGCCGCGCGGGATCGAACACGATCGCCAGCATGTTGTTCCAGACCGCGTGCTCGTGCCGCAGCGTTTCCGGGCGGATGGTATGGCCGCCGGTCACTGCGGCGCCGAGCAGTTCGCACATCACCGCCAGCACGTGGCCCTTGTGCTCGCCGAAGGGCCGCAGGGCGCCCTGCGGCATGCCGGCGGACGGGTACATCACGGCGGCATCGGTAGTGGGCTGGCCCTGCGCATCGAGCAGGCAGCCGGCCCCGACCGGCACGCCCTTGTTATGGGCCACGCGTACCTTGCCCAGCGCGATGGCGCTGGTGGCGAAGTCCAGCACCAGCGGCGGCTCGCCCGCCATCGGCACGCCGATGGTGAACGGGTTGGTGCCGTAGCGCGCGTCGTAGCCGCCGTGGGGTGCGACGATCGGCTTGGACAGCACGTTGACGAAGTGGATCGAGATCATGCCGGCGGCCGTGGCCTGCTCGGCCCAGTGGCCGACGCGCCCGAGGTGGTGCGACTGGCGCAGCCCCAGCACGCAGACGCCGTGCTCGCCCGCGCGGGCGATGGCCATCTCCATGGCCTGCGCCGTCACTGCCTGTCCCATGCCGCGGTTGCCGTCCAGGCTGAGCAGGCTGCCGCCGTCCTGCAGCACGCTGACCTGCCGGTTCAGCTGCAGTTCGTCCGCCTGCCACGCCAGCACGTAGCGCGGGATCATGCCGACGCCGTGGGAGTCATGTCCGCTCAGGTTGGCGCCGACCAGGTGGTCGGCCGTCTGTTGCGCTTCCTTGGGGCTGCTGCCGGCGGCAAGCCAGAGATCGGTAACCCACTGGTGCAGCGCGCGGGTGGGAATGCGGAGTTCGCTCATGTCGGCCTTGGAGGGAGGAATATGTTGCGAAACAAAAAGCCCCGCTGCCGTGTGACGGCAACGGGGCTTTCATGATACGTCCGACGCGTGCGCGAGGGTCCGCGCCTGGCCGGTGATCGGCAAATGCCTACTGGTGGGGGGACGCTTGCGCCGGGCCTTTCGCCAGGATTTCCCTGATGCGAGCCAGGTAGCTGTCGCCTACCGCGCGGTGGATGCGCGATGTCTCGGCGGCGAACTGGCGCCGGCTGGGCGGGCGGATGCCCAGGCTGCGGCAGATCGTGGACAGGTAGGGCTTGCTTGAACCTGCCAGGCGCTGCACCGCGCTTTGCAGCGCGGCATCGCCGATGCGGCGGCGCAGCCAGGCCAGCACCTGGCGGTCATAGTCGTTTTGCACGCGGATCAGGTGTTCCATGCCGGGACTCCACTGTTTATCCATACAGGTACTGTAAATATATACAGTATCCGCGAGGAGGCAAGAAAAATCCGGGCCTGGCTGGGAAAAAGGCTGCCGCTGCGTCTACGCGTCGGTCGTTTTAAGAAGATTCTTGGCCTCAGTACCGTCACCCGACACCAGCGGCAGTACCGCGTCGCGCTTTTCCAGCAAGTGGCGCTTCAGCACCGCCGCCAGCCGCTTGCCGTCGCGGGCCTCCAGCGCCCGGATCATCTCTTCATGGTCCTCGACCGCGTCGTCCCACTTGCCGCTTTGCTGGTTGGAGCGGAAGCGCAGCGCCTGCAGGCGGCGGTTGATCGATTGATAGGTCTGCCGCAGCGCCCCGTTGCGCGCGGCCTCGTTGATGCGGTCGTGAATCTCCTGGTTGCGGCTGTAGTAGCCCGGCAGGTCGTTCTGCGCGCGGCAGGCCAGCATCCCGTAGTGCAGCGCCTTGATCTGCGCGAGTTCGGCCGCGGTGATGCGCTCGCAGGCCAGTTCGCCGGAAAACGCCTCGAGCCCGCTCATCAGCTCGAAGCTCTCCCTGACTTCGGCCTCGCTCATGCGCGAGATGCTGGCGCCGCGGTTGGGCGCCAGGTCGATCAGGCCTTCGGCCGCCAGCACCTTGAGCGCTTCGCGCAGCGGCGTGCGCGAGATGCCCAGGGTGTCGCATAGCTCGCGCTCATTGAGCTTGGTGCCCGGCGCGAACACGCCTTCGACGATGCACTGGCGCAGGTGCCCGACTACGGTGTCATGCAGGCGCGGGCGTTCCAGGCGCGGCAGCGACGGCGGCGGAATGGGTCCGGCAACGCCTGTGGCCCGGTCATCGTTATATGAGTTTTGCATTCAATATCCTCTGTCCGCTTCGCGCGGATTCTACTGTATCTTGCCTTTTTCGTTCAAAACACGGGTTAACCACGACAACATGCCGTCAATTTTCGCCTTGGATCATCCGGATCGCCCTGCTATAGTAGATTGCATTCAAAATTCATAAAACAACGAGGAGACACGATTTCATGGTTCAGCTCGATTTCCATCCCTCTGGCCGCCACTTCCTGCAGATCCCGGGCCCGAGCCCGGTGCCGGACCGTATCCTGCGCGCGATGAGCTATCCGACCATCGACCACCGTGGCCCGGAGTTCGGCGCGCTCGGCCGCAAGGTGCTGGCCGGCATCAAGGAAATCTTCAAGACCCGGCACCCTGTGATCATCTATCCGGCGTCGGGCACCGGTGCCTGGGAAGCGGCGCTGACCAACACGCTCAGCCCGGGCGACCACGTGCTGATGTTCGAGACCGGGCATTTCGCCACGCTGTGGAAGAAGATGGCCGAGGCGCTGGGCCTGCGCCCGGAATTCCTGGGTCTGCCCGGTATCGAAGGCTGGCGCCGCGGGGTGCAGGCAGACATGATCGAGGCGCGCTTGCGCGAGGACAGCGGCCACACGATTCGCGCCGTCTGCGTGGTGCACAACGAGACCTCGACCGGCGTGACCTCGGATATCGCCGCGGTGCGCCGGGCCATCGATGCCGCCGGGCACCCGGCGCTGTTGCTGGTGGACACGATCTCGGGCCTGGGCTCGGCCGACTATCGCCATGACGAGTGGGGCGTCGACGTGACCGTGTCGGGCTCGCAGAAAGGCCTGATGCTGCCGCCGGGGATCAGCTTCAACGCGTTGTCGCCCAAGGCGATCGCCGCCAGCCAGCACGCCACGCTGCCGCGCGCGTTCTGGGGCTGGGCCGAAATCATCGAGTCCAATAAGAACGGCTACTGGCCGTACACGCCCAACACCAACCTGCTGTACGGACTGTCCGAAGCGCTCGACATGATCCTGGGCGAGGGCCTGGAGCAGGTGTTCGCCCGCCACCAGCGGCTGGCCGAGGCGACACGCCAGGCCGTGCGCGCCTGGGGCCTGCAGATCCAGTGCGCGGACCCGGCGGTGTACAGCCCGGTGCTGACCGGCGTGATGATGCCCGACGGCGTCGACGCGGACGCGGTGCGCAAGCTGATCTATGAGCGCTTCGACATGTCGCTGGGGCAGGCGCTGGGCAAGATGCGCGGCCGCATGTTCCGCATCGGCCATCTCGGCGATTGCAACGACCTGACCCTGATGGCCACGCTCGCCGGTTGCGAGATGGGGCTGCAGCTGGCAGGCGTGCCGCTTGCCGGCAGCGGCGTGGCCGCGGCGATGGCCTCGCTCGCCGCGCACGCCGGCAAGCCGGTGCTCAAGGCCGCCGCCTGAGCGCAGCCAACCGAGCGGCGCAACGAGGGCGGGCGCGGCACGGTCCGCCGCCTGCCTGATTTTCCTGCCAGAGCATCACCACGACATGCGCCCACCGCAGGCGGCCGCATGCATCGCCGTGGGCGCGCAGCCCTTGTTTCTTGCATGCCATGAACATGACTTCGTCCTCCCTGCTGGTCAAGCCGATCCACCTGGTGCCCGCGCAGCGCCGGGCTACCTCTTCGCTCTCGCCGCTATCGGCGCTGCTGCGCAAGGAGTTGCGCGGCGACGTGCTGTTCGACCGCGCCGCGCGCGGCCGCTATGCCACCGATGCTTCGATTTACCAGATCATGCCGCTCGGCGTGGTGGTGCCGCGCGACCAGGCCGACCTGGTACGCGCGCTCGACATCGCGCGCGACCAGCGCGTGCCGGTGCTGGCCCGCGGCGCCGGCACCAGCCAGTGCGGCCAGACCGTGGGCGAGGCGCTGGTCATCGACACCAGCAAGTGGCTCAACAACGTGGTCGCCTTCGATGCCGGCGCGCGCACGGTGACGGTGGAGCCCGGCATCGTGCTGGACCACCTGAACGCCTGGCTCAAGCCGCACGGGCTGTGGTTCCCGGTCGACGTCTCCACCGGGGCGCAATGCACCATCGGCGGCATGGCCGGCAACAACTCGTGCGGCTCGCGTTCGATCGCCTACGGCAACATGGTGCATAACGTGCTGGCCATCGATGCGGTGCTGGCGGACGGCAGCGAGTGCCACTTCGGTTCGCTGGCGCAGCCGGTGGCATCGGGGCGAGCCGAAGGCATCCTGCATGGCCTGCAGCGCATCGCCACGCGCGAGCGCGGCGAGATTGCCGAGCGCATGCCCAAGGTGCTGCGCCGCGTCGCCGGCTACAACATCGACCTGTTCGACTGCCAGAACCCGCGCGCCTATACCGACGACGGGCACGCCAACCTGGCGCATATCCTGGTCGGCTCCGAGGGCACGCTGGCCTGCAGCCGCCAGCTCACGCTGAAGCTGGCGCCGCTGCCGGCGCACAAGGTGCTGGGCGTGGTCAACTTCCCCACCTTCTACCAGGCGATGGACCTGACGCAGCATATCGTCACGCTGCAACCGGTGGCGGTGGAACTGGTCGACCGCACCATGATCGATCTGTCGATGGAAAACCCCGCCTTCCGCCCGGTGGTGGAGCGCGCGCTGGCCGGCGATCCGCAGGCCATCCTGCTGGTGGAATTCGCCGGCGACGACCGCCAGGCGCTGCTGGCGCAACTGGACCGGCTGGCCGAGCTGATGGCCGACCTGGGCCTGCCGGGCGCGGTGGTGAAGATGCCGGAAGAGAAGGCGCAGAAGGCGTTGTGGGACGTGCGCAAGGCCGGCCTGAACATCATGATGAGCATGAAGGGCGACGGCAAGCCGGTCTCGTTCATCGAGGACTGCGCGGTGCCGCTCGAGCACCTGGCCGAATACACCCGCCGCCTCACCGAGGTCTTCCACAAGCACGAGACCGAGGGCACCTGGTACGCCCATGCCAGCGTCGGCACGCTGCACGTGCGGCCGATCCTGGACATGCGCCGCGACGGCGCGCTGCGCATGCGCGAGATCGCGGAAGAGGCGGCCGAGCTGGTGCGCGAATACAAGGGCGCCTATTCCGGCGAGCACGGCGACGGCCTGTGCCGCGGCGAGTGGGTGGCCTGGCAATACGGCCCGCGCATCAACGCCGCGTTCAGCGAGATCAAGGCGCTGTTCGATCCCGACAACCGCTTCAACCCCGACAAGATCGTGCGCCCGCCACGCATGGATGCGCGGGAGAACTTCCGCTTCGCGCCCGGCTACGCCGCGCTGCCGCTGACCCCGGCGCTGGACTGGTCGGCATGGAACGTGCGGCGCGACCCGAAGACGGGCGCCGAGACCGCGCCGGGCACCGGCAACGATACCGCCACGCACGGCCTCGCATCGGCGGTGGAGATGTGCAACAACAACGGCCACTGCCGCAAGTTCGACGCCGGCACCATGTGCCCCAGCTATCGCGTGACCAAGGACGAGCAGCACGTCACGCGCGGCCGCGCCAACACGCTGCGGCTGGCGCTGACCGGGCAGCTCGGCAGCGACGGGCTGGCCAGCGCCGAAGTGAAGGAGGCGCTGGACCTGTGCGTCTCGTGCAAGGGCTGCAAGCGCGACTGCCCGACCGGCGTCGACATGGCGAAGTTCAAGATCGAGGCGCGCCATGCGTGGACCAGCCGGCACGGCATCAGCCTGCGCGAGCGCATGGTCGCCTTCCTGCCGCGCTATGCGCCGGCGGCGAGCCGAGTGCCGGGCCTGCTGGCGCTGGCCGACAGCCTGCCCGGGGTCTCCGGCTGGATCAAGCGCGCGCTCGGGTTTGCCCCGCAGCGGTCGCTGCCACGCTTCGCCGCGCCGTTCCTGGCGGGACGCCACAGCACATCCAACGATGCCGGCAGCAAGGCCGATGGCCGCGAGGTACTGCTCTTCGTCGACACCTTCAGCAACTACATGGAGCCCGACAATGCGCGCGCCGCGCAGGCCGTGCTCGAAGCCGCGGGCTATACCGTGCAC
The DNA here is from genome assembly GCF_001598055.1 of Cupriavidus nantongensis. Lineage (NCBI taxonomy): Bacteria > Pseudomonadati > Pseudomonadota > Betaproteobacteria > Burkholderiales > Burkholderiaceae > Cupriavidus > Cupriavidus nantongensis. The sequence continues at coordinate 1,544,962 of NZ_CP014845.1, read as the reverse complement.
TTCAACACCCGCGCCGGCGAACGCCCGCTGTGCTGCGGCCGGACGTTCCTGGCCGCGGGACTGGTCGAGCAGGCGAAGGCCGAGGCGCGGCGCCTGCTCGATACGCTGCGCCCGTTCGTCGAGCGCGGCGTGCCGGTGGTCGGCCTGGAGCCGTCGTGCCTGCTGTCGCTGCGCGACGAGTTCCTCGGCTATGGCTATGGCGACGAGGCGCGCCAGCTCGCCAGCCTGTCGTTCCTGTTCGAGGAGTTCCTGGTGCGCGAGCGCGAGGCCGGCCGGCTGGCGTTGCCGCTGCGGCCGCTGCAGGTCTCCGAGGCCATCGTGCACGGGCACTGCCACCAGAAGGCCTTCGATGCCTTCACGCCGGTGCAGACCGTGCTGGGCTGGATACCGGACCTGAAGGTGGCGCCGGTGGAATCATCGTGCTGCGGCATGGCCGGCAGCTTCGGCTATGAGGCCGAGCATTTCGAAGCCTCGCAGGCGATGGCCGAGCTGTCGCTGCTGCCGGCGGTGCGCCGGCGCAGCGCCGATGCCATTGTGGTCGCGGACGGCACCAGCTGCCGCCACCAGATCCGCGACGGCGCCCAGGCCGAGGCGATGCATGTGGCGCGGGTGCTGGCGATGGCGCTGGAGGGCGGCCGCCATGATTGAGCCGATGCGCAATCCGGTCCACGATCGTGCCCGCCTGCAGCCGCCGGCGCCGGCAAGGATCGGCGATCGCGTCGAGGACGTCGGCACACCGGCGCTGCTGGTCGACCTCGACGCCTTCGACCAGAACGTGGCGCGGATGCAGGCGCTTGCCGATGCCGCCGGCGTCGCGCTGCGCCCGCATGCCAAGGCGCACAAGTCGGTCGCGATTGCGCAGCGGCAGATCGCCGCCGGCGCGGTGGGCATCTGCTGCCAGAAGCTCAGCGAGGCCTATCCGTTTGCCGCCGCCGGCATTGCCAGAATCCATATCAGCAACGAGTTCGTCGGCGCCGACAAGCTCGCGATGGCGGTGGAACTGGCCCGGCATGTGGACCTGAGCGTGTGCGTGGACGACCTGCGCCAGGTGGCCGCGATTGCCGCCGCGGCGACCACCGGCGGAGTGCGCATCACCGTGCTGGCGGAAGCCGATGTCGGGCAGGGGCGCTGTGGTGTCGACAGCCCCGAAGCGCTGAGCCGGCTGGCCGATGCCATCGGCGCGGCGCCGTCGCTGCGTTTCGGCGGGCTGCAGGCGTATCACGGCGGCGCCCAGCACCTGGCGCACTGGACGCAGCGCCGCGACGCGGCCCGGCGCGCCGCCGAACAGGCGGGCGCCTACGTGGCGCACCTGCGTGCCCGCGGCATCGCCTGCCCGGTCGTTACCGGCGGCGGCAGCGGCACCGCGGAGTTCGATTGCGAGAGCGGCGTCTATACCGAGATCCAGCCCGGCAGCTACGTGTTCCTGGACGGCCACTATGGCGCCAGCGAATGGCCCGGCCGCTTCCAGCCGCGGCACGGCCTGTTCCTGTCGACCACGGTGATGAGCACCGCGCGCGCCGGCGTGGCGGTGTGCGATGCGGGCCTGAAGTCGCTCGCGGTGGATTCGGGGCTGCCGCGGCTGTGGTCCGGTCCGGGCAGCCAGTGGCTGCGCTATGTCGCGGCCAACGACGAGCACGGCGTGCTGCAGGTGCTGGACCAAGACGGCCAGAGCCTGCTGGGCAGCAAGCTCTGGCTGGTGCCCGGCCATTGCGACCCCACCGCGAACCTGCGCGCGCAATACGTGTGCTGCCGCGACGGGCATGTGGCCGAGCTGTGGGACATCGCGGCGCGCGGCCTGAGCTGCTGATGCCGCGCGGCAGCGCAGCAAGGAAAGATAAGAGAGAAGAAAGAAGAGCCGCATCAAGCGGCGGGTAGTCAAAGCCAAAGGAGACCAACGATGCAATGCAACACAGTCAGGAAGACCCTGGCGGCCGTGGTGGGTGCCACGGCCTGCTTCAGCGCATGGGCATGGGAGCCGGCCAAGCCGGTCGAGATCGTGGTGCCGTTCAGCGCCGGTGGCGCCTCGGACCAGATGGCGCGGTCGATCCAGGGCATCATCGCCAAGCACAAGCTGATGAGCCAGCCGGTGATCGTGCTGAACAAGGCGGGCGCCAGCGGCGCCGAAGGGCTGATGGATACCAAGGCATCGCAGGGCAATCCGCACAAGCTGCTGGTGGCCTCGTCGGCGCTCTACACGGTGCCGATGGTCAGCCACCTGCCGTTCAGCTGGCGCGACCTGACCCCGGTGGCGATGATCGCGCAGGACGAGTTCGTGCTGTGGACCAATGCCGCGGCGCCGTACAAGACCATCGCCCAGTTCATCGATGCGTCCAAAGCGAGCGCGGGCAAGATCAAGGTCGGCGGCACCAGTTCCAAGCGCGAAGACCAGATCATCAGCGCGCTGGTGCAGAAGAAGACCGGCACCCGCTTTATCTACGTGCCGTACAAGGGCGGCGGCGAAGCCGCCACGCAGCTGTCGGGCCAGCATATCGACGCCAACGTCAACAACCCGTCCGAATCGATCGGCCAGTGGCGCGCCGGCGAGCATCGCGCACTGTGCGTGTTCGCGCCGGAGCGCATGGCCTACAACGCCAAGGTCACGCAGACCCAGAGCTGGTACGACGTGCCGACCTGCAAGGAGCAGGGCCTCGACGTGCAATACCAGATGCTGCGCGTGTTCATGATGCCGGGCGGCGTGACTCCCGAGCAGCAGAAGTACTACGTCGACCTGATGCAGAAGATCGTGGCCACGCCGGAGTGGAAGGAATACCTGGAGAAGAGCGCGCTGAAGAACGAGTTCCTGACCGGCAAGGCCCTGACCGACTTCCTGGCGCGCGACGAAGCCGCGCACCGCGACATCATCAAGGAGGCGGGCTTCGTCGCCGCGCGCTGACGCTGGCACGGATCACCAACGGGCTGCGCCGCGCGGCGCAGCCGATGGCCTGAAGCAAGGCGGGGGGACAACATGGATTCACAACAGGAAGCGGCGCATGCGGGCGCCGGCATCTCGGTCAAGGCGGTGGAGCTGGCAGTGGCGCTGTGCCTGCTGGCCGGCGCGCTGGTGGTGATCTGGAGCAACTACGCCATCGGCGCCGGCTGGGCGCCGGACGGGCCGGAAGCGGGCTATTTCCCGATGCGGGTCGGGATCATCATCCTGGTCTGCAGCGTGCTGGTCGGCGTGCAGGCGCTGCGAGCGGACCGCACCGTCGTGTTTGCAACGTGGCAGCAACTGCGGCAGGTCGGCGTGATCCTGCTGCCGCTGACCGTGTATGTCGGGCTGATCGGGCTGCTTGGGATCTACGTGGCATCGGCGGCCTTCATCGCCGGCTTCATGGTGTGGGTAGGCAAGGCGGCGTGGTGGAAGGCCGCGCTGACCGGCGTCGGGATCAATGCCTTGCTGTTCTGGATCTTCGAGATCCAGTTCCGCGTACCGCTGCCCAAGGGCCCGCTCGAAGCGGCGCTGGGCTACTAGGGAGGAGCGGATCATGGAGGAACTCAATGCATTGATGGGCGGCTTCGCCGTGGCGCTGTCGTGGCAGAACGTCGGCCTGATGTTCGTCGGCATCCTGCTTGGCATCGTGGTCGGCGTGCTGCCAGGCCTGGGCGGGCCCAACGGCGTGGCGATCCTGCTGCCGCTGACGTTTTCGATGGACCCGGTGTCGGCCATCATCATGCTGTCCTGCATCTACTGGGGCGCATTGTTCGGCGGGGCGATCACCTCGATCCTGTTCAATATTCCGGGCGAAGCCTGGTCGGTGGCCACCACCTTCGACGGCTACCCGATGGCGCAGCGCGGCGAGGCCGGCAAGGCGTTGACCTCGGCCTTCACCGGCTCGTGCCTGGGCGCGCTGGCCGGCGTACTGTTGATCACCTTCCTGGCGCCGCTGGTGGCAAAGTTCGCGCTGCGCTTCGGCCCGCCCGAGTTCTTCGCGGTGTACCTGCTGACCTTCTGCAGCTTCGTCGGCATGGGCAAGGAGTCCAAGCCCAAGATCCTGATCGCGATGTGCCTGGGCTTCGTGCTGGCGGCAGTCGGCATGGACACGGTATCGGGCACGCTGCGCATGACCTTCGGCTCGACCGAGCTGCTGCGCGGCTTCGACTTCCTGGTGGCGGTGATCGGCCTGTTCGGCATCAGCGAGATCCTGATGACGATGGAAGAGGGCGTCGCCTTCCGCGGCAAGCAGGCCCGCATCGACCTGAAGGTGGTGCTGAAGACCTGGGCCGAACTGCCGCGCTACTGGCTGACGGTGCTGCGCTCGTCGGTGATCGGCTGCTGGCTGGGCATCACCCCGGGCGGCGCCACCGCGGCGTCGTTCATGGGCTATGGCGTGGCCAAGCGCATGGCCAGGGATCCCGATTCGTTCGGGCAGGGCAATGTCGAAGGCGTGGTCGCACCCGAGACCGCAGCACACGCGGCAGGCACCAGCGCGCTGCTGCCAATGCTGGCCCTGGGCATTCCCGGTTCCGCCACCGCGGCGGTGCTGCTGGGCGGCCTGATGATCTGGGGCCTGCAGCCCGGACCGCTGCTGTTCGCCGAGCAGGGGCCGTTCGTCTGGGGGCTGATCGCCAGCATGTACCTGGGCAATATCGTCGGACTGATCGTGGTGCTGTCGACCGTGCCACTGTTCGCGGCAATCCTGCGCATTCCGTTCTCGATCATCGCGCCACTGATCCTGGTGATCTGCGCCATCGGCGCTTACACCGTCAACGGCGCGTTGTTCGACGTCTGGCTGATGCTGGGCTTCGGCGTGGTGGGCTATGTGTTGAAGAAGTTGGATTACCCGTTGGCGCCGATGGTGCTGGCGCTGGTGCTGGGGGACCGGGCCGAGGACGCGTTCCGGCAAACGATGCTGGTGTCGTCCGGGGCGTTGGATGTGTTCTGGTCGAACGGGCTGGTGGGGACGATCATGGGGCTGGCGGTGTTCGTGCTGGTGTGGCCGGTGGTTAGTGATTTGAGGATGCGGGGCAGGAAGGGGGTTGCCTGAAGGTCGGGTCGCCGTGCTTGGGCGGGCCAGCCCGACGAGCCGACCCTCCCGCATGTTTTCGCCCCTCCCGCTTGCGGGAGAGGGGCGGGGGAGAGGGCAGGAGTATCAACGAAGTCACGACCGCCAATCTGCCACTTCACCAGCCAAGGCATGTCTTGAGGAATTGTTTCGGAGATCGGCTATTTGCGAACGGGTGCAGCGACGGCACGATGCCGCGTCCGCTCAGGAATGGGAACTGTCTTATCGAGTTCCTGACTCTAATGCGGGAGACTGACACGGTCATCGCACACAACGGTGGCCGGGCGTGGAAGCCCGAACTGCAAGCACCACAGGTCGGCGTCTTCGACGCCGCCTGTCTCCGCATACGCGCTTGTCATCCATGGCGGGCCGGACACGAGGCAGCCGCAAGGCTGGCCGGCTTGGTGTTTGCATCGGTCTTCCACCCTCGTCGTCAGGCCCGCCGCCCTCCGCTAGCGTCGCGCGGCCTTCTTGATGTGGATCGGGGGCGGATTTGAGTAGTTGCTGTTGGTGACATGCTGTCGGCGCTTGAACCGCGTGGTTCCGCCCTGCTGGGCGGGTCACTTTTTGGCCGAGCCCCAAAAAGTAACCAAAAAACGCGTCGCCTGTGCGGCTGGCAATCAATTCCGCGGCGTTGGTGGGTCGGGCGGTGGTGATTTCCGTTTGGCGTGGGTGCCCGTTCGAACCTGCTGACGCTATGTGAGTCAGGGGCGGTGCCTACGATCACTGACTATTGAACGATCCCAACAGGGTGTAGGCAGCCTGCTGCGGGCGATATCGCGGGGACGCCTGCGGCTGCTGCGCAGGCTCGATATGGGCTGACGGTCTTTTGGTGTTTGCGCGTAGCGCAGGCAAAGGCGTTGATGGGGTAACGGCAGATTGCCTGGGCCACCGCCGTGCATGGGCCTGTCAGCGTTTTTGTGTTCAGGGCAGTTAAAGGCTCACCGTCGACGTAACCGGTGAGCCAGCATTATCTCAGTGATGCGGGTGGGTAAAGCGTTCCTCATAGAGAATCGCGAACTGGTTCATGGCAGCTTTCCAGTCATGCGTTGAGCTGCCCCACTTGCCGGTGATGTTGCGCAGGGCCAGCCATAGCAGCTTCGTTGCCGCCTCGTCACTGGGGAAGTGCCCCCGCGTCTTGATGATCTTACGTAGTTGCGCGTTGATGCTCTCGATCGCGTTCGTCGTGTAGATGATCTTGCGGATCGCCGGCGGAAACGTAAAGAACGGGATCACTTGATCCCAGGCGCGACGCCAGGACGCGGCGATCGGGGGGTACTTCTTAGCCCATTCGCTCTGCTCGAATGCCGCCAGTTCGGCCAGCGCCGCCTCAACAGTGGGCGCGGTGTACACGGGCTTAAGCGCCGCAGCCACGGCCCGGCGCTCTTTCCAACCGGCGTAGCTCAAGCTGTTTCGGATCAGATGCACGATGCAGGTCTGTAGCGTCGTGGCCGGGAACACCGCATTCAGGGCCTGTTCCATGCCCTTGAGCCCGTCGGTCACTGCAATCAGGATGTCCTGCGTGCCACGGGTCTTCAGGTCGTTGAACACCTTCATCCAGAACTTGGCGCCTTCGGTGCTCTCGATCCACAGGCCAAGGATGTCGCGCGTGCCGTCGGGCAGCACGCCCAAGGCCAGATAGACGGCCTTGTTGCGTACCACGCCGTCCTCGCGCATCTTGACCCGCAGCGCGTCGAAGAACACCACCGGGTACATCGCCTCCAGCGGGCGGGCTTGCCAGGTGGTGACTTCGTCCATGACCGCATCGGTGACCGAACTGATGAATTCTGGCGACACCTCGGTGCCGTACTGCTCGCCCAGAAAAGCCTGGATCTCGCGCACGGTCATGCCGCGGGCGTACATGGCCACGATCTTGTCGTCGAACCCGGTGAAGCGCCGCTCGTGCTTGGGAATCAGGATCGGATCGAAGCTGCCGTCGCGGTCGCGCGGTATGTCCACTCGCAGCGGCCCGTCCTCGGTCAAAACCGTCTTAGCGCTCTTGCCATTGCGTTGATTGGCTGTGCCGGCTGGGCGCTCAGCGCCAGCCGGGTAACCCAGATGATGGCCGAGCTCGGCGCCCAACGCCCGCTCGATCAGGGCCTTCTTGAATGCCATTGAGGCGTCCTGCACGGCCTCGGCAGTCATCGGACCCTTTACGAAATGGGCGATCAGATCCTCGGGAATGGTCGGCAGCTCACGATCGGCGGCCTGGCTCGTCTTGTTTCTACGTGGCATGACATGCTCCTTGGCGACATGTTATGCCCTAAACACAAAATTTCTGACAGGCCCCCGTGCATAGGCCCGACTTCGTCGAGGCGCCCGCCCTCACCCCCGCCCCGCGCGCGGGAGAGGGGAGCAAACAAGCGGGCAATAAAAACCAGAAGGCTCGCCCGCGTCAACGCGTGCGAGCGCAGCGACGCACTCCGTGCCAGTGCCCAAGACCTGAGATAGGGAGCGCGCGCAGCGCAGCCGAAGGCGTCCCACCAATAACGCCGTTAGAAGGCGGCCACCGACCTAAAGTCGGGTTCGTCCATCCGACCTCGAACGCCAGGCACATCCAGGTAGCGTCAGCAGGGTGGAACCACCACCAGCACGACCGCAAGTCACCACCGCCCGAACTACCAACGCCGCCTTAGCCAGCCGCTTAGGCGACGCGCTCTTTGCCTCCTTTCTGTCGCTCGGACAGAAAGGAGGTCGCCGGCTACGCCGGCGAAACAGCAGCGCCCGCCAAGCACGACCACCGACCGCAGTGCCAACGAATCCCAAAAACACTCACACCGTAGCAACCGGCGTAACCGGCGACCCCACGGCGCCAGGCAACCTCAACGGCGGCGCCGTCAACTGAAACCGCGTCCGCCCATTCCCCCGCAGCCAATCCGCCAGCTCCCGCAAATACCACAGCTCCCCCAGCGGCAATCCCAGCTTGAACAGGCAATGGTGATGCAGCGGCAGCAAAGGATGGTGCGATTCGCCCTCGGGCGCAGGCCGGGCAGGGTACCGCTCCACCGCATAGTTATCCGCGATCAGCGCCGCGATCCCCGCATCGGTGATCCAGTCCAGCAGCTTGTCGTCACGCCCGTCGAGCGCGCAGCAGCTGTGATGCAGCACGGCCTCATCGGGCTCACGCTGCATCGACAGCACCACTTCGGCAAAGCCGGTGCGCAGCAGCAGCATGTCGCCGCGTTCGACCTCCACCTTGCCGGTTTCCATCGCGCGCATCAGGTCGTCGTAGCCGACGTTGCGAAAGTCCATGCCAAACACGTGCGCCAGGTCCACCAGCACGCCGCGTCCCTGCATGCCCTTGACCGCGAAGTTCTCGATGCCGAGCGCGTGCGCCGCGCTGTGGTCGTGGCCGCACGGGTGCGCCGCGAAGTTGTCGTCCTCGGCGTAGTCGACCGGCCCGACGATATGCTCGTTGGCGCGGTAGCCGTTGTAGTAGACCCGTTCGGCGCGGCCATCGCCGTCGGCGTCGAAGAGCGCGCCCACATGCGCCAGCGCGTCCCATTGCGTGCTGTACTGCAGGCACATCAGCACCTGGTCGTCGCTGATCACATCGGTCGCGGCAGGATCCATCTTCGCCAGCGGGAAGTTGGTGTAGGGCGAGTCGTCGCGAAAGGTCGGGCGCAGCACCGGCGGATGGCGGCGCGGATTGAGCTTGTTGCCGCCCGGGTAGTCCAGCGGCAGCGACAGGCAGAAGCTCAGGCCGGCCTGCACCTCGCGCGCGCCCTTGATGACCTGTTCGGGCCCGATCAGGTTGATGCGGCCGAGCTGGTCGTCGGGGCCGAAGTCGCCCCAGTTGGAACCTTGCGGACGTTGCTTCCAGCGCATGAGTGGTGCCTCCTGTCGTGTGCCTGGCCGCGGGAAACGGCCAGGCGTGCGGAATGGAATTTGGCGCCGGGCAGGGGTGTGACTTGGGGCCGGCGCGTAGACTGGCCGGCGTCATCTGGCATGAAACCGGTTGCACTCTTATAGGCCATGTCGCAGGGAACGGTCATTTTGCGGTGCAGCAATGGCGGCTTTTGCCTGATCGTGGCGTGGCTGCGGCATATGTGTTGTCGTACAACAAGGGGTAAATGTGTGACACGGTGCGCCCAAAACTGGCCCGATCAAGGGATAACCCGCAGCCGAAGAACCAATGAAATCGGTAAAATGTTGTCAGACAACGTAACACATGCCCTTGGTTTAATTGCCGGGCTGGAGCAGACATGGCAGTGACCCCTACCGCGGCCCCGCAGGCGTCGCGCCCCCTCTACATCACGATGCATGCGCACGACAACGTCGCCATCGTTGCCAATGACGATGGCCTGCCCGCAGGCACCACCTTCCCCTGCGGCCTGGCGCTGGCCGAGGCCGTCCCGCAAGGCCACAAGGTGGCGCTGGCGGACCTGCGCGAAGGCGACGCGGTGATCCGCTACAACGTCGTGATCGGCTACGCGCTCAGGGACCTGCCGCGCGGCAGCTGGGTCAACGAGCGCGTGATCCGCATGCCGGCCGCGCCTGGACTGGACGACCTGCCGGTCGGCACGCGCGTGACGCCGCTGCCGCCGCTGGGCGGCTATACCTTCGAGGGCTACCGCAATGCCGACGGCTCGGTCGGCACGCGCAACATCCTGGGCATTACCACCACGGTGCAGTGCGTCGAGGGCGTGGTCGAGTTCGCGGTGCGCCGGATCAAGGAAGAGCTGCTGCTGAAGTACCCCAACGTCGACGACGTGGTCGGGCTGGAGCACACCTATGGCTGCGGCGTGGCTATCGACGCGCCCGATGCCGGCATCCCGATCCGCACCATCC